>NZ_JBSAXD010000031.1:0-103236 GCF_053427715.1 Burkholderia sp. MR1-5-21
CCGACACGCTCGCCCGACGGATGTCGTTGGCGGCAATCGACCGCACGAAGTCATCGTAGGTCGACGCGGCATTGCGCAGTAGATCCGCAATCGTGCTCACGATGTTGCCTCTTCGGCACCAATCGATCACATGCCGCCTGAATCGATCGCAGGCATGATGCGTGATGGAAGATCACACGCGACCAAAACGCCATCTTCGACACCCACCTGAATTAGCGATGAGGAAAATAAAATGCATCTCGGAAAATCGTACAAATTATCGGAATTCCTGATCTGGACTCGCTGGAAAATTTACGAACTTCTTATTTTCGGTTCCGTGCCGGTTGTTCTGTATAAATTCTTTTCCGTTACATGGTTGTCGATACCTCTGACGATCGTCGCTCTTCTAGGAACTGCGACGTCGTTTATCGTCGGCTTCAAGAACGTTCAAACGTACAACAGGGCAATGGACGCGCTGGAAATCTGGACGGATATCTTGAGCAAAAGCCGTCGCTGGGGTCAAATCGCGCGCGATTTTGTCACGGACGACGAGATTTCCCGAGAACTGGTATATCGACACCTCGCCTGGCTGACCGCACTGCGATATGACCTGCGTCGCTCCCGTATCTGGGAAAGCACGAACCAACGCTCCAATGCGGAGTACCGTCGGTTCTATCGCGTTCCGGAGTGGGAAACAGACATCAAGGAAATATTGCCAAAATACCTGTCTCCCTGTGAAACGGCACAGGCGCTCTCTTCTGCTTCCATCGCAACGTTCGTGCTGAGCCTGCAAGGCACTTCGCTCAAGACGCTTCACATGGCCGGCCAACTGAATTCGAACTTTTACATGGAGCTTCAAAAAACGATCGGAGACTTCATTGATCTCCAGTCAAGAGCGGAACGTTTCAAGAACTTCCCCTATCCGCGTCAGTACGCGACCGTCAGCTCCCTGTTCGTACGATTCTTTTGCCTGTCCCTTCCGTTCGGGCTTCTGAACGAATTCAACCGGCTGAATGATGGCGTGATCGGCTTCATGCACGGCAACATGGTATGGCTGGTGGTGCCATGCAGTGTCGCGGTTTCGTGGATGTACACATCGCTCGAGCAGGTTGGCGAAAGCACGGAGAATCCGTTTGAAGGCGGCGCAAACGATGTTCCCATTTCAACGCTGTGCAGCACGATCGAGCGCGATCTGAAAGCGATGCTCGGAGAACATGCCGGCGATCCGGCGAGCCACACGATCATTGCGCTATAGGGAGTCCGGCGTCTGTCGACCCGTCACCGGCCCGCGGGAAAGACATGCTGCGCGCCCGCCCCTCGATGCTTTCTTTCGCACGGCATCGTTTGCCGTACCTGGATCATTTGCCGCGCAATCCCCCCGTCGTCGATTGTTGCCGCAGAGACAACATGGTGAGGTCCTTTGCGACGCTACTGCCGCAAGACCACATCGCCTACGCTTGGCGCTGACGGTGGCCGTTCATGCTGCCTGCTGCAATCCGGGAAACAAACACGGCACCGCAAGAGAAACGTGCGAACGCGCGCGGCAAGTCTTTGCCGCGTTGCGCCTTCGCTCGTCATTGGCCGCGGCAGCAAAGGCTGCCGTGACGGGTGTGACACAGCACCTCACCAACCGAGGAACGATCCGTGACAGAAGAAGAAATCCGCAACAACGCGTTTGCGATGCCCGTGCACAACCCGGCGTATCCGCGTCCGCCCTTCCGTTTCATCAATCGGGAGTACTTCATCATCTCGTACGAGACGGACATGGACGCCCTCCGGGCCGTCGTCCCGGCCCCGCTGACGGTCGACAAGGCCATCGTCCATTACGAGTTCATTCGCATGCCCGATTCGTCAGGATTCGGTGACTACACGGAAAGCGGCCAGGTGATCTCCGTTCTGGACGAGGACGGCAATCGAGCCAACTTCACGCATGCGATGTACCTCGACGATGAAGGCCCGATTGCAGCCGGACGCGAAATCTGGGGATTTCCCAAGAAGCTGGCCACGCCGAAGCTCTGCGTCGATGGCAAGGACACGCTGCTCGGCACGCTCGACTACGGAACGCAGCGCATCGCCACCGGAACGATGGGCTACAAGTATCGCGCCCTTGACACGGCGGCCGAGCGCCGCAAGCTCGCCGACACACCCAACTATCTGCTCAAGGTCATTCCGCACGTCGATGGCTCGGCTCGCATCTGCGAACTGGTGCGTTTCTTCCTGCGCGATGTCGACGTGATCGGCGCATGGGAGGGGCCCGCCGCGCTCGAACTGCATCCACACGCACTCGCATCGGTTGCCGAGCTGCCGGTTCGCAAGGTGATCGGCGCGCGCCACGTCATTGCAAATCTCACGCTCGATATCGGCGAAGTGGCTTATGACTATCTCGCCCCCGCCGAGTCGTTGAAACTCGCGGTCAACCAGTAAGCTCCCGGAGGACGTATGGCACTGAATGACAAGGTCGCGCTCGTTACGGGCGCAGCAAGCGGCATCGGCGCGGTGTGCGCGCGCAAGCTCGCGGCAGACGGCGCGACGGTCGTGATCGCGGATCTGAACCTCGAGGCTGCGCGAAAGGTTGCCGACGATATCGTTACCAACGGTGGGAAAGCGTTGGCAATCGCAATGGACGTAACCAGCGAGGAAGCCGTCGATGCGGGCCTGGCCGAAACGGTGAACCGGCTGGGCGGAATCGACGTGCTCGTGTCGAACGCAGGCATCCAGATCGTCAACAGGATTGAGGACTACGCATTTTCCGACTGGAAGAAGATGCTGGCCATTCACCTCGATGGTGCGTTCCTGACGACCCGGGCCGCCATCAGGCATATGTATGCGTCGAACAAGGGTGGCACGGTGATCTACATGGGCTCGGTGCATTCGCACGAGGCCTCGCCACTGAAGTCCGCCTATGTGACCGCGAAACACGGGTTGCTCGGCCTCGCGCGGGTTGTCGCGAAAGAAGGCGGCCCGCGTGGCGTACGTGCCAATGTCGTGTGCCCGGGTTTCGTCAGAACCCCGCTGGTCGACAAGCAGATCCCCGAGCAGGCGAAAGCCCTGGGTATCTCCGAACAGCAGGTCGTCAGGGACGTGATGTTGAGGGAGACGGTCGACGGCGAATTCACGTCGCTGGCGGATGTCGCGAACACCGTTGCGTTCCTTGCCGGCTTCGAGTCGAACGCGCTCACCGGACAATCGATCGTTGTCAGCCACGGCTGGTTCATGCAGTAAGGAGAACACCATGTATTCGAGCCAGCGAAACAAGCTGACGCAGCCCCATCGCATCAAGCTCCCCGCCTATGACGAAATCGGGCTCGTGCTGCAGGGCGGCGGCGCACTCGGCTCATACCAGGCCGGCGTATACGAAGGTATGGCCGAAGTCGGTGTGGAACCGACGCGAATCGCCGGTGTATCGATCGGTGCGCTGAACACGGCGATCATCGCCGGCAATCCGCCCGCGGATCGAGCGGAAGCGCTGCGCGGCTTCTGGAACACCATCAGTCAGCCGACCGATCCGCTGTCACACGTCGGCGCGTACATGTCGGCGTGGTCCGGACTTGAAGACATGGGGCGCAGGTGGTCGAGCGCATGGGCCGCAACGCGCACACTGATGGAAGGTCAGAACGGATTCTTCTCTCCGCGCATGCGTGTGCCTTTCGCAGGGTTCGGCAGGAAACGCCCCGATCAGGTCAGCTATTACGACACGTCGGCGTTGCGTGAAACGCTTTTGCGGTACGCGAACTTCGATCGCATCAATGACGGGAACATTCGCGTATCCGTCGGGGCAGTCAACGTGCGAACGGGTAATCTCGTCTATTTCGACAATTCGAAAATGCGTCTGGCGCCGGAGCACTTCATCGCCTCCGGCGCACTGCCGCCGGGCTTTCCGGCCGTCGAGATCGATGGCGAGTTCTACTGGGACGGGGGACTGGTTTCCAACACGCCACTCACCGAGATCATCCGGGAAAGCCAGCACAAGGACACGCTCGTTTTCCAGATCGATCTGTGGAGCTCGCGAGGCAAGTTGCCGGGCGACTTCCTCGATGTCAGCGAGCGCACCAAGGACATTCAGTATTCAAGCCGCACGCGAGCCATCACGGCGTTCATGTCGCAGAACCAGAAGCACGCGCAGATGATCAAGGCGCTGCTCGAACATATTCCCGAAGATGTGCGGCTTGCGCACCCGTTGTTGCGAGAGGCGCAGAAGACGGCGGATGGCAGTGCGGTGAACGTCGTGCACCTGATCTACAAGAACAAGACGTTCGAGGGGCACTACAAGGACTATGAATTCAGCAAGGATACGATGCGCGAGCATTGGGCGAGCGGTCTCGAGGATATTCGGCGTTCGTTCGGACACCCGGAGTGGTTCGAGATTCCGAGCCGGGAAATCGGCTTCGTCACGCGGGACGTGCACCGCTATCGGCAGGACGTCAACGAAATCGACGGCCTGGGCAAGGACGTTTTGCCGGTATCGAAACACGCGTCGCAGGAAGAACTGTCCGTCGTCAGGTAGCGAACGATCTTCGAGGTCGGATATGTGCAAGCCTCAAGGAGAGCACCATGATGTCGCATGAAATGATCGCGAGGTACGGCACGCTGGTCGTCTTCCTGAACGTGCTCGGGTCTTCGCTTGGCCTGCCTCTGCCTGCCATACCGACGTTGATCACGGTAGGGGCAGGCATTGCGCTCGTCACGCACGTTGCGTCGTCGACGTTGCTGCATTTCTCGACGATACTGGGCGCCGCCGTGATTGGCGGCTTGCTCGGCGACCTGGTCTGGTTTCAGGGCGGCAAACGGTACGGCAAGCGCACGCTTCATACCGTTTGCAAATTGTCGCAGTCGCGCGAAACGTGCGTCAGGACAACGGAGCGCTTTTTCGGGCGCTGGGGCGTCCGCGTGCTCGTTGTTGCGAGGTTCGTACCCGGCCTGTCGCTCGTCGCCGTTCCGCTGTGCGGCGCGATGGCCGTCAGGTTGCGCTCCTTTGTCTTGCACGATTGCGCCGGCATTGCGCTGTGGGCGTCGATCGGACTGGCTATCGGCACACTGTTCGCTTCCCAGATCGACGTGATTTTCGCCCTTGTCGCCCGTCTCGGCTGGCGTGCGCTCATCGTGATCGCCATCGCACCGGTGCTGTATGTCCTGTATTGCTACTGTCGCAGACAGATGTTGGCAAACGCGCTCGGGAAGGCACGGATCAGCGCGGACGAATTGCATGCATTGCTCGCGAACCATCCGCGGCCGGTTGTGATCGATATCCGCTCCACCGAGCGAAGAATGCTCGATCCGTTTGTCATTCCAGGCGCCGTGATTGCCGATGAACGAAAGCACCGGCAGATCATGGCGTGCTATGGAACGAACCGGACGCTCGTCATCTATTGTGCGTGCCCGCACGAAGTGTCTGCGGTGTCGGTGGCCAAGCAGTTGCGGCTGTCCGGCGTCAAGCTCGCGTTGCCGCTCACCGGCGGTATCGATGCATGGCGCGTCGCGGGCTTCGACGTCGAGCCGATGATCGCGATGAACGACGCGGCAATCGGTGGTGACGAACGGAAACTTTTCACGCATTGACTGCAGTGGCGCCCCCAAGCGCCAGAGTAGCCGGGTAGCGCGCCGTTTCCGGCCTGCCAGGCCGGCGATCTGCTCGGCCACGGACAGCGCCTCCATTGCCTCGTGTATCCTAAAACGGCGCCACGACCTTTGCACTCCCGGTTTCAAGCCTCTTCCCGACACCAAACGACTTTTCCCTTGTACGCAGATGGCAAGGCACTGCATTGAGAACGTCGTCGCGCCTGTGTCGTAAGCGGCTCAGCGGTCCCAGCCCTTCATTCGTGTTCGCACGACGCATGATTTCCGGACCTTGGCGGAAGTCCGTGCAGACCATGTGAGCACGTGCCCGCGATCGGGTACCCTGAACCGGATGCGCCCCTCCGGCGTGATCGATGCCGTAGAATGATCGCGTGCGTTCCAACGGTAATTCCTGACGGGCCCCACTCATGTGCAATGTCGAACAACGCCTTCGCGAACTGGGCATCACGCTTCCCGCGATAGTCACGCCGCGCGGCAACTTTGCCTCTTACGTGAAGCATGGAAAGACGATTTATCTGTCGGGCAAAGGTTATCCCCTTCGCGCTCCGGGAGAGCCTGTTCCCAAAGTGGGCGCCGAGATCAGCGTTACCGAAGCGCAGCACCATGCACGCGAGGCGGCTATCTACCTCCTTGCGGTGATGAAGGAGGCGCTCGGAGGCTTCGAACAGCTCGATCAGGTGGTTAAAGTGCTTGGAATGGTCAATGCCGTCCCGGATTTCACTGAACACACCGAGGTGATCGATGGCGCATCGGATTTGTTTGTTCAGGTTCTGGGGGCCCGTGGCGTACATGCCCGATCGGCAATCGGGGTGGGCTCGTTGCCACGCGGTTTTGCAGTGGAAATTGAAGCGGTCGTCGAACAACGCTAACCGCACGCATCCGACAGTCAGCTGCCCGGAACTCCCGAGCCAATCTGGCGACCGAAACGCCAGGCTAGTCAACAGCCATCGCCAGACGACGCCGCAATTCCGGATCGTGATTTGGGCGTCGTTCGAGACAGCCCGGCTTCCCCATCGGCTCTGACCAAGTGGTGTCCATCAATTCGAAAATTATGGACACCACCTTGGGATCGATCCTCGCGGGTTTGGCGCATTCTGGCTCGACGGCGTACGAGTGATCATCACCATGCGATTCGAAGTGACCTTACTCAGTGCGCCCCTGCCGCTACCCCACCACCGCCCTTGCCGGGCTTGGTGAGCCAGACCAGCGGAATGATTACGATGAAGATGATCGACGACAGCCAGAAGATATCGTTCAGCGCGAGCATCGCTGCCTGCGCATTCAGCGCGCGTTCGAAGAACGTCGCGGCCTGATCCGTACTGCCGCCGAGCGTCGCGTGGAGCTGCGCGATCGCGCTCATATAGTCGGGATTGTTCACGCTCGACTGCTCGGCGAGTCGGGCATGGTGGAGGATCGTCCGGTCGTTCCACCCGGTCGAGATCAACGACGTGCCGACGCCGCCCGCGAACACACGCACGAAATTGGACAGGCCGGCGGCCGCCGGAATCCTGTCGGGCGTCAACCCCGACAGGATGATCGCGGTAAGCGGCGTAAAGAAGAGCGCCATGGGAATACCTTGCAACAGCGTCGGCAGCACCAGGGTATAGGGGTCGACGCTCGTCGTGTAATGCGAGCGCATGAAGAACACGCCCGCAAAACCGACGAAGGCCAGCGTCGCGAGCACCCGTGCATCGGACTTCGGCATGATCTTCGCCATCAACGGTGCAAGCAGCACGGCGAAGATCCCGAGCGGTGCTGTCACGAGTCCGGCGTCCACCGAACGATAGCCCAGATAGCCCTGAATCCATTGCGGCAGGATCACGAGGTTCGAGAAGAACACCGCATACGCGACTGAAATCGCAATCGTGCCGCCGCGGAAATTACGCACCGCGAAGAGGCGAATATCGACGATCGGGTTCTTCTCCGTGAATTCCCAGATCAGGAAGAACAGGAAGCTGATGGCAGCGATGACGGCAAGCGTGCAGATCACGGGCGAATTGAACCAATCGAGATCCTTGCCCTTGTCGAGCATGATCTGCAGCGACGCGACCCACACAATGAGCGACATCAGGCCGACCTTGTCGATGGGAAGCGTGCGCACGGGTGTCTCCCGGTCGCGATAGATCATCCACGTTACGCCGGCCGCGAACAGGCCGACGGGAATGTTGATGTAAAAGATCCACGACCAGCTGTAGCTGTCGGTGATCCAGCCGCCCAGCGCGGGACCGGCGATCGGGCCGACTGTCGCGGTCATCGACCAAAGCGCCAGCGCGGTCGAGCTTTTCTCCTTCGAATACGAGCCCAACAGGATCGCTTGCGAAAGCGGAATCAGCGGCCCTGCGACGACCCCCTGCAATACGCGCGCGGCGAGCAGCACGAGCAGGTCCGGCGCGACGCCGCACAACCACGACGAAAACACGAACAGCACGATGGCGGCCACGAACAACCTGATCTGTCCGACGCGCTGCGTGAGCCAGCCTGTCAACGGTATCGCGACGGCATTGGCCGCCGAGAAGAGCGTAATCACCCACGTGCCTTCGTCGACGGATACGCCGAGGTTTCCCGAGATGGTTGGAATTGCAACATTGGCAATGGATGAATCGAGCACGTTCATGAACGTCGCGAGCGCGACGGCGATTGTCGCAAGAACCAGCTTTCCGCCCGTCAGCGGTGGCGGTGCAGTTTGCATTGAGGAATTCATCTCGCTTTCACTCTGGAGGTTCGACCGGCCCGGCGTATCGATCGGGCCAGTCTGACGATTGAATCACCCGGAACGCGACTGCGAAGCGCGCGCCGGGCGGCGATTTAGCTTGCGCGCAGCTTTGCGCCGCGCGTGTCTCTTGCGTCGCGCTTTGCGGAGGTGGTCGACGATACGACGTGCCCCGTTTGCCCCGCATGCTCGATGACGATGTTTTGCGCAATGATCTTCTCGATCTCGGCATCGGCCTGCGCGCCGTATGCGGCAAACACGTCCGTGCGATACGACGTATTCATCGCCGCGCCGAGCTTCGGGCCCGTGTTGTCGCGCGTATCCACATCGACGTCCATCGACAGGCCGATACGCAGCGGATGCACTTCGAGTTCCTTCTGGTCGAGCTGGATGCGCGCGGGCAGACGCTGAACGATCTTGATCCAGTTGCCCGTCGCGTTCTGCGCCGGCAAGCTCGCGAACGCGCTTCCCGTGCCCGCCGAGAAGCCGACGACGCGGCCGTGATACTTGACTTTGCCGCCATACACATCGGCCGTCAGCGTGACGGGCTGACCGATGCGCATGTTGCGCAACTGGCTTTCCTTGTAGTTCGCATCGATCCACACGCCGTCGAGCGGCACGATCGCCATCAACGGGGTGCCCGGCGACACACGCTGGCCGACCTGAACCGAACGCTTCGCGACATAGCCCGTGACAGGCGCGGGCAGTACGTTGCGCGCGTAGGCGAGATACGCATCGCGCACTTTCGACGCGGCGGCTTGCACATTCGGATGCTGGTCGATCGTCGTGCGGCCGGTCAGTGCGCGGTTGGCTTCCGCCTGTTGACGCGCGGCGTCGAGCGCGGCCCGCGCGGCCGTCACGGTCTCGCGCGCGTGCGCGATGTCTTCGGCCGACACGGCGCCCGTACCGGCAACAGCCTGGCGGCGGCGCAGATCGTCCTGAGCGCGGCCCAGATCGGACTGCTTCTGGGCGACGTTCGCGCCGTAGAGATCGTTGTTCACGTAAAGACTGCTCACCTGCCGCACGGTCTGACCCAGCGTCGCTTCGGCATTGCCGAGCGCGACTTTCGCATCGGCGTTGTCGAGCGTGACGACCGGATCGCCCGCCTTCACGATCTGCGTATCGTCGGCATTCACGGCGACGACGGTGCCCGCCACCTGTGGCGTCAACTGCACGAGGTTGCCGCTGACGTATGCGTCGTCGGTGGATTCGTGGTAGCGCGCATACGTCAGGTAGTACACGCCATACGCGACCGACGACGCGACGACCGCCACGCCGAGCAACGCCAACAGCAGCCTGCGCCGCCGCGCAGCGGGTTCGCTTGCGACATCGTCTCCTCCAGAGGGCGACGGGTCATGATTCACGCGCGCGGCATCGACCGGTTTGCGAACCGGCGGGTTGATTTCGCTCATTTCAATTCTCCAGGCAGATTCGATGGATAGCCGCTCAGCGCGCGGCGACGGCACGTGTGTCGGATGCGGACACATCGGCGCGTGCCGCGGCCCCCGAGTCCACGAACGACATGTCGACGAAGCCGCCGCCCAGCGCGGACGCCAGCGCAATCTGCTGATCGCGGCGGTTCATGCGCAGATTCGCGACGCTCTGATTCGCGGAAAGCGCATTGACGTCGGCGTTCAACACGGTCAGTTGATTCGTGAGACCGGCCTTGTACTGCGCGAGCGCCAGCTCGGCGGCTTTCAGTGCGGCTTGTTGCGCAGTCTGCGCATCGACAAGCTGCGCATCCGTCGAACGCACGCCGGCGATTTGCGTGGCGACTTCGGTCAATGCGGTCACGAGCGCCTGGTTATAGGTCGCGACGGCGTAATCGAAGTCGGCGTAGCGTCCCTTCAGTTGCGCGCGGAGTTCACCCGCGTCGAAGATTGGCAGGTGGATCGCCGGGCCGACCGATGCCGTGCGGCTCGCCGCCGTCAGGAAGCGACCGAAGCCGAACGCATCGAGGCCGATCGCGGCGCTCAGGTTGATGTCGGGATAGAACTCGGCTTTCGCTTCCTTCACGTCGTGCGCGATCGCATCGACGCTCCACCGGGCGGCCACGATGTCGGGGCGCCGGCTCACGAGATCCGCAGGCAAATTGCCGGGCAGACGAACCTCGTCGCCCATGCCGAGCGCCGGGCGCGCGATCTGCAAACCGCGATCGGGACCGGCGCCAAGCAGCGCGGCGGTCTGATAGCGCGTCGCGAGAATCTGACCATCGAGCGATTTCATCGCGGCGCGGCTCGTCGCGAGATTCGCGCGTGCGGTCTCACGCTCGACCTGCGTGTCGAGCCCTGTCGCGATACGACCTGCGGTGATGCGATCGATCTGCTCGCGCCGATCGATCTCCTGTTCCGCGATGTCATGCGACATGTACAGGCGTGCAAGCTGGTTATAGGTGCGCGCGATCGACGTCGTGAGCGTCAGCCTGACCGTTTCCTCGTCGGCGCGGCTCGCCTGAAGCCTGGACACCGACGCCTTCAGCGCCTCGCGCTTCTTGCCCCAGAGGTCGAGTTCATACGAAGCGCTCAGGATGCCCTGGTTCTCCGTCTGCCATGACCCGCCATATGGTGGCGGAACGAGTGCCGTTCCGGAAAATTGCTGACGTGTGAGCGCGTAGCTGGCGTCGACGCGCGGCATCGTTCCCGCATGCGCGGATTCGCTATAAGCCTGCGCGGCAGCCACGCGCGCACGCGCCTGATCGAGCGTCGGGCTGCTTCTCAGCGCCTCGTCAACCAGTGCTTTCAGTTGGCCGTCGCCGAACTGATCGGCCCAATTGGCGTTGGGCCAATGGCCTCGCTCGAACGGAAGACTCTGCTGGGTCGCATACTGCTGCGGATCAGCCATCGCGGCATCGCCATGAATGCCCGCATAATTCACGCACGCCGACAACCCGGTCGCGACGAGCACCGGCACCCCCGACTTGAACACGCGTGACGTGTGTCGCCCGGCGATTGAAAAAATGTTCATTGCTCGTCTCGTCACGTAGTAGGCAAAGAAAACCGTTTGCAGAAAAAACGCTATTCGGGTTCGGTCCGGTATCGGCAGCAGCGCAGCGTGATTCGAGCGCTTTTCATCGCGACGACACGACGTCATGCGTGCGCGAGAAACAAGCATCTCGTTCGCAAACGCGAACAATGTTCTGATGCCCATCCACGGATTCCTCAAACCACGGCGTACCTGCTCACTGCGTCCGACGCCTTGTACGCACCATGTACAGAAGTGTTCGCAGTTGTTCGTCAGAAGCTGATATCGGTCTTCACCAAGGCGCGACCGGGCCCGCTCGACAACGGTCATTCCGGTATAAACGGCCTCCGGTTCCAGTTGAACACGGATGCCTTTGTTCGCCGCGAAGCGACGCAACGAGATGCATTCCACCGGGCACCGCCTGGTGGAACGATGAAAGCCGCCATAGTGAATAACCAGTCCGTTTCCCGCGTAGATTCCGTGGTGCGCATACCCTTCGCGCTCGCTGACGAGATGAGCGCCTGCTTCGATGCCGGGTTCGGTTCGAATCGGCGCCAGCGAAGTCATCAGCCAATCGATATTCAACGTTTCCATCGCAAGCCTCCGATTTCGTATGTGCGTCGTATTTCGCGTCGCCGATGGGCCGCTTGCACGCGCAAGTCGAAGAGTGGGTCACGGTCTTCCGGTTCGACGACAAAGCCGCTCCCGCCCGAAATACGTCTTTCGGAAGCAGTTGCCGTTGCATTCGCAACACTTCATTGGCGACGGAAAATCACGATTCGGGGCGCGTGCGTCGGGCGCTATCGAAATCGATGGCTCGTCGGCGCCCCTGATCAGCCGCATTGCCGTGCCGTAATACTAGGAGCCGGACCCATGCGCAGGTAGACCTGTATCGGAACACTTTCCCGTTCCTCATTGGCACCAATCCGCCCCGTCGCTGCATTCGTCGAGCGGTTGATGCCACCGATCGCCCCGTTCTCGCGTTATTGGTGCAGAGTGGGCAACACCATGCATCCCGAGCCGATCTGGTGCGGCGACTCGTCTTTGCCTAGCATGCAAGAGCGTTTGGCCCGTGTTTCGGATGGAGGTCATGGGGATCGACTTGCAGGCAAGACCTGCGCCATTGCGCTGATTCGCTTCGAAAAACGACGCACGGCCTCGACACGCAAGGTTCGAGAACCGCTCGCGTTGGCCAATACAAGCAACCGGGAGACATATGGAGAATGAGAGGTTGCAACCTCCGCCGCTGTCACTGCTCGACAAATACCGCGGGCGGGAATTCGCCGTGCTCTATACGACCACGGTCATGGTCTCTGGAGGCGAATCCGGGCACGGCCGTGCATCGGGCGTCGCGAGATCCGACGACGGCTGTCTCGTCCTTGATCTGCGGTTGCCCACCAGACTCGGCGGCCCGGGCGGCGGCACCAATCCCGAACAGCTTTTTGCCGCCGGCTACGCCGCGTGCTTTCACGGCGCGCTGAGCCTGCTGGCGCAACGTGAGCAGATCGACATCGGGGAGACGACCGTGGCCGTCGAAGTATCGTTCGGTCGTGATCCGGTCGATGGCGGATATGTGCTGAATGCCAACGTCACCGTCCGCATGCCGGGTGTCGACCTGCATGTCGCGGAAGGTCTTGTCCGCGACACTGAACGCCTGTGCCCCTACACGAAGATGGCGCGGCAGGGAATCTGCAGTGTCATCTCGGTATCGACCTGACTGCACGCCAACGATGTGCGATCGACCGCTGCACTCGACGGGCGATTGGTTCCGAAGCGGCAACAGAGTGCGCACGTCCCCGGCACTACTGGTCCCCGAGGCACGCGATTACGATGGTTGCCGGACAGGTCCTGCGGTGAATCGCTATTCGCAGGTTCGGTAGTACCGCTTCCACAGATCAGGAGAACAGATCATGACGCAACGTATCAACTACTTTCAACAATCGCCGGAACTGACCAAAAAGCTCGTCGAGCTCGACGGGTTGTTTCAAAAGACGACTATCGAGGCGCCGGTCCGCGAGCTCGTCGAGATTCGGGCATCGCAGCTCAATGGCTGCGCATTCTGCGTCGACATGCACATCAAGATGGCAAAAATCCACGGCGAACGCGAACTGCGCGTTCATCACGTCGCGATCTGGCGCGAGTCGCCCCTGTTTTCGCCGCGCGAGCGTGCCGCGCTGGAATGGACCGACGCGCTGACCCACCTCCCCCCGCACGGCGTGCCGGACGACCTCTACGAGCGCGTCCGTGCGCACTATTCCGAGAAGGAGTTGTCGGATCTCACTGTCCTCGTGGGCGCGATCAATAGCTGGAATCGGCTGAATGTCGCATTCCGCATCGTGCCCGGCTCGTTCGACAAGATGTTCGGGCTCGACAAGGCCAACCTGGAGTGACGACATGAAGCGCATCATGCTTGTTCTTGCGCCGCTCGTATCGTCGCTGCTGATGGCCGTTCAGCCGGCCGCCGCCGCACCGCAAGCCAAAGTCACGCCGCTGACCACGGAGCCGCTGCCCGAGTATCCGGGCAAGGAAGTCCAGATGATCGTCGTGGATTATCCGCCAGGCAGCGTCGATCCCGTTCATCGTCACGATGCGCACGCCTTTGTCTACGTGCTCGACGGCAGCATCGTGATGGGCCTGAACGGTCACAAGGAGGTCACGCTCCACGCTGGCGACACGTTCCACGAAGGCCCGGAGGACGTGCACACGGTCGGAAGAAATGCCAGCAGCACGAAACCGGCAAAATTCATTGTGCTTCTGATCAAGAACAAGGGCGCGCCGGTCCTCACGCCGGTGAAGTAGTGCAATCGTTGTCGAGGCCCGGCAACGCCGGGCCGCTTCTACCGATGTCGCAATCGATCTGACCGGCTGCGCAAGGGCTTGAATGCGCCCGGCGTGCAGTAGACCGAACACTGCCGCGCGAATCGGCATCGAATCTCCCGTCGAAAACGCGCGTCCGATGGCAAGCAAAGGCTGGGGAAGCGCGATCGTCTCCTGACGATCGGCGCAACGACGGCCGCGCGCGTGGCGGAAGAACGACTCAGAAAGTCGGGGGCGAAATGGCCCAGATGACGACCGCTTCCACGTTGCCCGGATTGCGGTAGCGATGCGGCAGGCGCGACGAGAATGCGACGGAATCGCCTTCGCCCAGGATGAAGTGCTTGTCGTCGCCGATCCAGATTTCGAGCTGGCCGGATTGCACGTAGCCCACTTCGTCGCCCTCGTGCGAATAGCTCTGCCTGCTTTCCGCGCCGGGCGGGAGCCGCGTATAGAGCAGTTCGAGCTGCAGGTCCATGCGCGGCGTCAGCAGTTCGTCGACGACGCCCTGCTCGTACTGGATCTGCAGCCGGCCGCCCCGGCGCACGACGTAGCCGCGCTCGTCGACCGGCACCGGGTTGTCGCCCGAGAAGAACCATTGCACGGTCACGCCGAGGGTCTTCGCGATGTTGACCAGCGCCGCGACCGACGGCGAAGCCAGATTGCGCTCGAGCTGGCTGATATAGCCCGCAGACAGGTTCGTGCTGTCGGTGAGTTGCGTCAGCGTCATTCCCCGGCGCTTTCGCAAGCCCCGGATCCGGTCGCCGAGGAACGGGCTGGGAGACGCATCGTCAGACGCAACGGATGTCATGTCGGCGCGGATATCCTTCTGTGTGGTCATGCGAGTGATAGGCTTGAGCCTCTTGCCGGGGACGGGCACGAGCGCGGGTCTGTTTCCGAAGGTGGAAGGATACGCCAACGGCGCGCCTGCACCGGCCATGCGCGATGCGCGCGGAACGAACGACGACATTTCGACGCCGAACGGAGGATTGCTGCCATGAACTGGTGGAAACGGTTGTTCGGAGGCCGGCCGCTGGAGCCGGCAGACAGGCCGGCAGACAAGCTGTCAGAAACGGACACCGATGCTGCAGGCAAGCGCCCCGAGACCGGCGCGGCTACGCCGGCGCCGGCTTCGTCTCCTGCCGCCCGGACGGGAACAACCAACACTGGCCGCACGAAAAGGAAATCGTTACCCAAGAACTTCGAGGAGTTGCTGGCGGAAGGCGACGTCGCGAAACTGCGGGCCGTCTTCGATACCTGCGATCCAAACGCGCGCGGTGGATACGGCAAACAGACGGCGCTCGCATTCGACTTGTGCCCGGACGCGCTTGCGCGCTGGCTGGTCGAGCAAGGCGCCGACCTGTCCGCGACCGACCTGCGGGGCAACACGCCGCTGCACGCAAGGTCGCGCAGCCGCCGGGGGCGCATCGATGTGTTGCTGGAACTCGGCGCCGACGTCAACAGCGACAGCGCGTCGATCGGCACGCCGTTGCACGCGGCGGCCGCTTCGTATCACGTCGAGCATGCGCGATTGCTGCTTCAGCGGGGCGCTCACGTCGACGCGCTCAACAGGGAACGGTTGACGCCGCTCGAATTGGCGCTGCGCGGCTGCAGCAACATCGATCTGGAACGCGTGGTCCCGCTCGCCGTCGCGCTGCTCGATGCCGGTGCGCAGCGGACACCCCGGATGAAGGAATTCGTCGACGCGATCGGCAAGCGGTTCGAGTTTCATCGAGCGGGCTTCAATCCGGATTCGGTCGGTGCTGCAAGCGGCGCGCTCGATCGCCTCTATGCGCTTTTCGATGTGCGGCCTGTGCCGCGCCGCCGGATGCATGACGGCCAGTCACGCATCGTCGTCAGCGCGGATTCGTGGCAGGCGCAACACCAGGAACTGTGGGAACTGCTGGTCCCCGCATCGGGCCATGCGGCGACGATCCAGGGCGAAGTGATCCGCGTGTCGGGGCGTATAGCCCACGAGCTTGAAGGCAATGGCGGTTGCAACTGGGACGCCGATTTCAACAAGATGGCCGACGCGTTCCTCGCGTACATCCAGGCGGGCAATCCGTTGACGCCATCGGATTGCGAGGACGCCGCGACCGTCGTCGGCAACGTGAAAAGCCAGTCCGGTGATCCAATGCGCCTGTGCGAACTCGCGGTCGCGTGGGTGCTGCTGAATCCCGCGCCGATCAGTCTGGAAAGGCCACCGTCATACCGGCGTTGAGGCTGCATCTCCGCAGTCTCTGCTCATCCTGCTCTCGGGAGTGCGAAGTTCTGTTCCGGCTTCGCACTCCCGCAGAGGATGTCACTGCTTACATCGACGAGCCCTGGGCCGAAGCCGAGCCCTTCAAGCCGACCGACGCGCCACCCTGAACTGCCGCAGCCGTGCCATCGAGCGCTTCGCCGGCCTTCGCCTTCGCGCCGCCGACGACATCGCCCGCCGTCGACATCGCGCCTTCCGCGTGATTCTTCGCCGAACCCGCGACGTGCTTCACGTGCTGCTTCGCCGAGTGGGTTGCCGACGTGGCAGCGCCCTTCGCCGATTCGGCTACCGACGTGGCAGCGCCCTTCGCCGATTCAGCTGCCGAACCGACTGCGTTCGTTGCGCCGCCAACCACGTTGCCGGCTGCTGCGCCGACGCCGCCGACGGCCTTGCCGACGCCGTTCACCGCGCCGCCGACGAGGTTGCCCGCCCCTGCGCCCGAACCCGCGGCATTCGCGCCGGCACCTGCCTGCGCACCGGCACCGACGCCGAGAATCGGCGTCTGCACGTTCAGGCCGGCGCCTGCCGAACCCTGTGCGCCCGTCTGGGCAGTCTGGGCAAAAGCAGCCGAGGTCGCGAACGCCGTCAGCGCGGCACCGAGCAGCATCGTACGAATCTTGTTCATGGTTTTCTCCCCAAAGACAGTGTTGGTACCGGCCGCATCGTCGCGGCCCGTCGAGTTCCTCGCCGCACCGTGCGGCAGGTGGAGCCACTCTACCGGGCCTCGATCGAGAAATCTCCGACTCTTGATGACTGTTACGCTCGTTGCAAATGCTGACGATTGACTAACCATGTTTGACAGTTGGCGCGTGATAGCCGACAACGGATAACGCGTACGAGCGTTGCGGCGCGAAGAAACGTTTCAAACGACGCGCGGTGAACAGGTTCACCTGTTCGATCATCACAGAATGGTCACCAACGTGATCGAACGCTGCGTTCGCCCAAGGTCATCACGAAGGCAAGCGCTACTCGGTAATTTTCAACAGCGTGATGAACGACATGTCGACGAGCGGCGATGATCGTGCAGTCGGCAGCACGCGCGTGTTCGTGCAATCGAGTAAATCCCGGATCAAGCCTCGCGGATGCGCGGGCCGACGCCGCCACACTATCCACAGTTTCGCTGGACAACCATGTGGAAAACCCGCCGCCTCCCTTTCTGCACAAGGCTTTGAGTCGCGTGCTCAAAGAACGGGCAGCCGACCGGGTTCGACCGGCGCGAGGCGGTCTTCGACACGACAACGAGCCAGTTGTCAATGACGCTCGGCGCTCGCATGCATCGCATCGATTGTCTGATCGATCGCCGCCTGCATGATCAGGTCGGGTTCGAAACCGAACGCATCCTTCGACGCGAACCCGCAACCGGGTCGACCGCTGCGCGTCACGACTTTGTCGGAAAAGTCGCGTACGTCGTGCCGATTCGATGCACCGAGACGTCGACCGGAATCGCGTCGGCTACTTGCGCGAATGGTTCATGATGCACCACCGCGTGACCGAGTCTCGATGGACTTCGAAGATGCGGTCGATGTCGGACTCCGACGCCGATCGCATTTCAAATGCAGACATCCCGAATCCTTTGTGCCCGGCCGCGATGCGCGTCGAAAAGATCGCGGCTCTTCCGATTGCGATTGGAAAACCGGACAGCACGCGCCGATGCGAATGCATGGTTTCAATCCCGCGTACATGCCTGGCTAATCGTCGACGGGAAACCGTCCGCGTTACCGCCAGAACCGTGAAAGACGGCAAGCCAGCGCGCGCGCCGCGTTGAATATTCTCATCACTTTGCACGCACATTGATCAGTGGACACCCCTCGTCCTGCGTTATCCATTCGCGCTCGGCTGCCGGCCCAATCGAATACCGGCGCGATCCGTTCACTAGGGAAAATACCGACGCCTCCTTACAAAAATTTTATTGATGATGCTGAATGCCGGTATATCCTGACGTTTCGAACCGATCCAGTCTTTCAATTCGATTGACGAGACCGTAATTGCTGCGCCGCGAAACACGATTGCCGGGCACGGCCGTCATCCCGAGAATCGAAACACGCGTCGTGTTCGAACCCTCGGGTGTTCAATACTTTCAACAATCCAGTCGAGTGTAATCGTGAGAGTCCGTGGCCCTCTGGTGAGGTGGAATCGAGGCGATGCGCGAAGTCTGCGCAGCGCGGCATCCCCTTCCGACGGCAATTTCGGCTTGCATGGTCCTCGCCTGCATCTGTCGATCTACACGATCCTGTCCCGTCGCTCCGTCCGTCGCCACAATGCCGTCTCCGCGCGCGCGTTCGTCGCGATCCATACCGACGACGTGGCATCGCTGCTGCCTTAGCGCCTCTTTTCTCGTCGCATCGTCCTTAGGTGTCCTGAGTCGTCACCGCGTCGCATGACCGGTGACGGATCGCGCTCGCGCGTGGATTCCCGCTGCGCCCGTTCGTCAGCGGCCTTGCGCATCGCGCACTGCTTGGGCGCCTCATCAGGCAACCCGATTGAAGTCTTGAAAAGGAAACTCCCCATGCGTATTCGAACGCTTCGCCGCGCCCTTTCAACCGTCGCCATCGCGTCGATCTCCGGCGTCGCCGTACTGTCCGGCACCCCGGCCCATGCCGCCGGCGAACTGAACATCTACAACTGGTCCGACTACATCGCGCCGGACACGATCCCGAACTTCCAGAAGCAGACCGGCATCCGCGTCCGGTACGACAACTACGACAGCCACGACACGTTGCAGGCGAAGCTGATGTCGGGCAATTCGGGCTACGACGTCGTCGTGCCGACGTCGAACTACATGGCCAAGCAGATCCAGGCCGACGTCTACCGGAAGCTCGACAAGACGAAGCTGCCGAATCTGTCGAACCTCGATCCGCTGCTGATGAAGATGGTGGCCGACGCCGATCCGGGCAACCAGTACGGCGTGCCGTGGGCGTACGGCACCGACGGCATCGGCTACAACGCGCAGGCCGTGAAGAAGGCGCTCGGCGACAACGCGCCCGTCGACAGCTGGGCGCTGGTCTTCGATCCGGCCAACATGGCGAAGCTGAAGCGCTGCGGCGTGTCGTTCCTCGACCAGGCCGTCGACGTATTCGCCGCGACGCTGCAATACATGGGCAAGGACCCGAACAGCACGAACCCGGCCGACTACCGCGCCGCGTACGAAGTGCTCAAGAAGGTGCGTCCGTACATCACGCAGTTCAACTCGTCGGGCTACATCAACGATCTCGCCAACAACGACCTCTGCGTCGCGTTCGGCTATTCGGGCGACGTCGGCATCGCGCACCGCCGGTCCGCGGAAGCGAAGCGCCCGTACGACATCAAGTTCGCGAATCCGAAAGAAGGCGGGCTGCTGTGGTTCGACATGATGGCGATCCCGAAGGATGCGCCGAATCAGGACGCCGCGCTGAAGTGGATCAACTACGTGCTGGATCCGAAGGTCAATGCGGCGATCACCAACACGGTGTTCTATCCGACCGCGAACAAGGCCGCGCGCCAGTATGTGAAGCCCGCGATCGCGCGCGATCCGGCCGTTTATCCGGCGGACGAGGTGCTGGGCAGGATGACGCTGCTGAAGCCCGTGTCGCCGGAAATTCGCCGGCTTCAGAACCGTCTGTGGGCGCAGTTGAAGACCGGGCGTTGAGCGGTGGCATGCAATACGGGGGGGCGGCGATCACGGGACTGCGCACCACGCGGCCTCGTGACCGGACGCAACGCGCCGCGGTCCGGCTCCCGAACGCGACATGCCGCTCATTGCGGCCCCGCATGCCGTACACTCCGTGCTGTCCCAGTCACCTCCAGCGGAACGCCCGTGTACTCGTCCACCTTCATTTTCAAGGCCGGTCAATACGACGATGAATTCCATCGTCTCGACCAGCAGATCGCCGACGCCGCGCGCGCGATTCCGGGCTATCTCGGCGAGGAAACCTGGGAGAACGCCGGCAGCGGGCTGATCCAGAACATCTATTACTGGGAATCCGAGGAAGCGCTGATGCAACTGATCCGGCATCCGTCGCACCTCGAAGCGAAATCGAAGCAGGCACGCTGGCTGGACGGCTACCGGGTCGTCATCGCGAAGGTGCTCCGGGAATACGGAGATGGCGCGATCGTCAGGCGGAATCCCGGCCAGCCTGCGTAATCGACCGGTCGCAGTACGTCGGACGGCTGATCACGCCCCCCTGCGCACGCTGCGCGGCGAAATATTTCGCGGTGGCGAGACCGATGCCGGTCCCGCCGCCGCTCGCGACGACTAGCTGCTCCATTTCACGCTCCTGTCTGATTGCTGCCCGACGACTGCCACTGCGCCGTCGACGATCCCAGCGCGCTCGCCGGGTATGGCCACGCGACCGGCGCCCCGTCGATCTGCAACGGCGGCGCGATCCTGCGCGCCGGCCCCCACGAAGTCTGCTCGGTATGCGCGGCAAGGTCCGCGGGCCCGTCCGGCACGAGCGGCACGCAATCCGCCACCGATCCCGGATTCGAGACGAGCCATGCCGCGGTCCGCGCGAGCGACGCGCGGGCCGTCGTGGCGACGCCATCTCGCAAACGCTCCGTCAACCCGCGGATGACCGCCGCGGCCATCAGGTAACCCGTTCCATGATCGATGCCCTGGACCGGCAACGGCACCGGATGATCCTTGCCCGTCGCACGCATGCCGGCATCCGCAATGCCTGTGCTCATCTGCACGATGCTGTCGAACCCGCGCCGCCCGCACCACGGGCCGTGCCAGCCATACGCATCGAGCGATACGTCCACGATCCCCGGATTCAGCGCCCTTCTGCTGTCGGCGTCGAAGCCGAGACGCGCCAGCGCGTCGGGACGATAGCCGTGCACGACGACATCCGCGTCGCGCATCAGCTGCGCCAGCGTCGAGCGCCCCGCCTCGCGCTTCAGGTCCAGCCGCGCGCAGCGCTTGCCCAGCACGACTTCCGGCACGACGTTCGGCTCTTCCCAGCCATACGGATCGATCCGCAGCACATCGGCGCCGAGGCCGGCCAGGAAGCGGGTCGCGACCGGCCCCGCGAGAATGCGCGTCAGGTCGAGCACGCGAATGCCGGCAAGCGGCCGGTCCGGCGCGGGTTGCCAGCCGCTGTCGGGCACGTCCGTCCCGTTCGTGTGCTTCCTGCGCTCGAGCAGCGGCTCGGCCGCGACGGCCTGCCCTTGAGGGTGCGCCGCCCATTCCTGCATCGTATGCATCGTGGCCGCGCAGCCGCCGCGCTCGACGATCGCCGTTTCGAGCGCAGTGGCGTCCCAGTGCGCAATCGCGTCCGCAACCGACTGCGCGTCTGCGCGGCAGCCGAGCACGCTCAACGCAGCGTCACGGTGATGCGGCGCGTTGGTGTGCAGCCGGATCCAGCGATCCCGCGCGCGATAGTTTCCGGCGATCGGATCCCATTGAGGCGGAAGCGTCCACCCTTGCGGACGCAACGACGTGCCGAACCAGAGCGACGCCAGACGCCGATCGACACGCACCTCGGGCAGGCGCCCGGTCACGACAGACAGCAGCTCGGCGGCGGCAACGCCCGCCGCGCCAATGGCCGCTGTCGCGAGATCGGACACGCGAAACGCGGAAACCAGATCGCCGGAACCTGTCAGCTCGATCGCGCGCAGGTGGTCCGGATCGCCGTCCACGGCACGCCAGATTTCCGACATGAAACGGAATACCGGATCGCCGTTGTCGGCGAGCGTCGTTTGGGTCTGTTCGTCGGCGTACATGATGGCCTCGGGTCGGTTGCGTACATCAAAGATCGTTTTGCTCGCTTTAATTGTCAACGTTGATTATTCTGGTCAACCCATCGATCGACCGGTGCGCACGGTGCCGAACTACCTGAACTCGACCGAAGCAGCGGAGCGCCTCGGCGTGTCGCGTCAGACGCTGTACGCGTACGTCAGCCGAGGCCTGCTGCGCGCCGACAGCAAAGGCGGCCAGCGCGAAAGCCGCTATCTCGCAAGCGACGTCGAGCGTCTCGCCAACCAGCGCGCACGAGGCCGCAAGCCGAAGGAAGTCGCACGGGCGGCGCTCGACTGGGGCACGCCCGTCCTCGAGTCGTCGATCACGTTGATCGAAGGCGGCCGGCTGTCCTATCGCGGTGTCGACGCGCTGGATCTCGCGGCGACCGCGAGCGTCGAAACCGTCGCGGCGCTGCTGTGGCAGTGCGATGAACATGCCGCGTTCGGCGATCGCGCGCCGCCGTCATCCGCCGCGATGCCCGCGCTGTTGAAGCGCTATGATGGCCGACGTGCAGAGGAATCCTTACTGCTACGCTTCACCGTCGCGAGCGAGGATGCGCCGACGGCGATCTGGCAGCAATCCGCACAACGGCAGGCGCAGGGCTGTGCGGATCTCGTCGGGATCATGGCTGCGTGCCTGCTCGGCACACGGCCCGATACGGCGCCGATCCATCTGCAATGTGCGCGCGCATGGGGTGTCGACAAACGCGGCGCCGAATTGATCCGGATGGCGCTCGTGCTCTGCGCGGATCACGAATTGAACGCGTCGAGCTTCACGGCCCGCTGCATCGCATCGACCGGCGCGAGCCTGCGCGCGGCCGTCATCGGCGGGCTCGCGGGGTTGACGGGCGGGCGGCACGGCGCGACCACCGCGCGCGGCGAAGCGCTCTGGGACGAACTCGGCGACGACGACATCGAACGCAGGATGCGCGAGCGCCTGTCTCGCGGCGACGACCTGCCCGGGTTCGGACACCCGCTCTACCCCGATGGCGACGTACGGGCGATCGCGCTGCTGGCGCGCGTCCTGCCGAGCCACCCGAAATGGCGGCACATCATCGACCTGGGGGCTTCGCTCGTCGGGCAACAGCCGTCCGTGGACTTCGCGCTCGTCGCGGTGCGCCGGCATCTGCGGCTTCCGGTGGGCGCCGCGTTCGGGCTGTTCGCGCTCGGCCGCACGGTCGGGTGGATCGCGCATGCACTGGAGCAACGTCAAGACCCGGCACTCATCCGGCCACGCGCGATCTATACGGGTGCGCGGCCGGATGAAACCGGCGTGGAAGCTGCGCGCTCCGGCACGAACAGGTCACGAAGGAAACGTCCGTCGACGCACGGCGCGATTCCCGCCGAAGACGTGCTCGCCGCGCTCTTCAAGGCGCGTTAGGCGAGCGCAACCTCGTCGATGTGCCAGACGCCGCAGATCGCATATCCGGTGCCCGCTTGGCGGTCTGGCGCTCAGATGTGCAGCGCGTGGCCCAGCGCGCGCAGCGCCGCCTCCTGCACCGCTTCGCCGAGCGTCGGATGCGCGTGGATCGTACCGCCGACGTCTTCGAGCCGCGCGCCCATCTCGAGCGATTGCGAGAACGCCGCGGCCAGTTCCGACACGCCGCGTCCGACCGCCTGCCAGCCGACGATCAGGTGGGTGTCCCGCCGCGCGACCACGCGTACGAAACCCTCCGTCGCCTGCAGCGTCATCGCGCGGCCGTTCGCGGCAAACGGGAACGACGCGCTCAGGCAGTCGACGCCGGCCGAGCGCGCGTCGTCGGGCGACCAGCCCGCCGTCACGATCTCCGGGTCGGTGAAGCACACGGCGGGTATCGCCGCGGGCATGAACCGCCGGCGCCGGCCGGCAATCAGCTCCGCGACCATCTCGCCCTGCGCCATCGCGCGATGCGCGAGCATCGGTTCGCCCGCGACGTCGCCGATCGCCCACACGCCGCGCATCGACGTCCGGCATTCATCGTCGATGCGCAGCGCGCGGCCCGCGCGCTCGAGCGGCAGCGTCTCGAGACCGAAGCCGTCGACGCGTGGCCGGCGGCCGACCGCGACCAGCACGCGATCGGCCGTCAGCGTCCGCTCGGTGCCGTCCTGCGCCTGCACGCGCACCGCGCCGTCGCCTGCGAGGCCGAGCACCTTGTGGCCGAGCAACAGCCTGACGCCCTGCCGCAGCAGCGAATCGGCTACCGGCTTGACGAGTTCGGCGTCGTACGCGGGCAGCACGCGGTCCGCCGCTTCGACGACGCTGACGTCGACGCCGAGCTTGCGATAGACGGTGCCGAGCTCGAGGCCGATGTAGCCGGCGCCGACGACGACCAGCCGCTTCGGCAGCGTGGCGGGCGACAGCGCCTCGGTCGACGACACGACATGGCCACCGAACGGCATCGACGGCAGCGCGACGGGCTCGGAGCCCGTCGCGAGCAGCAGATGCTCGCAGCCGATCCGCGTCGTTTCGCCGCCCGCGACGACCTCGACCGTCTTGCCGTCGATCACGCGCGCGTCGCCATGCAGCACGCGCACACCGTGCTTCTTCAGCAGCGCGCCGACGCCACGCGTCAGCTTCTCGACGATGCCGTCCTTCCATTCGACGCTGCGCGCAATGTCGATCTCCGGTGCGCGCACGCGGATGCCGAGTGCCGCCTCGCCGGCCTGTTCGCGCGCCTGCTCGAATGCGTCGGCGACATGGATCAGCGCCTTCGACGGAATGCAGCCGATGTTCAGGCAGGTGCCGCCGAGCCGATCGCGCTCGACGAGCATCGTCGGAATGCCGAGCTGCCCCGCGCGGATCGCCGCGACATAGCCGCCCGGGCCGCCGCCGATCACGAGCAAGGTCGTATTCAGGTTCTGCATTGTGCTCACTCCACGAACAGCAGGGCCGGGCGCTCGAGCAGCCCGCGCACCGCCTGGATGAATTCGGCTGCGTCCATGCCGTCGACGACGCGGTGATCGAACGACGACGACAGGTTCATCAGCTTGCGCGCGACGATCACGCCATCGCGGAACGCCGGCCGCTCGACGATGCGGTTCACGCCGACGATGCCGACTTCCGGATGGTTGATGACCGGCGTCGACACGATGCCGCCGAGCGGACCGAGGCTCGAGATCGTGATCGTCGAACCGACGAGCTCGTCGCGCTGCGCACGGTTTGCGCGCACCGCGTCGGCGAGCCGCGCGATCTCGGCCGAGATCGACCACACATCGCGCGCCTCCGCGTGACGCAGCACGGGCACGGTGAGGCCCGCGTCGGTCTGCGTCGCGACGCCCATGTGCACCGCGCCGTAGCGGGTCACGACGCCCGCCTCGTCGTCGTAGCGCGCGTTGATCTGCGGGAAATCGCGCAGCGCGATCACCATCGCGCGGATCAGCAGCGGCAGCACCGTGAGCCGGCCGCGCGATTCGCCGTAGCGACGGTTCAGCTCCGCGCGCAGCGTCTCGAGCTCGGTGACATCGACTTCCTCGACATAGCTGAAGTGCGGGATGCGCCGCTTCGCTTCCTGCATCTTGCGCGCGATCGCGCGGCGCAAGCCGATCACCGGCACCTCGGTCTCGTCGGTCCGCTGCGCATAGCCGTGCGCGGCCGCTACGCCGGCCGGGCCGCCCGCCTGCACGTAGGCATCGAGATCGTCGTGCAGGATGCGGCCGGCGTCGCCCGTGCCGCGCACGTAGCGCAGCTCGACGCCCATGTCCCACGCGCGTTGGCGCACCGCCGGCGAAGCGAGCGGCCGTTCGCCCGGCGCGAGCGCGACGCGCGGCTGCGCCGCGTGCTCGGCCCGTCGCGGCGCAGCGTGTGCGGCGCTCGCACGACGGTCCGCGCCGGCCGGCCGGTGCGCCGGCGCCTCGACCTGCGCGGCGACGGGTGCCTCGACCGGCATCGCTGCCGGCGCAGCGACAGCCTGCTTCGGCTCGTTCGCGTGCGCGTCGGCGCCGGGTTTCAGGTTGCCGTCGCCTTCGACCTCGAGGCGGATCAGCTCGCTGCCGACCGCCATCGACTCGCCGATCCTGCCGCCGAGCGCGATCACCTTGCCGGTGACGGGCGACGGAATCTCGACCGCCGCCTTGTCGGTCATCACATCGGCGAGCGGCTGGTCCTCCGCGATCGTCTGCCCGACTTCCACATGCCAGGCCACCAGCTCGACCTCGGCGATTCCTTCGCCGATATCCGGCATCTTGATGACGTGTACACCCATGTCAGGCCTCCATGACTCGCCGCAATGCATCGCCGACCCGGCCCGGGCCGGGGAAATACGCCCACTCCTGCGCATGCGGATACGGCGTGTCCCAGCCGGTCGTGCGTTCGACCGGCGCCTCCAGGTGATAGAAGCAATGCTCCTGCACGAGCGACACGAGCTCCGCGCCGTAGCCGCAGGTGCGGGTCGCCTCGTGGACCACGACGCAGCGCCCGGTCTTGCGCACCGACGCGACGACCGTGTCGAGATCCAGCGGCCACAGCGTGCGCAGGTCGATCACCTCGGCGTCGATGCCGGTCTCCGCCGCCGCCGCGAGCGACACGTGAACCGTCGTGCCGTAAGTCAGCACCGTCACGTCGTTGCCCGGGCGCACGATGGCCGCCGAGTCGAGCGGCACGGTGTAGTAGCCCTCGGGCACCGCGCTCGCCGGATGTTTCTGCCACGGCGTGACGGGCCGCTCGTGATGGCCGTCGAACGGCCCGTTGTAGAGCCGCTTCGGCTCCAGGAAGATCACCGGATCGTCGTTCTCGATGGCCGCGATCAGCAGCCCCTTCGCATCGTACGGATTCGACGGCATCACCGTGCGCAGCCCGCACACCTGCGTGAACATCGCCTCCGGGCTCTGGCTGTGCGTCTGGCCGCCGTAGATCCCGCCGCCGCACGGCATCCGGATCGTCAGCGGTGCGGTGAACTGCCCGGCGGACCGGTAGCGCAGCCGCGCGCCTTCCGACACGATCTGGTCCGACGCCGGGTAGAAGTAGTCGGCGAACTGGATCTCGCACACCGGCCGCAGCCCGTACGCGCCCATGCCGACCGCCGCGCCGACGATCCCGCCTTCGGAGATCGGCGCGTCGAACACGCGCGACTTGCCGTACTTCGTCTGCAGCCCCTCGGTGCAGCGGAACACGCCGCCGAAATAGCCGACGTCCTGGCCGAACACGACGACGTCGTCGTCGCGCCCGAGCATCACGTCCATCGCGGAGCGCAGCGCCTGAATCATCGTCATCGGCTGCGTTCCCGTCGTCGTTGCTTCCCGTTCTGCCATCATCACGCTCCCAGTTCCTGACGCTGCCGGCGCAGGTGCGCGGGCAGTTCCTTGTAGACGTCGTCGAACATCGACGCCGGGCTCGGGATCCGCTCGTCGGCGAGCGAGCCGTACTGCTCGGCCGCCTTCTGCGCGGCGATCACTTCGGCCTCGAGCTCGGCCGCGAGCGCGTCGTGCGCGCTGTCGGACCAGATGCCCTTCGCGATCAGGTGGCGCTTGAAGCGGTCGATCGGATCGCCCAGCGGGAAATGCGTCCAGTCGTCGCCCGGCCGGTATTTCGACGGATCGTCCGACGTCGAGTGCGCGCCGGCGCGGTACGTGACCCATTCGATCAGCGTCGGGCCGAGGTTGCGGCGCGCGCGCTCGGCCGCCCAGCGCGACGCGGAATACACCGCGAGGAAGTCGTTGCCGTCCACCCGCAGCGACGCGATCCCGCAGCCGACGCCGCGCCCGGCGAACGTCGTCCCCTCGCCGCCCGCGATCGCCTGGAACGTCGAGATCGCCCACTGGTTGTTGACGACATTCAGCACGACGGGCGCGCGATACACGTGCGCGAACGTGAGCGCGGTGTGGAAATCCGCTTCGGCCGTCGCGCCGTCGCCGATCCAGGCCGACGAGATTCGCGTATCGCCCTTGATCGCGGACGCCATCGCCCAGCCGACAGCCTGGATGAACTGCGTCGCGAGATTGCCGGAGATCGAGAAGAAGCCCGCGTCGCGTTCCGAATACATCACGGGGAGCTGGCGGCCCTTCAGCGGGTCGCCTTCGTTCGACATCAGCTGGCAGATCATCCGTTCGAGCGGCACGTCGCGCGCGATCAGGATGCTCTGCTGCCGGTAGGTCGGGAAGCACATGTCGCCGTGCTGCAAGGCCATCGCATGCGCGGCGCCGATCGCCTCCTCGCCGAGGCTCAGCATGTAGAAGGAGATCTTCTTCTGGCGCTGCGCGATCAGCATCCGTGCGTCGAAGATGCGGGTCTTCAGCATCGTCCGCAACCCGGCGATCAGCTGCGCGTCGTCGAGGTCCGGTGCCCACGGGCCGACGGCTGCGCCGTGCTCGTCGAGCACGCGCACGAGGCTGCGGGCGAGATCGGCGGTATCCGCCGCCGGGACATCGATCGGGGGGCGCCGGACGGAACCGGCCGGCGATAGATGCAGGTAGGAAAAGTCGGTCTTGCAGCCCGGGCGCCCTGTCGGCTCCGGCACATGCAGACGCAATGGCTCTGACAGGCTCATTCGTGTCGTCTCCACGCTCGATTGTGTCTCACGCTGATATAGAGGGACGCGCGGCCGGTTGCCGGTCCGTGCGCCATGCTGCGCCGCGGGCGAATCAGCCTGCAGCGCGTCGCGAATCCGGCGCGCGGATAAGCGCGCCAGATCGTCAAAGCTAAGCAATGTCGGGCCGGCCGTCGATGCCCAACCCGCTCAATCGCGGTGAGCATATTTGCCATGCCGTGGTGGCGAGGGGGCGGGCGCGCCCCCGATGACGGACGCACGCACCATTCGTCACGCGCAAGCGTCCCGAACACTTCGGATAACTACATGTTTGCTTCCGGCCGACACAAGACGCAGCGAGCCGCCGCCGACGTCGCCGGCAAGGTTGAACGGCACGAGCGCAGCCATCCGGCCACGCTCATGCACCACTGCGCCTTCAATGACCTCGCGGATCCGGACGAAATCGGACGCCCCGGATCCGCGCTACCGCATCACGCGATCCGTTCGATCGCGATCGCGGTCGCTTCGCCGCCGCCGATGCACAGCGACGCCACGCCGCGCTTGAGGCCGTATGTCTCGAGCGCCGCGAGCAGCGTGACCATCACGCGCGCGCCCGACGCGCCGATCGGGTGGCCCAGCGCGCATGCGCCGCCATGCACGTTGACCTTGTCGTGCGGCAGGTCGAGATCATGCATCGCCGCCATCGCGACCACCGCGAACGCTTCGTTGATCTCGAACAGGTCGACGTCGCCAAGCCGCCAGCCGGTCTTCTCGGATAGCTTGCGCAGCGCGCCGACCGGCGCCGTCGCGAACAGGCTCGGCTTGTCCGCATGCGTCGCGTGTCCGACGATCACGGCCTTCGGCGCGAGGCCGCGCTTTTCGGCTTCCGAGCGGCGCATCATCACGAGCGCCGCTGCCCCGTCCGAGATCGACGACGAGTTCGCGGCCGTCACCGTGCCGCCTTCCCGGAACGCCGGCTTGAGCGTCGGGATCTTGTCGAGCTTCGCCTTGCCCGGCTGTTCGTCGATGCTCACCAGCGTTTCCGTCTTGCCCGCGCTCACGCGCACCGGCGCCACCTCGGCAGCGAAGCGGCCTTCCGCGATCGCCTTCTGCGCACGCGTGAGCGACGCGATCGCGAACGCATCCTGCGCTTCGCGCGTGAAGCCGTAGGATTGCGCGCAATCCTCGGCGAACGTGCCCATCAGGCGGCCTTTGTCGTAGGCGTCTTCGAGGCCGTCGAGGAACATGTGGTCGAGCACCTGGCCATGCCCCATCCGGTAGCCGCCGCGCGCCTTCGGCAGCAGGTAGGGCGCGTTGCTCATGCTCTCCATGCCGCCCGCGACCATCGCGTTCGCGGTGCCCGCGACCAGCAGGTCGTGCGCGAGCATCGCGGCCTTCATGCCCGAGCCGCACATCTTGTTGATCGTGGTCGCGCCCGCAGCCAGCGGCAGCCCCGCCTTCAGCGCCGCCTGGCGGGCCGGGGCCTGCCCCTGCCCCGCCGGCAGCACGCAGCCGAACACGATCTCCTCGATCTGTTCGGCCGGCAGGCCTGCGCGTTCGAGCGCGGCGCGGATCGCCACCGCGCCGAGGTCGCTCGCGGCGACGGCGGACAGCTCGCCCTGAAAACCGCCCATCGGGGTGCGTGCCGCACCGACGATGACGATCGGATCCTGTGTCGTCATGATTTCCTCTCCTTCAGTATCAGCGCGGTGCCATGCGCAACGCGCCGTCGAGCCGAATGACCTCGCCGTTCAGCATCGGGTTCTCGGCGATATGGCGCACCAGCGCCGCGAATTCGTCGGGCCGCCCGAGACGGGACGGGAACGGCACGCTCTTGCCCAGCGAGTCCTGCACCTCCTGCGGCATCCCGGTCAGCATCGGCGTCTCGAAGATGCCCGGCGCGATCGTCACGACGCGGATGCCGAAGCGCGCGAGCTCGCGCGCCACCGGCAGCGTCATCCCGGCCACGCCGGCCTTCGACGCCGCATAGGCGGCCTGCCCGATCTGCCCGTCGAACGCGGCGACCGACGCCGTGTTGACGATCACGCCGCGTTCGCCGCCGGCATCGGCTTCCTGCTTCGACATCGCGTCGGCCGCGAGCCGCATCATGTTGAACGTGCCGACGAGGTTGATCGACACCGCGCGCGCGAAGCTGTCGAGGCGGTGCGGCCCGTCGCGTCCGACGACCTTTTCGCCCGGCGCGACGCCCGCGCAGTTCACGAGTCCGTCGATTCGCCCGAACGCGTCGAGCGTGGCCGCGATCGCGGCCTGCCCGTCCGCCTCGCTCGTCACGTCGGCCGCCGCAAAGCGCGCCGCCGTGCCGAGTTCGCGCGCGACGCCGGCCACGGCGTCCGCGTTGATGTCTAGCAGCATGGCCCGGCCGCCTTGCGCGACGACCATGCGCGCGACCGCGGCGCCGAGGCCCGAGCCCGCACCCGTGACGACAAATACCCGGTTATCGATGTTCATCCGTTCTGCTCCATTCAGGAATTGGTGCTTTGTTCAACCGCCATCTTGCGCAACACGAAGCGCTGGATCTTGCCGCTCGGCGTCTTCGGCAGCGCGTCGACGAATTCGACCGCGCGCGGATACGCATGCGCGGACAAGCGTTTCTTCACGTGCAGGCTCAATTCGTCGGCGAGCGCCGGCGAGCCCGCATGGCCCGCCGACAGCACGACGTACGCCTTGACGATCTCGGTCCGCTCGGGATCGGGTACGCCGATGACGGCCGCCTCCATCACCGCCGGATGCTCGATCAGCGCGCTTTCGACGTCAAACGGGCCGATCCGGTAGCCGGCCGACGTGATCACGTCGTCCGCGCGGCCGATGAAGCTGATGCTGCCGTCCGGCTCGAGTTCGACGGTGTCGCCGGTGCGGTAGTAGCCGCCGCCGATCGCGGGCGTTTCCTGCTGCCAGTAGCCCGAGAACCACAGCAGCGGCGATCGGGCGATGTCGACGGCGAGCACGCCCGGCTGGTTCGGCCCGAGTTCGCGGCCCGCGTCGTCGAGCACCGCCACGCGGTAGCCGGGCATCGCGAGGCCCGCCGAGCCCGGATGGACCGGGTGCGCGAGCCCGTGATGGTTGTTCACGACCATGCCGGTTTCCGTTTGCCCGTAGTGGTCGTGAATCGGCGCGCCGAGCTCGGTGTCGAACCAGCGGATCACTTCCGGATTCAGCGGTTCGCCCGCGCTGCTGACGACGCGCAGCTTGCCCTTGATGCGGCTGGCCGGCCCGGATCCGGCCGCCATCAGCAGCCGGTAGGCCGTCGGCGAGCCTGCGAGATTGGTGATGCCGAGCCGCTCGATCACGTCGTAGGTGCCTTCGACCGTGAAGCTGCCTTCGTACAGCGTCGTCGCGTGGCCGAGCAGCAGCGGCCCGGTGATCGCGTAATAGAGGCCGTACGCCCAGCCCGGGTCGGCGATGTTCCAGAAGCGGTCGTCGGGACGCAGGTCCACCGCGTCGCGCAGGTACGCGCCGAACGCGAGCAGCGCGTGGAGCGGCACCGGCACGCCCTTCGGCAGCCCGGTCGTGCCCGACGTCGACATCATCATGAACAGGTCCGTTGCCTTGCGCGGCACGGGCTCGAACGTGTCGGGCTGCGCGTCGAGCGCCGCGCGGAAATCGATGTCGCCGGCAGGCAGCAGCGTGCCCCGCTCGCGCACCGTCGCCACCGGCGGGCAATACGCGACGTCGTCGAGCTTGGCCCGGTTCGCCAGGTTGGTCACGACGAGTTTCGCTTCGCTCATGCGCAGCCGGTGCTCGATCGCCTTCGGTCCGAACGCGGTGAACAGCGGCTGGTAGACGGCGCCCGCGCGCCAGACGCCGAGCACGGTCGCCAGCAGTTCCGGCGTGCGCGGCAGCAGGCCGGCGACCACGTCGCCGGGCCGCACGCCCTGTGCGGTGAGGAGGTTGGCGACCCGCGCGGACAACGCCTGCATCTGCGCGAAGCTGAAGCCATGGTGCCGGCCGTTCGCGTCGATCCAGTCGAGCGCCGTCCCGCCGGCCGCCACGTGCCGGTCGCAGCATTCGACGCACGCGTTCAGCCCGCGCGCCAGGTCGCCGTGCAGTTGCGCGGCGGCCGTGCCGATGCTGAATCGGGCCGCCGCGTCGGCGTAAGCCGGCAGCGTGCGGGCGACGGATTGGTCTGACATGGGTGTCTCCTCCCGTTGTATCGCTGCCGCCCTGTCGGTTGGAGTTGGCGCGGCAGATCCGTACCCGATGGTAGTGATCGCCGACATTGCAAACAATGACAAATCGGGACTAGGATCTTGATCGGATTTGCCATGTCGGGAGGTTGGGGGATGGAACGGCAGATGATTGCGCCCGGGTTTGTCGAGGATGCGCTGGCGAGCCTGCGCCGGCAGGGCGTCGACGTCGCGCCGCTGCTGCGCGCGGCCGGGCTGCCCGCCGACGTCGACGCGCCGGTCACGGTCCAGCAATACGGGCGGCTGTGGCTCGCGATGGCGGAGGCGCTGGACGACGAGTTCTTCGGCCTCGCCGCGCGGCCGATGCGGGTCGGCAGCTTCGCGCTGCTCTGTCATGCCGTGCTGCATACGGACACGCTCGAGCAGGCGCTGCGCCGCTCGCTCAGGTTCCTGCGCGTGGTGCTCGACCATCCGCACGGCCGGCTGCAGGTGGCCGGCGGCGAAGCGCGGATCGTGCTCGCCGATGTCGGCGAGCCGCGCCCCGCGTTCGCGTACCGCACGTTCTGGCTGATCCTGCTCGGGCTCGCGTGCTGGCTCGTCGGGCGGCGCATTCCGCTGCGGCGCATCGATTTCGCGTGCCCGAGCCCCGAGCATCGCGCCGATTACAGCCTTTTCTTCGGCGCGCCGGTTCATTTCGGCCAGCCCGACAGCCGGCTGACGTTCGACGCCGCCTTTCTGGCGCTGCCGACGATCCGCTCCGAGCAGGCGCTGAAGACTTTCCTGCGCGGCGCGCCCGCGAATATTCTCGTGCGCTATCGGCACGACACGGGCTGGGTCGCGAAAATCCGCGCGCACCTGAAGGCAATGCCCGCGGCGGAGTGGCCGTGCTTCGACACGCTGGCCGCGCAGCTCGACATGCCGCCCGCAACGCTGCGGCGGCGCCTGCGCGGCGAAGGGCAGAGCTTCGCGGCGATCAAGGACGAGATGCGCAGCGTGATGGCCCAGTCGCTGCTGCGCGACGGCACGCGCAGCGTGGCCGATATCGCGGTCGAGCTGGGGTTTTCCGAACCGAGCGCGTTTCATCGCGCGTTCCGGAAATGGACAGGGCATTCGCCGGGCGGGTTTCGCGCGGATCAGGCGGGGCTGAGTCGCCACGCCGGGCAGGACGACGAACACGTCGCGCGGCAGAGGCGCGGTGACGATGGCGATTGCGATTGAGGTATCGTGCGGGCATGGCCGTCGAAGCCGATGCCGTCGTTTCCGCATCAGCCTGACATTCGAATCCAACAAGAACAGTCATGTCCTATAACAACGCATTCATTCATCCGTCGGTCGGCGTCGTCGGCAAGCTCGCCAACCGCATCGTCGGAAACCGGCCGTTGCTGCGCACCCGCCGCGCGCTGCTGTCCCGGCTCCCGTTCCTGCAACTGGCGAGCGACGTGCAGGACGTCGTTTACTGCACGTGGGCCGTCAACGTTGCGGACGTCGCGCATCTCGTGCCGGCCGGCGTCGCGCTCGCCGCGCGCAACGGCAAGACGCTGTTCACGATCCTGACCTACGCGCATCGCCACTTCGGCCCGTGCGCGGCCGGCCCGCTGCGCCGTGTGTTTCCGTCGCCGCTGCAAAGCAACTGGCGGCTTTACGTCGACATGCTTCCCGGGCAGGTTCCGGCCGAACAGACCGTGCTGTTCGTGAAGAACGTCTTCGACCATCCGCTGTATGCGATCGGCAGCCGGCTATTCAGCGACGCGTTGCCGTCGCATCTCGCGAAGCGCTTCGAGCACGATGCACGCAACGGACGGTTCAGCACGCTGCTGTCGGGTGGGGACGGCAGCGCGCCGGATTTTCGCTGCGTCGCCGAGAAGACGTCGGAACGTGGGCTGCCGGCCGAGCTCGCGCCGTTTTTCGATTCATGGCGCAGCGCGGTGAGCTTCCTGAGCCTGCAGCACAGTGCGCTCGCGCACGTCGAGGATTGCGACGGCCTCGCGCATGCCGGCATCGACCTGCCGATCGACGTCGATGCGGTGGAAGCGCTCAGGCTGACGGAACCGGCAGTCGGCGGCGAATTCCTGCAGCGGATCGGCGCGGTCGGTACGCCGTTCTGCTTCGTCGTGCCGGGTGTTGCGTTTCGGGTGCTGTGGGAGCGGTTGCTTTAGCGTCCGCTTGTCCCGCCGGCGCCGCCCGACACAGTCGCGCACTGTGAACGCGCTCGCGTGGACCCGCGCGCCGATCGCCGACGCCTGCGCGGTCGACGCGGATAACGGCCATCCGTCGTCAACACGAGAAGACGGCCGCAATCCGCGTCGACCAGACATTCGCTGGCTCAACGGACAGCGCTTCACCCCCCAGCTTCGCCGAAGACCCAGATCGCGACGATCAAGCCGCATACCACCCATATCCATGACTCGAAGGCGACACGCCACGGCAACGGTACCGTCTTGATCTCCATGAAGTGCAGTATCACCGCCCGCCCTTTGATCGCCGCGATCAGCATGATGCCGGCAACCGTCACGGCGCCGCCCGACACAATGCGATGCTCCGCCAGCAGGCCGCTGCACAGTGTCGCCGTCACCAGAAACAGCCACACGATCAACGCACGGGCTACCGTCGTATGCGCGTTGGTGGTCATCGCGCCCCCATCAAATAGAGCATCGGGAAAATGACGATCCAGAGCAGGTCGACCATATGCCAATACAGCGCGCCTGATTCGATCCACGCAAACAACGCTCCTTCATGCACCGGCTCCGGGCCGGCCCGGAACCACAGCGTGCCGAGAATGGTCATGCCGGCGATAAAGTGAATGAAGTGCGCCCCCGTCAACACGAAGTAGAACATGAAGAAATCGTTGGTCAGCATGCTGATGCCGTGGGCAAACTTGTCGGCGTATTCGGTGAGCTTGACAACACCGAAACCGGCGCCGATCAACATCGACAACAGCAACCAACGTCGAACGTGATCTTTTCGCGCGCGCCGTGCCGCATCGACCGCAAATACCACGAACATGCCGCTCGTCATCAGAATCAAGGTATTCAGCAGCCCGAGTTCGATATTCAGACGTTGAGACGAGAAATCGAACAGTTTCAGCTGCCCGCTCCGCTCGATCATGAAGGCCACGAAGAGCACACCAAAGATCACGAGATCCGCGATGATGAAGAACAGGACGCCGGGAACCGACGCGGCACGAGCACTTCGCCGGGAAGTTCCTCCCGGCCTGTCAGTCGACGCTGGGGAAGCGAAATGGGTCATGGCAACTCGCAGGCTCGAGGATCACGCATTCGACAGACGCGTGCCGACGGGCCGAGGCGCGGTGCTGCTCGCGAGACTCAACCGATCGGCACGTTCCCGCTCGAGCCGAGGCACGGCCTTGAAGACGTAAAACGAGATCAACAGGATGTAGGCGAACCAAACCAGGAATTCGACCCAGAAGTTCAGCCAGCCCTGGCGAGCAAAAAGACCGATCTTGAAGAATGGCATCATCAGCTCGAAGAGAAAGCTGAGGCCAGCCCAGATCGAATACCAGCAGGCCCAACGCGGAAACAGCGGTTTCGCGCGCTGGTCCGTCAATCCCGAGATGCCGATCGCAACCATCGGAATGGTGGTAATCGCATAGAACATATCGATCAACAGCCAGCCCATGTCATAGAGCATTTGCAGCGTTACCGGCGAAAGCACATCCGGGCGATATGCGCCGGTCAACCAGAACACGGATGATGTCACGAGCGGCACGACCGTCAGACCGCCACCCCACATCTGCAAGGTCGAAAGAATGTCGTTTTCCTGCGGATTGATCAGCTCCATGACCTTGGTGATGGACAAGGTCCAGGGCAAATAGAGCACGCCGAACAGCATCGCGCCGGCCATGCCGGCGCGGACTTCGTTGTAGTGGTGACGGAAGAAATCCGCCATCTGATCGGGGGTCTGGTCAGCCGGAATCGGTGGAATGTTGTAGCCGAGCATGCCCCAACACAACAGGAAAGCGGCAAGAAAAATTGGCCCGCACACTGCACAGATCCGCCAGTATTTGAAATATGAAGGATTACAAATCGTCGAATTCATCATCTATCTCCTTTACCTTGGTTGCGTGTTCCTGACACTGAAAATCCGCCCATCGCGACTGACAGGCATGTCTACTTCGGCAAGCGCAAAGCGCTTACGCTCGCCCCATCAGGCGATTCGCCGCCAATTCACCGCTGAATACGGCCGCTTCGACGCCCGCGTGCGCGAAGTAGTCACCCGCCAGGAAAATGCCCTTCGGCATTTCGCCATGCAACGCGTTCAGCATCGCGTAGTGTCCGGGACCCGCGATAGAGAGCCCCCGCTTATAACGGAACAAGTGCACGAATGTCGGCTCCGGCGCCGCGCCAAAGACCTCCGTTACCGCGACCACCGCCTCGCGCTTGATGTCCTCATCTGTCATGTGTTCCAGCGGAGGCGTATAGAAGTAAACGCCTACGGCTTCTCCCCCAGGCGGAACCGCATCGGGATGCCTCCTGCTCTGCAGAACGCAAGCCCCCCAGTTCCGAAGGTCGTTGGCGGGTAGCGCAACGCTCACAGGGAAGTTCGGCCATGGATTCCTTGCGTAACAAACCTGAACATGTGCGTATTCGGAGTACAGGCACTCCCGGAGCTTTCTGGTCGACTGCTCCGATACGATTCCCTCGAGCAAATCGGCCGACACGCCGGGTTCCGACGCGAGGACAATTGCGTCCACGGTGTGCGGTTCGTCATTCGCGACGACCGTGTAGCCGCTGTCATGCTTCGCCACGCCCGTCACCGGGCTCGACAGTCGAAGATCGAGACCCGGCGAGCCTTCAATGAGCCAGTCGCAAATCTGGCCCATGCCCTTGGGAGGAACCTGCAGCGAGAGTTTGTAGAATTGCTGAATGATTGCCTGATAGAGGGACGTCGAAAGCCAGTTCATCGGCACCGCATACAGGAACCCCATGTATGGCACGGTAATGTAGTTGTGCCCCTTCTTCCCGAGAACTCGCATGGACCAGCTCTCCAGATGTTCGCCCTTGTCATGCTTTGCGAGTTCCGCACCGTCAAAGCAGGATTTCGGACCGGACGAGAGCAGTTGGCCAACGACGCCTGCAGCGATCCGGAGCTTGTCGAGAACACTGAAGACCGGTAGCTTCAGAAAGCTCAATACCTGATCGAAGTCCACGGTATAGCGCTGCCTGTCCCAGTCGACGACATGCGTCTTGGCGTCCCAGGCAACCAGGTCTTTGTGGCGGCCCAGTTCCTTCAGGATCGCATTGGTCCGCGGATAGATTCCGCCCATGAGGAACAACGCGCCGGAACCAAGATTGAACCCGTCGCGATGAACCTGGCTCGTTCGCCCGCCTGCATGGTCCTGGCTTTCGAACAACAAGACTTCATGCCCGTGCTTGCGCAACGTGTATGCGGCGGTACAGCCGGCCGGGCCGGCACCAATGACAGCAACCTTCACGATGTTTCCTCTATTGATCTACCGCGCTGGAAATTCCTGAATCGGGATAGGCTGGGTTCACACCCGAACCGTTGTGCATCCGCCGTCGATACCCGCTTTGGTGTGCGATGCCAGGGCGTTCAAAGGGAAACGCGTCCGGATGTCGTCGACCACCTGTCTTGCGACTTCCGCACATGCCGCCGTACCGCCCGTTGCCCACGGCTTGACTCCGTCGCCAACGTTCCAAAGATTGGCAATTGGCGTGTCCCGTGGCAGGTCATATCCGGTAACAGCACGCTGCGCTGGCCATTCATGCGCCGTGACGTCGATCGCAACGATCCTGGCACTGTCGAAGCCGGGGAAGTGTTCACGAAGATCGTCCAACAGCAGCGCCTTTTCATGCTCGACGTCGAACTCTCCGCATGGCGGTTGCGGAACCGACGCGCCGCAATACAGGTTCCAACCGGGCGGTGCACGCCGGAGCTCCGGCGCGCTGAAATTGGCCGCATAAACCATACGCCGCGTCTTTGCGAACAACGCCAGCCCGGGAAAGCGCGCCAGAGGCTGCTTGCTGGCGAAGTGCACCGTGATGATCGCGGCAGGATGGGTCGCATCCCGAACCGATTGCACGTACCCGCGGGGGAACCGCTCCTTATCGACGAGTAACGCAGTCTGCAGCGGACCAATGTTGCTCACGACGACACTGCATCGAACGGTCGTCGATACGCCGCCCCTCTCGATCACGGCACCATTGATCACGCCGTCACTGGAGAACGTAAGCGCTTTCACCGAAGCCTCGAGCCAGACCTCCCCGCCCTTCGACGCAATGAGATTCACCAGCGGCTTCCAGACTTCGATCGTGCCGCCCGGTGGCAGCCCGAACTTCTTGAATGCCGTGTCTTTGGTGAAGTAGTGCAGAAAGACATCCGCGTAGAAGATCTTGCTGTTTGCCGCGAACATCGCGCCCACCGCGTTGTCGATAAGGCCGTGGACGGCAGCGTTGCGCGTAAACCGGTTCAACCACTCGGAAAGCAACTGCCCCTGTTTCGGCTCGAGCGACGGAATGAGCTTCCCAAGTGCCGCCATTGCCTTCGGCGCGGTGTTTCGAAGCCAGCCACCGATTCCCTCCGACACGTTGACGTCTTTGCCATTCAGTCGCAGAACGGTCGACGCCCGCTGTGGAATATGGAGGTCAAGGACGAGCCCGAGGTCCTCATAGGTCTTCGCAACGGCCCCGTCCACTTCGATGATGAGCGCTCCGGTATTGCACAGGAAGCCGTCGACTTCCCGAGTGGACGCGCGCCCACCCACGCGGTCGAGCGATTCGACAAGCAGCGTCCGATAACCCGAATGGGCGAGCCGTGCCGCCGCACATATGCCGCCGGCGCCGGCACCAATCACGATGGCGTCGAAGCATGAAGGTTCACCTTGCATACATAACTCCCGCGATCTCATCGAAGATCGCATGTTGCGATTTTGCTGGGCTTCCGAGGGCGCCATTGAAGGCCGTGATCACAGCAACGCCTCTCGGGCGCGCCGCGCAGGAAACACCGCGCTTTCGCAGCGCCGACAAAACAAACAGTACAGTTCGTCTGTATTGTTGGCAAGAAAAAAGAACACGCAGCATCGTCCTAGAACCGTTTCGTGTAGGAGCACATCACGTGAATCATCGAGTCGGTCACCGAGATCGGCACGCTGCTGCCGGTGCCGGCGCTGCTGATGACGCGCTTGGGCAACGAATATCCGACCGCGAAGTCGATCGTCCCGTCCCGATCGAGCGTGTACGCTCCCCCAACGGTTATGCTTGTGGTCGGTGTCGAAGGGATGATGGCCACCAGCCCGAAGTTGGGCGTCGCCTCCTGGGCATAGTGAAAGCCCCCACGGAAGGTCCAATTGGCGTTGTACCGGTATTGCATGCCAATCGAGAACACATTGACGTCCTGGTAATTCAGCGGGAGTGACAGGGAGATTCCCTGCCCCGAACCGTCCTGGGTGAACCTGACGTGCATATCCTTCATGACGCTGTGCCAGAAGACGCGCTGGTAGTCCGCCGCGACGGTGAGTTGATCGGTCAAGTCATGACTGATACCAACCGTAAGCGAAGCAGGCATCTGAAAATTGACGACGCTGACCGTACCGCTGATCGGAATGTTGCCGGCAGACGAACTCACCGCGGTAACCTGAGCATGTCCGGTCAAGTCGCTTACGTGAGTTTTGAATTGATAAGCAAGGCCCAGCCTGGTCCTGGGTGTGGCCTGGTAGGTCAGCCCCAGCTTGCCGCTGATGCCCCAGCCATCGGCCGCGCCGCCGGCGATCTTGCCGTTGTTGAATTGCAGCTGGGCGCCTGAAAGACCCGGCACGCTCATCAACGACGACAGCAAACCACCCGACAGCCTTCCCTGGCCCGCCAGCGTGCCGAGTTGGGAAGCATCGAACAGCAACCCCATGTTCGCCGCGGTCATGACAGCTTCCACCGCGCCACCGACGGTAAGCTTGTCGGTCACTTGGTACGCAAGCGAAAGGGGAATCTTCATCACCATCAGGCGGGAGAAATTGTCCAGCCCCGTGTCCACGCTGTTGGTCGTGGTTCGCGACAGAAAACTGCTGGTGCCATACTCCGTCCCGACGCCGGATGACGCGAAGACGCCAAGGCCCAGCGCATAACGCCCATGTCGCCATAAATAGGCGAAGTCCGGCGCATAGTAAGGCCCGTTGTTCCTGCCGACAGCATGAGAATCCGCGATCTCGCCCGTCGCTTCATTCTTTGCCTTGACGTCCGCCGTGATGACCCCGACGCCGAGCTCGACATACTGTCCGTCGCTCATGAGTCCAAGCGTCGCCGGATTCACCATGATGCCGGCCAACCCGACATTGCTGGCCGCCGCCGTCCCTCCCATCGCGAGTGAAGTCGCCCCATAGGCGCTCAGGTTGAACGCGTCTTGCGCCCAGACATTTTCACTCGGAATTTGGGCAGCCAGACACCCTGCTGCCACGGCAGCATATGCACCTTTCATTGCCTGTCTCCAATCCTTTGTATTTTGTTTTACTGATCGATTGCCGATACCCGCAACCTATAAACCCGGTCGCCGCGCGCGTCGCGGGTCAGGACACGGATTGCATTGCACTCGGACAATGCCTTATCGTGATCTCCGATCCGCGAAGCATTCAGTTCAGCTCCCGGCTCGAATATCCGAGCAGCCATCTGGCGACGATGAGTCGGTTGATCTCACCCGCCCCTTCGAAAATGTCGAATATCCGAGCATCCCGAAACCACTTCTCGGCCAGATGGTCCTCGGTCAGCGCGAGCGGCCCGAGGAGCTCCATGCACGCCTGGGTAATGCGGCGCGTGGCCATACCGCCCAATGCTTTTGCCATGGAGGCCTCGACCATCGTCCCCTCGTCCGTGACCCCGTTGCGCTGCTCCGACCATTTCGCGTGCAGGATCGACAGCTTCGTGGCGTCGTGCAGCGCTTCAAGCGCAATCAGGCGATCCTGTACCGCGGAGCGCGCATTGCGGCCTTGCTCGTAGTTGAGCGTCTGCTCCCCCTCGCAGAGATTCTCGCGGACCGCGTCAAGCATGTTGCTGGCCGTTTTGAGCCCGAATGCGGTGACCATCGCACGAGATCCGTTGAACACCATCAGCGTGCGCTTGAAATCGGCGTCAAGCTTGTTCCGTGACGGCACGCGGCAATCCTGAAGCACGAAATCCGCGGTATCCCATGCACGCATGCCCATTTTGTCGACCTGCCCAAGGAGTTGCAGGCCCGGCGCGCCCTTTTCCACCACGAACGAGCAGAACGGGCGAATGCCACGCTCGTCCGGCGGACCCTTGAGCATGACGACCGCGCCCGCCGCCTCTCCGAAACCCGAACAATAGATCTTCTCGCCATTCAATATCCATTCGTCCGTGGCTTCTTCGTAACGCGCGTTCCCAACCATCGCTCGCGGATCGGATCCGGCGCCCGGCTCCGAAATGGCGATAGAGAGCAGCTTGCCGCCGAAACTCGCGATTTGATCCGGCGTTCCCGCATAATTGACGATCTTCGTCCCGAGGAATCGATTCGTGTCGCGCCTCATCCGCACGTCGGGATATTCGAGGTGAAGCAGCGCCTGCGAGACGATCGGTCCGCTCGTTCCGCTCGGGTCCGCTTCGAGCAACGCGTAAGGGTCCTGGCGCCCGGCGGCCTCGGGAAGTTCGACCGGCTCGAGCATTTCGTGGTGCTGATCGTAGTAACGTGCGTATTTACGGGAAATTTCTGCGTCTTCACGAGCAATATTCACCAGATGCTCATCTTTGGGTGTGAGGCTAAAGTCAACCACGTTTGATCTCCTTGGTCACGATCAGACACCGGCCACGCCTTCGAGCATCGAGACTGCCCGGGCATTTCGATACCACATTTCGATTGGATGCTCGCGCACGAACCCATGGCCGCCGAAAATCTGCAAGCCTTCGTCCGCGATCAGCATGGATTGACGCGCGGCGTAGGTATATGCAAGCTGCGCCGCCCGCGTTGCCTCCTGGCCGTTTCCGAGTTCGAACGCCGCTCGCCACGTCATCAAGCGCATGGCCGCCACCTCGATGTACATGTCCGCGATACGGAATGCGATCGACTGCTTGTTCGCCAACGCCGAGCCGTGTACCACTCGATCCTTGGCATAAGGGATCACGTACTCCATGACACCGCGCGACAAACCGGTCATGACGGCGGCAAGCCCCGCGCGCGACGAATCCACAATGCGTTGGACGTTTGCGCCGGCGCCTTCGCCCAGGCGTCCCGCGCGCGGAACGAACACGCGATCGAACAGGACGTCGCTCATGCCGAGCGCCCGAAGGCCGACCGTCGGCACCGGCGTCTCGACGCTGACGCCCGTTGCGTCACGATCGACGATGAAAGCTGCCCGCCCGCCATCCGCCTGGGCGATCACGAGAAAATGGCTGGCGCTGGAAGCCAGCGGGACCATTGTCTTGCGTCCGCTCAGTCGCCATCCATCGCCGTCGCGCACGGCGGAGGTCGTCGGCACCGACACGTCCGAGCCGAAATGCGGTTCCATCAGCGCTATGGCCGCGGCATGAAATGCCTTTTCCTGAAAAAGCGGCAGCAACGCCTGACGCTGGACCGAAGATCCCTGGTCCATGATGGCCTGCGTGAAGGCAACCGGTCCCGCGAGCGCAAGCGCGAGTGTCGCATCGGCCGCGGCGAGCTCCTCGAGCACAAGCACGTTGAGAATCGAGCACCGCCCCTGATCCTCGTCGCCTTGCATCTGCATGAGGCCAGTCGACCACAGCGCATCCAGCGTCGATACGGGAATCGTCGATTCCCGGTCCAGCTTCTGTGCGATCGGACGCAACTCCCGTTGCGCGAAGCTTCGCATCGCGTTACGTGCGAGTTCCTGCTCCTCGCTCAAATCGAACGTAATCAAGTCTCTCTCCTGTTCTCCTGCACTACGCAGTTCAAATCTGTTCCACGAAGCGCCATTGCATCGTTCGTGATATTCGCCCTTCTCAACCCGCCGAAAATCGCGGGAAGCGAATGACGACCCGCAGTCAACGCTTCGCGAGCTCGCGCCTCGTATCGCGCAGAATCTCCTCGGTGTGTTCGCCAAGCAGCGGCGCGCGTGCCGCGACGTCGACCGTTGAACGACCGAAACGCACCGGGAAGTTCATTTGCCGGATCACACCGAACTCGGGATCCTCATGATCGACATAGACATGGCTGCTGCTGACTTGCGGGTCTTCGAAGAACTCATCCAGCGTATAGATCGGGCCGATCGCCACCCCCTCGGATTCGGCGCGCGCCAACACTTCGGCGCGCGTCATCGTGCCGGCCTTGCCGCCGAGCGCTCGCCACATCTCGCCGTTTCGTTCGATTCGTTTCGCCGCCGACTTCCAGGTCTCGTCACCCAGCAGATCTTCCCGATCGAAGAGCCGACACGCGGCCGCAAACTGATCGTCCGTCTGGATGTGACCGATGACCCATCCGTCGCTCGTGCGAAGCGGGTGATGAATGTCGAGTGCGGGGGCTTTGCGTGCGTCGGGCGTCCGGAACGTATAGTTTCCGATGTTGTCCGTGAGCCCGAACCACGAGAACGCGTTCAGCAGCGACGCATCGATGCGCTGCCCTTGCCCGCCGCTGCGTTCGCGATGCAGCAGTGCCGCGAGAATCGCGCTTGCCGTGATCGTCGCGGTCGACTTGTCCACCATCAGATTGCGGATCGGCTCGGGTGTATCGCCGCGTCCCTGCAAATACATGACGCCCGTCATGCCCTGAAGGACATGGTCGTATGCGGGTTTGGATGCGTAGGGCCCCGACTCGCCAAAACCGGAAATCGACGTATAGATCAGCTTCGGGTTGGCACTCTGCAGTGACTCGTAGCCCAGGCCGAGCCGCTCCATCACACGAGGACGCATGTTGTGAAGCAACACATCCGACGATAACGCCAGCTCCCGAGCGACTTCCAGGTCACGGGGCGCCTTCAGATCCAGCACGATGCTTTTCTTGCCGCGGTTCACCGTCATGAACAACGCGCCCATTCCCTTGTGGAACGGCCCGACCCTGCGCATCGGATCGCCTTCCGGCGCCTCGATCTTGATGACCTCCGCGCCCATGTCAGCCAGAATCTGCCCCGCTAACGGAGCCGACACCATCGAACCCAGCTCGAGCACGCGGAGCCTCGAACACGGTCCGCCCATCCTCGCTTCCTCGCTCATCTTTTCCTCCGATAATCCAATGTCGCGATCGCCATCGCAGCGTCGACAAGTTCTCGATGCGACCAACAGAACCGGCCGATCCACGGCATGCTCAAAATTCCTGATATAAAACCAACGCGTCTGTTTTTATTTGTATCGGCACATGACGGGACTTCTCCAGCGAATCAACTGTCAGAACAGGTGACGTATGCCCACCATGGCGCCAGCCTGTCCGATTCCAGGTGCCGGCACAGCAGGAACGACACTGCTCGACGACACCGAATAAACCGCACCGCTTCCGCTGTTCTTCATGTAAGCAAGCAGACCGTATACCGCGGTGCGCTTGGAAAGGTTGTAGTTGGCACGAAAGACCCCCATCGTCCCGTCCGCATCGTATGACCGGTTCCTGATGTGCGAAATTTGCGCGTCGAAGACCCATGCGACGTACGGCACCGACACGCCGAGATAGCTGAGATCCGTTCGCACTGTCCGAACATCCCCTTTGATTTCCCGATGCAGCCATCCGCCCCCGACCTTGACCTTCCCGACGAGAACATAACCGTTTGCCTGGTACCTCCGATCGGTATCGCCCGAGTTCGCGAAAGCGACGCCGCTCAAGCCGGGCACGACCGTCATTGCCGTTGCGCCGGCGCCACCGCGCTGCTCGTCATAGATGAGTGCGGCGCCCCAGTTCGCGCGGTCGTATTTCAGCATCGTGGTGATCGCACGGCATGACATCATGTCCCCGGGAAGCTGCCCGCCGCAGTTGCTTGCAGACAGGCCGTCGCGCCCGAACGAATAGCTGACGCCGACCGTCAGATCCGAAAATTTCCCGCGATACTCGACGCTGTTGTCCGCCCGTGCCGCAGCAAGGTAGCCATCGAACGATCCCATGCTGAAAGCGGCAGGGCCGATCACATCCGCATCGGCCATGCCATAGATGGTCATGTTCATTTGCCGGCCGACAGTCAATTGTCCCCACGCGCCCTTGAGCCCGACAAACGACTGCCGCCCAAATAAGCGGCCATTCTGGAGCGACGTCCCTGAAGACAGCGCAAAGCCGCTTTCGAGCGTGAAAACCGTCTTGATTCCTCCGCCCAGATCCTCTTCTCCGCGCAACCCCCAGCGGGACGGCAGATCGCCGCCACTGATCGTCGGGAGCCGCAACATCGCGCCGCCTGTCGGTGACGCATGAGTAAAGAACTCCACTCCGGTATCGACAATGCCGTACAACGTAATCGTCGATTGCGCGCATGCCGGCGCACAGATGCTCACCAAGGTGGCGAGCAACGCTGCTCGTTGATGTCTCATTTGTCTCCTTGACCATGTTGATGGCTCGTTCCTTTACTGCCCGATTCCATCAGAGGCGGCGCTCTCATGCCGATACAAACGCTGGCACGTCACGCCGTCGTTTTTCTTTAAACAGACAGTCTCGTTTTTTGATGCCGCTCAAATCGGCTTCCTTCCGATATGCGAACCTACCGTGCATGATGAAAAGAAGTGCCTGCTGTCCGGAGCGCGTGACGCCGCGCAGCGCCTGCCACCGAACATCACGTCGGCGACCTGGTCTGGCGTCGCCCGGACGAAGCGACGCCATTCACCCTGTCACGCCGAATTGCGCAACAGGTCCAGCGCGACATCCACGATCATGTCCTCCTGCCCGCCCACCATCTTGCGGCGCCCCAGTTCGACGAGGATATCCACGGCCTTAAGGCCATATTTCTCCGCCGCAACCTCCGAATGGCGCAGGAAGCTCGAATAGACGCCCGCATAGCCGAGCGCGAGTGTCTCGCGGTCGACTCGCACCGGACGGTCCTGCAGCGGCCGCACGATATCGTCTGCCGCATCCATCAGCGCGTACAGGTCCGTCCCGTGGTTCCAGCCGAGCCGCTCGGCCGCCGCGATGAACACTTCAAGCGGCGCGTTGCCCGCGCCCGCGCCCATGCCGGCCAGGCTCGCGTCGACCCGGTCGCACCCCTCCTCGACCGCGGCGATCGAGTTCGCGACGCCGAGACTCAGATTGTGGTGCGCGTGGATGCCGGTCTGCGTCGCCGGATCGAGCACCGCCTTCAGCGACTGGAAGCGATCACGGATATCGCCCATCGTCATCGCGCCGCCCGAATCGACGACATAGATGCAGGTCGCGCCGTAGCTTTCCATCTTCTTCGCCTCGACGGCCAGGTTCTCCGGCGTCGTCATGTGGCTCATCATCAGAAAGCCCACCGTGTCCATGCCGAGCGAGCGCGCATACTCGATATGCTGCTTCGAGATATCGGCTTCGGTGCAGTGCGTCGCGACGCGCACGACACGTGCGCCGGCATCGTAAGCGGCCTTCAGGTCGTGAATCGTGCCGATGCCCGGCAGGAGCAGCGTGGCGATCTTCGCCTGCTCGACCACTTCCGCCACCGCCGCGATCCATTCCAGATCCGTGTGTGCGCCGAAACCGTAGTTGAACGACGATCCTCGCAGGCCATCGCCATGTGCAACCTCGATGCTGTCCACGCCGGCTTCGTCCAGCGCGCGAGCGATACGCCGAGCATCCGCCACGCCGTACTGATGCCGGATTGCGTGCATGCCGTCACGCAGCGTCACATCCGACACGTAGATCTTCTTGCTCTTGTCGTACATGATCCATTGCCTCCTTATGCGACGGCCGGCTGGCGCGCCGCCATGCGTTCGGCGGTGGCGAGCGCCGCGCTGGTCATGATGTCCAGGTTCCCGGCGTAGCTCGGCAGGTAGTGTCCCGCGCCCTCGACCTCGAGGAACACCGACACCTTCAGGCGCGGCGCCCGCGCGGCGGCCGGTTCCTGCGGCATGCGTCCGTAGAACTCGTCGAACTGCACGACCTGCTTCAGGCGATACCCCGGCACATACGCGCGAACCGAGGCCACCATCTGCTCGACCGATTCGACGATCGCAGCCCGGCTGGCGTCTCCTGGAACCAGGCAGTACACCGTGTCGCGCATGATCAGCGGCGGCTCCGCCGGGTTGAGGATGATGATGGCCTTGCCGGCCCTCGCACCGCCCACCTGCACGATCGCGTTCGACGTGGTCTCAGTAAACTCGTCGATATTGGCTCGCGTACCCGGGCCCGCGGAGCGGCTCGAGATCGACGCGACGATCTCGGCGTATTCGACCGGCGCGACGCGGGACACCGCCGCGACCATCGGAATCGTCGCTTGCCCGCCGCAGGTCACCATGTTCACGTTCGGCGAATCCAGATGCTGGTCGATGTTGACTGCCGGAACGACAAATGGACCGATCGCTGCCGGCGTCAGGTCGATCACGCGCACGCCGTGCGGACGCAGCAACCGTTCATGCGTGGCGTGTGCGCCGGCGCTCGTGGCGTCGAATACGTAGCGGATGGATCCGAAATCGGGGTGGGCGAGCAGCCCGTCGATCCCGGTCGTCACGGTCAGCACGCCCATACGCTCGGCCCGCTTCAGGCCGTCCGACTCCGGATCGATGCCGACGAACGCGCCCATCTTCAGGTGCTTTCCGTAGCGGAGAATCTTGACCATCAGGTCGGTGCCGATGTTTCCGGACCCGACGATGGCGACTGCGTGCTTTTCGTCGTTGGAGCTCATGTGGAGAACCTCATCAGGAGAAGATGGCCCGAACCGGGGCAAAGCCGTCGATGTGCGCAACGCAGGTCTGACCTGCCTGCACCGCCACCATCGGACCAAGCGCGCCGGTGAGGATGACGTCGCCGGCGCGCATCGGCGTGCCGACCTGGACGAGCGTGTCGGCAAGCCAGCGCGCGGCGTTCAGCGGATTGCCCAGACAGGCAGCGCCCGCGCCGTGCGACACGGTCTCGTCGCCACGGGTCATGCGCATCGACACGCCGGCCAGATCCAGCCTCGATAGCGGGACTGGCTGCGTGCCGAGCACGAACAGGCCCGATGACGCGTTGTCGGCGACGGTGTCCAGGAAACGGATGTTCCAGTCCGCAATGCGGCTCGCGACCACCTCGATCGCGGCGAGCGCATAGGCGGTGGCGCCAATCAGGTCGGCGACCGTATGCCGCTCGTGGTCGAGATCCTTCGCCAGCACGAGCGCGATCTCGGCCTCGGCCTTCGGCTGCAGCAGACGACTCGTATCGATCGGTTCGCCGTCGACGATCGCCATGTCGTCCAGCAGCGTGCCGAAATCGGGACGGCCGACGCCGAGCTGCTTCTGAACGGCTGGTGACGTCAGACCGATCTTCCGTCCGACGATTCTTCTGCCAGCCCACACTTGTCGCTGGATATTGATCTGCTGTACTGCATAGGCGAGTTCCGCCTGCGCATGTTCGTCCCTGCCCTCGAAACGATCGCGCACGGGGGCGCAAGGCGCTCTGTACTGCTGAGCATTCCAGAGACTTTCTGCGATTTCGTTTGCCTCGTTCATCTTCGGCTGCTCACTCGACCGTTCCGGTCTTGAAGAATCGGATGGCGACCTCGTTGAACTCTTCGATCGCCTCGTATTGCGGCCAGTGCGCCGAATTGCCTTTCATGAAGTAGAGGATGCTTCCCGGCACCTTCGCCTGTGCGGCTTTCACCGATTTGGTATCGTGGATCGGGTTGTCGTGTGTCCACAGGAACAGCGTCCCCTCGGGCAGCTTCTCCAATGGGATCAGATACTCGTCGTGGCGCGCGAGAATTTCGTTGAGCTTCGGCAACACCGCGCGGCTTTCCGGGCGCAGGTAGATGCGCAGGCGCAGTTCGACCAGCTCGTCGTCCACGAGGTGACGGTTGTCCGGATGCATCAGCCAGTACATGCGGGCCTGCACCGATTCGTAGGTGGGCGTATTGTCGATATTGCGCCTGTTCAGCCCGATGAAGGTCTCCAGGTCTTGCTTGCCCTTCTGAGTCACGATAGGGATGCCACCCGCCGTGTTCAGCATGAGGCGCCGCACGCGGTGGGGGTTCGCCGCGGCAAAGTGCCCGGACACCCAGCCTCCGAGCGACTCGCCCGACAGGTGGGCCTTTTCGATGCCGAGTGCATCCATCAACTCGCCAAGCTGCTCCGCAAGCATGATCGGGTTGTATTCCCGAACCGGCTTGCTCGACAGCCCCTGGCCCACATAGTCGAACGCGATGACGTGAAAGTCCTTCGATAACGGCACGATGTTCTTCGCATACGCTTCCAGATGGCCGTTGATGCCATGCTGCAGGATGAGCGTTTCGGAGTTGCCTTTCCCGGCCTCGGCGATGCGGATCGTGCCGAAGTTCTTCGTGTCGACGTAGCGGATTTCCGCGCCGAGCAAATCAAGCCAGAGACTCATCGATTTTTCCTTTATGAAAAGCAGACACAGCAACGCCACCCCCGCGGATTCCGCAGGGGTGGCGTTGAATGACGGATAGGCGTGTGAGAACCGGCCGCGCGCTGGCGCGAACGCGGCCTTAGCGTGACGGCGGGAAGTTGAGGCTCATGTACGCGCGCGCGATCCGGGACCACTGCTCGATGGTGAAGCGCGAATATTCCGGATCGTTGCGCAAGAAACGACGCATCACCATCCCGCGATAGATGCTCTGCGTGATGTTCAGCACGGTGCGTGCCGGCTCGTCGGCCAGCCCGGAGCGCAGCAGCGCATCCAGCCACGCCTTCTCGATCGGCAGCCGGTGCTTGCGCGAGATCGCACGAACCTTCTGTCTCAGTTCGGGTTCGTGATCGCCGAGATTCAGCAGCGACATCGAGATGATGAAGTTCGGCCCCAGGTAAAACTTGGCCGAGTCCGCCATGAGCGCATCGAGGATGTCGTCCCCGGGCTGCAGGCCCTCGATCAGCTTCATGCTGGATTCGGTCGATTCCTGATAGAGCTTTTGCAGTGCCGCGACGACCAACGCTTCCTTGGTCGGAAAATGATGGGTTTGCGCACCGCGCGATACGTTGGCGGCGGCCGCGACCTGTTCGACCCGGAATCCCGCGTAACCCTTTTTCATCAGCTCGCTGACGGCGGCTTCCAAGATTCGCGAACGCGTCTCTTCGCGTCTTTCGGCCTGGGTGCGGCGTCGCTCTGGAACTTTTTTTGTCATCGTAACGTGTCGAGTCAACCGAAGACGATATTAGACTACCTCGTCCGTCGACTTGGCAACCAGTCTCCGTGCCCGGCATCCGCTCGAACGATGCCGACATCCGATGATCCCGCGTCGTCATTGCGCGGCCCCCCACGACGGAGCCGAAAATTCGGCGTCCTTTGCCGACGCCTCAGGATCCGCGTCGGTCAGGAAATCCCACAGGCGTTCGAATACCCCACCGGTGCTCACCTGTCTCGCGCCGATCTCGTCACGGCTCAGGCCGCTGGCATCGATCTCCTGGCTGCCGGCCACGGAACGCACCAGTGTCTCGATTCGCGCGGCATCCTCGAGGCACCATGCGAAACCCACGGCCAGTTCAATGCTCGGCCCCACCGTAACGGCGCCGTTCGCCCGCATGACCAGCGACGGCGCGTCGCCCAGATGCTCGGCCAGTTGCGCCGCCAACCCGTCGTCGCGCAGCAGTCGCGGATCGTCCCAGAACTTGCAGGCCGCGTTGAACGCACCGACGCCGTGCCGTGGCTTGGGCACGATCCTGAGGGTGGAGAGCGCCACCACGTTGGGCGGCATCACGCGACACACTCCGCCCACGTCCGGGCGCTGCTTGTAGATCTGCTGATGGATGCGGACCTCGCCCAGCACGCCGGGCGGGAGCGGCGCGTCGATGCGAACGACCGTTCCCGGTTCGCCCACGCCGATGCGCCCCATCGGCCTGGACGCGCAGACCAGGAAGGTGTGCTCGTCGATCCGGGCGCTGCAATGCCCCCACGCCTGCACCAGACCGTGACGCGCGAGCGCACGTGCCGATACCCGCACGCGACGCTCGATGCCGGTGAGTTCGACGCCGCTCATATCGCGTGTGCTCCCGCGTCCACGAAGACGCGACCGTTCTCGACCTTCACCGGCCAACTGCGGAGCGCATGCTCGCAGGGCATCGCGCAAGGCCGCCCGTCACGCACGTCGAACCGCCCGAAATGCCAACTGCATTCGACCTCGTAGCCGTCGAGCGAGCCGTCCTCGGACAACGACGCCTCCCCGTGCGAGCAGATGTCGTCGGTGACGTAGAACTCGCCATCGACGCAGTAGATCGCGACCGCATGTCCGGACGGCAACGTGCCGCGACGGATCTCGCCATCGGCCACATCGTCGCACGAACCCAAATCGACCATTTCAGTGGTTGTACTCATTTTGATCCTCACAGCATCGTGCTGCCGCCGTTCACGCTGATGACCTGCCCTGTGACAAACGCCGCGTCCGGCAGAGCCAGATAGCCCACCATCGACGCAACCTCTTCGATTTCGCCTACACGGCCCATCGGAATGACGTCCACGAAGTCCTGGGCGAGTTTCGGATTCGACAGCTTCACTTTCGCCCAAACCTCCGTATTCACCGCGCACGGGGCGACCGTGTTGACGGTGATACCGTCCAACGCGAACTCGCGCGCCAGTCCCGTCGTCAATCCATGCATGCCGCCCTTCGCGGCGTTGTATCCCGCGTGGGCCGGCAGGCCATTGCGAACCGAGTCCGCGCCGATGTTGACGATTCGGCCGTACTTCGCGGCGACCATGTCCGGCAGGAACACCCGGCTACACCAGATGACCGTCCACAGATTCCGGTCGACGGTCGCCTTGAGGGTGTCGGGCGTGTGCTCCAGGAACGGACGAATCACGCCGCCGCCCGCGCAATTGACCAGGATCTGCGCCGGACCGAACCGTTTGGTGACGGCAGCGTGCAACGCCTGCGCGCCGCGCTCCTTCGACAGGTCTGCCGCGTGCACCGCGATCGACTTGCCGAATGACTTCGCGAATCGCTCACGCGTGGCGGACAGCCCCTGCTTGTCGATGTCCGAGGCCACGACCTTCGCGCCCAGTTTCAGCAGCCGCTCGACGATGCCGAGCCCGATGCCGTGGGCACCGCCGCTGACCACCGCCACCTGCCCATTCAGATCGGTCTGTTCTTTTTTCATTTCGCTCAACCGGCCACCTTCTGCATCTTGGGAACGGACACCTCGGCCGCGTCCTTTTCGATCGGACCGCTGCGCCCGAACTGCCCATCCGGCACCGCCCCCCAGACATCGAGCGACTCGGGCACGGGCTCCAGGCAGCGCGGCGGCCGCGCACCCTGTTCCGAGAACTCCTCCATGCCGAAGCTGTACTCGACGGTGATGCCGTCCGGATCGAGGAAATAGAAGAACACGCTGTCGGACGGCGGATGCCTGCCGGGGCCGAACACCACCTTCAGGTCGTGCTTCTTGATCCGGTAAAGCGCCTTGCCGATGTCATCGATGTCCGTGACCATGAAGTTCACGTGATGGAAGTGGCTGCTGCTTGCCGGCCCGACCGCGAACGTGTGATGGAACGGATTCGGATGACAGCGCATGAACACGATGCGATCCTCGATCAAGTCGGAAATCCGGAATCCGAAATCGCGCACCAACGAGTCCCGGCTCGCCTCGAAATTCTCGGCGCCGATCACCACATGGCCGATGCGCGCGATCTTGGCGACCGTCGGCACGAACGGCTTGCTCAGGTGCAGGTTGCCGGCGAACAGCTCGAACAGCAGGCCGCTGTGCCGTTCCCGTACGCGAAAACTCAGCCCCTGCCTCATCTGACGGGCTTCGTCCTTCGGCACCCAGACCGGCGCCATGCCGAGCTTCTCGAAATGGTCGAAGGCAGCGCGCACGTCGCTTTCCTGCTCCAGCTCGAAGCCGACGCGCTTGAGCCCGTGCTCATCCGCCTGGCAGAGCACGATGTTGTGATGGTCCCGGCTACACCGCAGGTACGCGACATCGGTGTCCAGCTGCACGACCTCGAGACCGACGATGTCCTCATAGAACGCCACCGACCGGCCGAGATCGGTGACATTGATGGCCGCATAGCCGAGCTTCTTGTAGCGGAACGGAAGCGTGATATCCATGATCGCCTTCTTTCAGAGAATGATGCTCACCCGCCCGTGCGGACGGAGCGCCTCGAGATCCAGGAAGCAGCGCTTCTCGACGATCCTGAGCTGCCCGTCGACGCGCCGCAGGCAGTAGTGGGCACTGCCGATGTACGCGTCGTTGCTTCCGAACTTCATCCGGTAGGTCACGAACGCGGTGGCGACCTTGATCTCGTCCGGGCCGGCGTCGAGGATGCGGACGTTGCTCACCAGATGGCGCGTGCGGGAACGCGGGTACTCCGAGTGCGCGGTCTTCTTCATCAAACGGATCACCCGTTCGCGCAACCGGACAGGATCGTCCGCGATATAGAACAGGCTGTCGTCCGCGCTTGCGGTACGCGGCAGATCGGTCGACGGCACGTAGTAGCAGCCATCGTCGGTGAACAGATCCAGCCAGTCGTGGAGCTGCCAGGTGTCGAGCAGCTCCGCTTCGTGGTACAGCAGGTCTTCTACTTCCGTTCGTGTCACGTATTCAGCGAAATCGCTGGACGACGGGACGCGCATGGCCTCTTTTTCGATCGTGACGGCATTCATGGGCATGTCCTCAGGCTGCGGTTGCCGGCGAGATCCGATGGGCGTTCGAACGCGCAGCGGGCGATCCGCCGATGTACTGGTTCCATCGCGTCCAGAAAGCGCGCATCTGCAGCTCGTCGTCGTAGTTGGGCGACGCCTTGCCCATGCCCTTGGAGATGTCGCTCCACGGGACCAGGCGGTAGTTGCTGAAACCGTTTTGGCACGACTCGAGCGCCTCGACATCGTCCGGCGTCGCGAATCCGCCCGGCCCGAGGAATTCGAGGAAGTTGCTGAGCCTGAACTTCTTCGCCCAGTCGGACTCTTCGTTGGGCGCGAGCGACCAGCCATTGACCAGCATGTAGTTCGGCGCCTGCGGGTAGAACGTGCGCACCGTGATCGCCATGATGTCGTTGATCACGAGGTTCGGAAAAATCAGCAGGTTGCGGTTCTTGTGCGCCATGCGGTCGGCCATCTCCTCGCCATGCAGCTCGACGAGGCGCGCGTAAATGCGGTCGATCTCCGCCTTTCCCTCGTCTCCCCACAGAGGAATCCACGATGCAATCGGACGACCCCACGGCGCGGTGTATTCGAGCACCGCGTGGCCGTTACCGAGATCGCGGCTCCGCCCTTCGAGCTTCGTGCTCGACAAACCGCCGTTGGTGTTCTTCAGGTAATCGAGGTAGGTCGCATGCGTACTGACCGCGTGGTAGCCGTCCACGCTGTTTTCGACCAGCAACTTCCAGTTCGCGCGGATCGCGTATTCCTGCGTGCCGTTGGAGATCGCCATGCCGCTTTCGGAATACCTGGACACGAGGTCGAGGTATTCCTTGGCGCCCGCGAGATAGTCGGGCAACGGCTCTACCTCGGCATTGAAGCTGACGAAGCAAAAGCCGGCATAGATGTCGAAGCGAGGCACCGGCACCAGATTGCCCGCTCCGCTCGCGATGAAGTCCGCGCAGTACCGTTCCTTGCCCGGTTGACTCTTCAGATTGCCGTCGCACCCGAACACCCAGCCGTGGTAGAAGCACTGGAAGTTCTTCGAGTTGCCGGATCGATCCCGGCAAACCGTCGCGCCGCGATGCGGGCACGTGTTGAAGAACGCATTGATCCGGTTGTCCGTTCCCATCGTCACCAGCAGGTTGCGGCGCGCGATGGTACGGGTGACGAAGTCGCCCGGCTTCTCGAACTCCGAGACATGCCCGACGTAAAGCCAGCACTGGTCGAAGATCCTCTCGTATTCATCGAACAGGATCTGCTCGCTGACGAAGGCCTCCCGGGACACGCGAAACTGGAGGTTCTTCTCGTCCACCTCCACCCACTTCGTTTCATTCTCCATGGTCTTATCCTTGTGGTGCTGCGCGTGCGCGTTCAGAGCGCACAATTGCGTAACTGGGTGCCCGGATCGGCAATCCGTTGCGGGTCCACTCGATTTCCCTGCTTCACCCAGCGACGTGCGACGGCCATGTCCTTGGGTGAATTGACCGACGCGCAACCCGTCACGCGATTGCCGTCGTCCAGCCAGAAAATGCTGAAGCTTCCGGCGTTCTCGTCGCCGCGGACGACGCGCGTGCCGCACGTCGCGTTGCCGACAACCTGAAGGTTGATCTGACCTTGATCGGACCAGAACCACACGGGCGTCTCGTAACGCACAAGCTCCCCCAACAGGTTCCTGACCACGTTCAGCGCATGGTCCTGGGCGTTTGCCCAGGTTTCGATCCGCGCGAATCCGTTTCCATTCGGTTGTGAAGCGATATCGCCCGTGGCGAAGATTCTGTCGACGCCCGTTCGACCGTAGGCATCGACCCGCACGCCAGCGTCGTCCGTTATGTCGAGACCCTCGAATCCGGCAACATTCGGCGTGACACCGATTCCGACGAGTACGCTGCCCGCCGCAACGACACTTCCATCGGACAGCTTCAGATGTCCATCGTCGATGAGCGCCGTCGCATGCACGCCGTAGCGGATCTCCACGCCGTTGTTGCGATGCGCGCTGTCGAGATAACGCGACACGGTCTCGTCCACGCTTCGCGCCATCAGCCTGTCGCCAGCCTCGATCACGGTCACCTGACAGCCCAATGCGCGCGCGGCCGCAGCCACTTCAAGACCGATCACACCGCCCCCCACGATCGCGATGGGCTTGCCGGCTTCCAGGTCCGCACGCAGATCGCCGGCGTCTTCGACCGTGCGCAGATAGCGCACTCGCGTCGGGTCGTCGAGCGTCCCCGGCAACCGGCGCGGCTTGACACCAGTCGCGATCACGAGGCGGTCGAATGCGATCTCGTCGCCATCGTCCAGCCGGATCCGACCGCCAACCGCATCCGTCTCGACGACTTTGCGACCAAGGTTCAGCCGGATGCCGTGATCCTCGTACTCGGCCTGCGTCCTGATCGTTCGCAGCGTGGCCCGTTCGGGCTGCAGCAGGTCCTTCGACAACTGCGGCCGTTCATACGGCAGATGCACTTCCTCGCCCACCAGCGTGATCTCGCCGTCGAATCCGCCTCGACGCAAGCCGAAAGCCACCGTCGCCCCAGCCTGGCCAGCGCCGACGATAACGATCCTGTCAATGCCTTCGTTCATTCTGGTTCCGTCTGGTTGATTCAGGAGACTCAACTTCATCCAATTTACAAACAGACACGGCTGTCTGTTTGTTGAGATTGTTGTTCCGTTACATGCGCGTGTCAACGAGGAACGGAAAATTTCGTTTCTGCGTCGCAGCAACTGCCTGCTCGATCGCAGAACGGCGAGCACGACACCATGCGGATTGGCCGCCCGCATCTTGGCAAGTCACGCCGTTTCAACGTCCTGCGTGTGTCGGGATCGTCGATCAGCGGTCTCTGCTGTCGGTAAACTTGTCGTAGAACACCCTGTCGATCGGGATGCCGTGCCGGCCGAGCGTGGTTATCGCCGCGTCGATCATCAGCGGCGGGCCACAGAGATAACCCTCGGCGCCCGTGCAGAACTCGGCCGCGATGTGATCCGTGACGAGCCCTCGGGCGCCGCGCCAATCGCTATCGATAGGCTCATGCGACAACACCGGAATGAAGCGAAAGCCGCCTTGCCAGCTGTTGGCAATGTCCTGGATGACGTCGAGCTGGTATAGATCCGCTTGCGTCCGCGCACCGAACAGCAGCGTGCAGTTGCGCTTGATACGGTTGAGCCGTGCATGCTCGAGAACGCTCATCAAAGGCGCCAGGCCACTGCCGCCGGCAATGCACACCATCGGCGCGTCGCCGCCTCGCAAATGGAAGGTTCCCAGCGGCCCCTCCATCTCCAGTGACGCTCCGCTCAATGTCCCGTTGAAAAGCGCCTCCGTGAACTCGCCTCCCGGAACCTTGCGAATATAGAAGTCGAGCGTCGTCCTGCCCTTTCGTTGCGGCGCATTCGCAAAGGAATAGGATCGGGCGCGGTTCGCGCCATCCTGACGCAAGTTCGCGTACTGACCGGCCGCATAGCTGACGGCGCGGTCCGTCTGCACCGTCACCTTCAGAATGTCGTGCGTGAGCGGCTCGGTCGCCATGATCTTCGCGACGTATTTCTCTGCGGGCGCGAGATCGGCCGCCGCCGCATCGATCTCCACGACGGTCAGTTCATCGCGTGGAAAGGCCTGGCACGCAAGGATGTACCCGGCGTCGAGCTCTTCCTTGGACAGCGTGTAGCCGAACGGCGTTGCTTCCCGAACCCGGCCCTGCTTCAGGCGGCTCTTGCACGACGCACATGTACCGACCGTGCAATCGTGCGGGTAGGTGATGCCGTTGGCCAATGCGGCCTCCAGCAGCGTCTGGCCTTGCCCCAACTCGATCGTCACATCTTGCGGAAGGATTCGCAGTTGCTTCGGCTTCGATTTGCCGAAGACGGATTTCAGAAGTTCTCGCATCAGTCACCACGATAAAATTTGAGCGGCCTGTCACGTCAGGCGTCGAAATGCCTGCCGGGCCAACACGACCACGACGACGACGGAAACGACGGCAAACACGAGCGCGGGAGCCAGTCCGATCAACGACGCGAGATTGGCGTCCCCCAGCCGGTTGTTGCCGAAGGTGAGCGCCCGGTTCGGCGCGAACAGCGCAGCCGCATAAAAGAGCGTATTGGCCCAGCCGACCGCCACGATGAACCACCCGATGCGTCGTCCGCTTCGCGGCTCGAACTTCAGCACGGGCAACGCCAGCGCCACCAGCACGATCAGGAAGGCGTTGAGCAATTGCCCCATATGGAAGCGTGCCCACGCACTGCTGCCACCGGGCAGGTCGATTGAAATCAGTCTGCCCGGCCACGCTTCAAGGCCGCCGATCAGGCTGATCAACAGCCCGATCCCGGCCAGCAGGCCGATCAGAAGGATCAGCATCCCGTGGCCGATCATCCTTCGCTGGATTTCTCCGCTCGGGTTCGCCCCGACGTTTGTGATACCAGTCACACTGCCTCCTTTCTGTCCGCTGCTCAGCCGTTCGCCCATGCGGACGTGTCCGGTCGCTTCGTTCTGCCGGGCGGCTCGTCGAACCAGTCGTCCCACCCCGCGCTCTGGTTCTGCTCCTTCGCCAATCGGCGCTCCTCCGGCGATGCAAATTCGTTGTCCCAACGACGCAAGGCCGGTTTGATAATGCGGTTGTACCAAAGGGGAGGAATGAACCCGGAAAGGAAGCAGACGATGATGCTCGGGATGATGATCGCCTGCCGGTCCGGCACCAGCTTGTAGTACGGGATATAGGAATTCAGATGGTGGTCGGCATGGTTGGTGATCTCGAACGCATACAGGCGCGACAACGTTCCGTAGTGGTTCCAGACGTGCCGCTTCTCGATCGGCGTGCCCACCACCCGAACCTGGCCGAAATGCTGGTAGTAATTGAACGCCTCGACCCAGAAACGCGCGATCACCATCCCGATCAGCGACAGGCCTGCTGCTTGCCAGCCGCCGATCGCATACAGGATGCCCAGGAACACGACGACCGCGAGGATCGCACGCCAAAGCGAGTGTCGAATCGACCAGCGCGAATAGCCGCGCTTCTCCAGCGTGTCGCAATCCAGCTTCAATTCCAGGCGGGTGGACTCCCACATCGATCGGGCAACGAACCGGTACAAATTCGTGCCGCGCCGCGCCGTGTCGCAATCCTCCGCGGTTCCGACATCGCGGTGATGGCCCACGACATGGACTTCCATGCGCATCGCATCGAGGAACGCGACTTGACCGTAGCGGCCGACGAATCGCGCGAGGCGCCCGCGCGAGTGATACAGCTCGTGAGTCGCTGGCACGCCCGGCACGACCGACAACCAGGCCAGCCCCGCCACACCGGCCGCCATTTGCAGCGCGGTCAGGTTGTGATGGCCGACCGACCAGGCGAAGACGCAGTACATCGCCGGCAGCAAAAGCGTCGAAATCCAGACCGGCAGATAGGCCCAGAAGTGACTCTTCATCTTGCGCTCGGACAAGTCGAGCGGAAGCAGCGCGTCGAAGACCGCGATCGTCGGGAACGCGGCGATCGCGATCCACGTGAAGTCGGCACCGCGGTAAAACCCCCAGATCGCCAGCACCTGCACGAGCGGGGCAAAGTAGTACTTGATGTATTCCCACATGATCAGTCTCCTCCTGAACGTACGACCTTCAAGTCCGACGCGCACTCATTCGTCGAGCAGCGCACAGACCGTCTTGGTTTCCGTGTACGCGGACAATCCCTCTTCCGATACCTCGCGCCCCCAACCCGACTGCTTGAATCCGCCAAACGGCGCCGCTGCGTCGATCACGCCGTGGCAGTTGATCCATACGGATCCGGCCTGGAGACGATGCGCCACGCGATGCGCCTTCTTGATGTCTCGCGTCCAGATGTTGGCGGCGAGACCATACGTCGTGTCATTGGCGATGCGAATGGCTTCCGCCTCGTCCTTGAAGCGAATGATGCTCACGACCGGCCCGAAGATTTCCTCTCGCGCGATCCTCATCGACGGGTCCGCATCGGCAAATACGGTCGGCTGCAGGAAGTAGCCCTTGTCGCCAACCTTCTGGCCGCCGCATACGAGCGTGGCGCCCTGCTCGATGCCCGATTGCACGTAGCCGAGCACGCGCTCCTGCTGCTTGCGCGACACGAGCGGCCCCAGCATGGTGTCGGCCTCCTGCCCGTTGCCCACCTTGAACTGCGACGCCACGGCAGCGACGGCTTCGACGACGCGGTCGTAGACACTGTCCTGGACCAACAGCCGGCTGGCGGCGAAGCAGATCTGCCCGGAATTGAAGAAAACCGCGAGCGCGGCGCCGAGGCCGACCTGGTCGAGATCCGCGTCCGCAAAGACAATGCTCGGCGACTTTCCGCCCAGCTCCAGCGTGACGCGCTTCATGTTGCCCAGCGAATACTCGACGATCTTCTTGCCGACCACCGTCGATCCGGTGAAGGTGATCTTGTCGACGTCCGGATGGCGCGCCAACGCCTCGCCGGCCTCGTGCCCGTATCCGTTGACCACGTTCAACACGCCTTCCGGCAATCCCGCCTCCAGGCACAGCTCGGCCAGGCGGAGCGTGCTCAGCGGGGTCAGCTCGGTCGGCTTCAGTACCATCGTGCAGCCTGCAGCCAGTGCCGATGCGATCTTCCAGGCGCCCAGCGCAAGCGGGTAGTTCCATGGGGTAATGGCACCGACCACCCCCACCGGCTCGCGCCGCGTGTAGGCGTGGTATTCCTTGCCGTCGAAGGAGATCGGCGGCGTGCTGCCGCCCAGCTTCGAGCACCACCCGCCCATATACCTGAACACATCGACGGTCGACGGCAGATCGATGACCTTGGCAAACGAGATGGCCTTGCCTGTGTCCAGCGACTCGAGATAGGTCAACTCGTCGGCGTGCTCCTCCACCTTGCGGGCGATGTTCTCCAGAATTCGGCCGCGATCGATCGGCCGGACCTTTCGCCAGGCGGCAGACTCGAAGGCGGCACGCGCGACCTTCACTGCCTCGTCGATGTCCTCATGCTGACCTCGAGGCACTTCCGCGATGAGCTCTTCATTCGCGGGATTCTCGACGGCAATCGACTTGCCGGAGGCGGCATCTTTCCACTGGCCGCCGATCAGGTTCTTGTTCCGGAACCCGGTCGAGCTTGCAACAGACTTCGGATTTGCGTTCATTGTTTCGACTCCGCGACAGCTTGCGATGAACAGATGTTGGTTGGCCGGCGGCTACAGGCTCATGAAGATGCCGCCGTCCACGATGATGTTCTGCCCGTTCACGTAAGACGCTTCGTCGCTCGCGAGCCAGAGCGCTGCGCCGGCGATATCGGCCGGAACCTGCGAACGGTCGATCGTGCGCATCTGCGCCGCCACGCCTTCGAACTGCTCGTGCTGTTGGGTGTTGGCGACTGCGTTCGCGGAGTGGGTGTAGCCCGGGGAGATCGCATTGACCGTGATTCGGGACCGGGTCGCCGCGAACTCGCGGGCCATCGCGCGGGTCATCGCTGCGACAGCGCCCTTGCTCGATACGTAGTGCAGCATGAACGGAACACCCATATGGGCGATGACCGACGCAATGTTGATGACCTTGCCGCCGCCCGCCTCGCGCATCGCAGCCGATACGGCGTTGGTGCACAGCCACGGTCCCTTGACGTTGACGGCGTAGAGCTTGTCCCAGTCCTCGACCGAGATCGCGTCCATCGGGACACCATTGAGCCCCGTGAAGATGCCGGCGTTGTTGACCAGCACGTCGATCTTGCCGAAATGCTCCAGCGCCGCGGCAGCCATCTGCCTGGTGCTGTCCGGATCGGCCACATTGGTGTAAACGCCGAGCGCGACATCGGGCCCGAGTTCGGCCGCCGCCGCTTCCGCCCCCTTCACGTCGGCGATCACGACCTTCGCGCCCTCCACCACATACGCCCTGGCAATTGCATTGCCGATACCGGCTGCCGCACCGGTGATAACCGCCACCTTGCCCTTAAGCCTCATCTCCTCGCTCCAGTGATGTTCGATTGTCCTGTTCGAAAACAAACAGACAACCTCGTCTGTTTGTATGTTGCGGATCGAATCTTGAACCTCTAAGATGTGCCTCGTCAACAACTTTGCTCGCTCGAATATTGCGCGCCGCACCAAATCCCGCCCCGGGATGGGATTGCAAAAAGCGCAAATACGGCGTGATTCAGGTTGCTGCGGAGCAGCATGTCACGGACTGCACCACCTTTCGCCAGGACATCCGTGCGGCGCATTCAGGACATCGATTCGAGCGGCTGTACGCAGGCGCTGGGGTAGCAGTCCGAGCATATGTCCGACGAATCCGTACTGGCGGATCCGTGACATGACGCTCACGAGTCGCTTGAGTTGCCTGCAAGTTCCGCTCCGCAGCTCGATACGAACGAGGTTCGATTTCTATTGCTCGAAGAGGTACCGATGAGTCATTGGATTACGATGGTGACCGCGCATGGCCCGATGAACGGCTGGTTGGCCCAACCTGACGACAAGCCCGTGGGGGGCATCGTGCTCGTTCACGAGATATTCGGGGTCAATGCCGACATGCGTCGAATCGCCGAGCACTATGCGGCCGACGGATATCTGACCGTGGTTCCTGCCCTGTTCGACAGCATTCGGCGCGAGGTCGAACTCGGCTATGCGCTCGCCGACCATCAACTCGGCACCGAGCTGGCATCGCAACTCGGACACGAGACTGCCGCCGCACTCGTTGCAACCACTGCCGATGCGATTGGCCATGCGGGCAATATCGCGATCGTCGGCTACGGTTGGGGAGCATCGATTGCGCTGCGCGCCGCCCGAGCATTGTCGACGCCCTGCGTCATTTACTACGGGTCGTCCGAGCCCTTCCAGCCAGATGCGGACGTGCAAACCCCGATGCTGGTTCATTGGGGGGAGTCGGATCCGCAATATTCTTCCGATGGATGGCGAACGCCCGGAAGCAACTCAACCGGATCGCTCGTGTTCTCCTATCCCGCGGGTCACGCGTTCGATCGGCAAGGCGATCCGCTGCACTACCACGAGGAAAGCGCCTCGAAAGCCTTCGAGCGAACCCGCGACTTTCTCCGCGAGCACGTCCGTAGCGCGTGTTCCTGAGAGAAAGGCGATCACCTGTTCCCATGGCGACGGCATGCCTTACTTCACCGCGACATCAAGCGATGCATGGGCGCCGTGCCGGCAAGCTCAATTTATCTTCAGTACTCCATATATACATGAAAGCATGAGATGACCATGACCCACTACACCGATTCCACACAGGCATTCGTCGACGCACGCGACCTGCTGCTGCGTCATCGCATCGACTACGAACGCGCATATCGCGAGTTCGCGTGGCCCCAGCTCGACACGTTCAACTGGGCACTCGACTACTTCGACGTGGTGGCCCGCGACAACGACAACCCTGCGCTGTGGATTGTCGACGACCTTACCGGTAGCGGCACGCGCTTCTCCTACGCGCAAATGGCCGAACGCTCGTCCCGGATGGCGAATTTCTTGCGCGCGCAAGGCGTCGAGCGCGGCGATCGCCTGTTGCTGATGCTGCCGAATCGCGTCGAGCTGTGGGACGTGATGCTCGCCGCGATGAAGCTCGGCGCCGTGGTACTGCCCGCGACGACGCAGCTATCGCCGGATGACGTGCGCGAGCGTGTAGAGACTGGTGGTGTGCGCTTTGTCGTCGTTGATGCCGACCAGCTCGGCAAATTCGATGCGCTTGCGCCGAACGTGACACGCGTCGCAGTCGGCGGGTTACCGCGTAACGCTGAAGGCTGGATCGACCTCGGGCTCGCCTACGATGCAAGTGCCAATTTCGAGCCGGACGGTCCGACGTACGCGACTGATCCGCTGCTGCTGTATTTCACGTCGGGAACCACCTCGAAGCCGAAGCTCGTCGAGCACACGCATCAGAGCTACCCGGTCGGCCATTTGTCGACGATGTACTGGATCGGCTTGCAGCCAGGCGATATCCACTGGAACATCAGCTCGCCGGGCTGGGCGAAGCACGCGTGGAGCTGCTTCTTCGCGCCGTGGAACGCGCAGACGTGCGTGTTCGTCTATAACTACGCGCGCTTTGTGCCGCAAGACACGCTGAAGGTGCTCGTCAAGTTCGGCGTCACGACGCTCTGCGCGCCGCCGACCGTGTGGCGGATGCTGGTGCAAGAGCCGCTGGCATCGTATCCGGTGAAGTTGCGCGAGATCGTCGGGGCGGGGGAACCGCTGAATCCGGAGATCATCGAGCGCGTGCGCGACGCATGGGGCGTGACCATACGTGACGGCTATGGTCAGACGGAGACCACATGCCAGATCGGCAATTCACCGGGCCAGCCGGTCGTCGCCGGATCCATGGGAAGACCATTGCCGGGTTACCGCGTCGAACTTGTCGACACGGACGACCATGTCGTCAGCGAAGGCGAGATCGCGTTGCCACTGGCACTGCGCCCACTCGGCCTGATGACCGGATACGCGAACAACGCGAAGGCGACGGACGAGGCGATGCGTCACGGTTTCTATCACACGTCCGATGTCGCGTTGCGTCGCGATGACGGCTATTTCGTGTACGTCGGCCGAGCAGACGATGTCTTCAAGTCGTCCGATTACAGGCTGAGCCCTTTCGAGTTGGAGAGCGTGCTGATCGAGCATGATGCGATTGCGGAAGCAGCCGTCGTGCCGAGCGCGGACACGCTGCGCCTGGCGGTGCCGAAGGCGTTCGTCACCGTGCGGCAGGGCTACGAAATCGGTCCGGAGCTCGCGCGCGCCGTGTTCCGCTTCTCGCGCGAAAAGCTCGCGCCATACAAGCGCATTCGCCGCCTTCAGTTCAGCGAGTTGCCCAAGACGATCTCAGGCAAGATCCGTCGCGTCGAGCTGCGTCGTCGCGAGATGGAGCGTGCGGCCGAGCTCACGCGGTTTCCCGATGAATACTGGGAGGAAGATTTCCCGGAATTGCGTTGAATCGCGACGCACGCACATGCACAGCGATGAAGCGTCCCTCTCGTATCTCGCGGGGGACGCGACTACGGCGCCTTGGCAGCCGTCACGAACGCGTTCGTATAAGTCCTGCTCAAGTCGATCTGCTTGCCCTTGATCGCGGGATTGATCGTGGCAAGGACGTCCAGAACATGTTCCGGGCCGCCTTCCGGCATTTTTCCGTCGGCGGTATACATCGACTTGGTCGCCTTGAGCGCCTGCACGTAAAGCGCCTTGTTGCCGCCGTAATAGTCCTTCGGCATCCTGTCCGCGATCTCGTCGGCGGAATGCGTGTGGATGTATGCCATCGTCCGCGCGACCGCGCGCGCAAGACCCGCCGCCTGCGATTGATGGAGCGCCAGCCAGTGCGCGTCGACATACAGCCCGGTAAACGGATAGATGCCGCCGAGCGCACGCCGCGTGCCCTCGACGGTTCGCATGTCGACGAGAATCGACGCATCACCCGTTTCGAGCAGCCGCGACACTGTGGGCTCCGTCGTCATGCCCGCATCGATCCGGTTCTGCTTGATCGCCGCGATGAACGAATTGTCCGCGCCGACCGGCAGCGTCGAATACTGCTGGGTCGCGACGCCGCTCTTCAGTGCCATGTACCGCGTCAGGAAGTCCGTCGACGAACCCAGCCCGGTCACGCCCAACGTCTTGCCCTTCGCATCGGCCATGCTTTTCATCTGCGAAGTTTTCGACACGACTTCGACTTCTCCCGGCACCTGAAGGAAGGTCGCAATCGATCGAACGTCCTTCCCCTTGCTTTGCAGATCGATCGTATGGTCGTACGCACCAGCGACGGCCTGCACCGCACCGGCGAGCAGTTCGTTTTCAGCATCGACGCCGGACGGCTGGGACAGCAGTTCTACCTGCAGTTTCTCGTCCTTGAAGTAGCCGAGCTGGTCAGCCAGCTTGACAGGTAGATAAATGAACTTCGAAATGCCGCCGACCATGATCGAAATGGTTTGCGTGTCCGCGGCCCGCGCAGAAAACGCTGTCGCGATGCCCGCGAGCGCCGCGACGATGCCGAACAGGACTGGCTTGGGTAGTCTCATCATGTTGTGTTCTCCTGGAAATCATGTGATAGCTGCAATCGCGACGCATACCCGACCGCATGCGCCGCGACCGCGGGGAACCTGATCGGCGCTTGCCCGTCGAGCGCTGATCGCTCGTAATGCAACGCGACGGACGCCGCCCGACCCAGAATGTGTGACGGATGCCGGCTCGCAACGACACCTGCCTGTCGGTCGCGGACGGCGCCAACCCGGTCCGCAGCCGGCTCAATGACTCTGGTTCACGACGCCCGCCGGCGCATCGCTCGTTCGCTGTTCCGTGACGCGCATGAAGAACGTCATCAGGAACGACACGACGAGCAATCCGGCGAGAAACAGCAACCCCGGCGTCGCGCTCTGCCCCGAACCCTTGACGTAGCCGATCGCGAACGGTCCGACGAACCCGCCGAGGTTCCCGACGGAATTGATCACCGCGATCGACACGGCGGCCGTCGAGCGGCTGAGGAACAGCGTCGGCAGCGCCCAGAACGGCGACTTGAACGCATAGAGCCCCGCGAGGCTCAGGCTGATCATCGCGATCGACACAAAGGGGTTCGTCGTGAGCCCCGCTCCAAGCAGCGCGATGGCGGCCACCGCAAGCGGAATCGCCGAATGCAGGCGCCGTTCGCCACGCCGGTCGGAACTGCGCGACCACATCACCATCGCGATCGTCGCGAACACGTAAGGCACCGTCGCGATGAGCCCGATTTCGGTGTGGCTCAGTGTCGACGAAAAGCCCTTGATGATCTGCGGCATCCAGTAGCCGACGCCGAGGCTGCCGCACTGATAGACGAAGTAGATGAACGACAGGTACAGCACCTTCGGATTGGTCATCGCCTTGATCGAGCCGAAGTGCTGCGCATTCGGGCGTGCTTTCCGGTCGTTGGCGAGTTCGTTGAGGAGCCACGCCCGCTCGGCGGGCGTCAGCCACTTCGCATCGGCCGGACGATCCGTCAGGTAGAGGAAGCACAGGATGCCGCCGATCAGCGCGGGCGCGCCCTCGAGCACGAGCATCCAGCGCCAGCCGCTCCACTGGAGCCACTGGACGTGGTCCATGATCCACGTCGACAGCGGCGCGCCGATGATGTACGACACGGGAATCGCCGCGGTGAAGAGCGCGACGGTCGTCGCGAGTTCCTTCGCCCGGAACCAGGCCGTCAGGTAGACGATGATGCCCGGAAAGAACCCCGCTTCGGCAACACCGAGCAGGAACCGCAGCACGTAGAGCTGCGTCGCGTTCTGCACGAACGCGGAGATCACGGACACGATGCCCCATGTCGCGAGAATGCGCGCGATCCACACGCGGGCGCCGTAGCGGTTGAGCATCACGTTGCTCGGCACCTCGAACAGGAAATACCCGATGAAGAAGATGCCCGATGCAAAACCGAACGCCTCGCTGCTCAGCGCCAGCTCCTTGTTCATCTGCAACGCGGCGTAGCCGATATTGGCGCGATCGAGGTACGAGATGATGTACAGCACGAAAACGAACGGGATGATGCGCCACGCGATCTTCCGCACCAGTGCGCGTTCGTCGATAGAGTTTGTCGATTGCATATGTCCGCTCCGGCGGACGGACCCGCCGGATGTCTCCTGATTCGAATTCGCGGCTTACGCGTGGTGACGGGAAAACACCATGCAGACCGGGCTGCCGGATGCGGTCGAGAACCCGGTCGGTTTGAGCCGACCGGTCGCGGCGTCGATCGAAAACGCGACGATGCTGTCGCTGTCTTCGTTCAGTGCGTACATGAAGCGGCCGTCGGGCGTGCTCGTCATGAAGCGGGGCGTGCGGCCGCCGGTCGGCTCGGCGGCCACGAACGACAGACGCCCGGTCGCCGCATCGATGCGGAACACGGCAATGCTGTCGTCGCCGCGATTCGACGCGTAGACGAACCGGCCCGCACGATCGACCTCGATCTCCGACGCGCGGCTGGTGCCCGTGTATGTGTCGGGCAGCGACGAGACGATTTGCACGGGCGTAAGCGCGCCTCCGGCGCGCACGTATCGATACGTCGTGACCGTCGAATCGAGTTCGTTGACGACATACGCGTACGCGCCACCCGGATGGAATGCAAGGTGACGCGGCCCGGCCGTCTCGCGCGTCACGACGAACGCGGGATCGGCCGCCGTAAGCCGCCCGTCGTTGAAGCGGAACGTGAACACGCGATCGAGGCCCTTGTCCGGCACGACGACGAATTCGCCGCTCGGGTCGAACGGATTGAAATGCGGCTTCGCCTGCTTCTGCTCGATACGGTGCGGACCGATCGGACCTTCGAGCGTGACGAGTTGCGTCACTTCCTGCAGCGACCCGTCGGCGGCGATCGGCAGCACGGCGAGACTCGCGCCGATGTGGTTCGACACGACGACGTAGCGGCCGGACGGATCGATCGCGAGGTGCACCGGGTTCTGGCCGCGCGTGCTCTGGCGGTTCAGGAACGCGAGCCTGCCCGATGCCCGGTCGACCTTGAACGCGCTGATGTCGCTCAGGTCGCCGTGCACCGCGTAGAGGCGCTCGCCGTTGCCGGCGAGCGCGAGGAATGACGGATTGACGAGGTCCTTCAACACCTGCACGAGTTCGAGCGAACCCGTTCCGGTGTCGACCTGATAGACGCTGATGCCCTCGCCGCGGGCGTTTCGTTCGCGCGTGGTGCGCGATCCGACATAAGCAAACATGGGTTTCTTTCCTTTGAAAGCTGCCTGGGTCAATTCGTCAGCAAACACCGATCGCGCGGCCGCGCCGAGAACCGCCAGCGCGCCCAGCGACGCGGCGCCCTGCACGACCCGGCGTCGTGCTCGATCCGGGCCTTTCCGGCCCAGGCCACTGCTCGTTTTCGTCACGGATGTCTCCCGATCGGGGTATTTCGGGTTAGCACTAGATTGCATTTTTACTCGTGTAAATGCAAAAATACAGTCATGGAAAACACCGACACCCTCCCTGAAGCCCGGTTGACGGTCGACGGCGCGTCGTTGCGCTTCGTCGATCTGCCCGGCCTGTTCGGCGACACGTTGCGCGAACTGCCCGTCGTGCTGCGTCTGCTGCTTGAAAACGTGATCCGCAACACGGATGGCGACGAACGGCGGCAGGCAGTCGACGGCATCCTCGAATGGACGCGCCGCGCAACGAGCGCGGCCGAGATCGCGTTTCAGCCAAACCGCGTGCTGATGCACGACACGACGAGCACGCCCGCGCTCGTCGATATCGCCGGCATGCGCGACGCGCTGGCGGAAGCCGGCGCGGATCCCGCATCGCTCAATCCGGTGCTGCCCGTCGATTCGTCGGTCGATCACTCGCTGGCCGTCGAATATTTCGCGCGACAGGACGCGGCGCCGCTGAACCTGGATCTCGAACTGCGCCGCAACGCGGAGCGCTACCGGTTCCTGCGCTGGGCATCGAAGGCGCTGACGGGCGTGCGCATCCACCCGCCGGGCACGGGGATCATGCATACGATCAATCTCGAGCAACTGGCCACGGTGGTGACGACGGTCGAGCGCGACGGCGAGCGATGGGCCGTGCCGGACACGCTGATCGGCACGGACAGCCACACGCCGATGATCAATGGCATCGGCGTGCTCGGCTGGGGCGTGGGCGGGCTCGAAGCGCAGACGGTGATGTTCGGCATGCCGGTGATGCAGCGCATTCCGGATGTGATCGGCGTGCGTCTGACCGGCGCGCTGCGGCCGGGCGTGCTCGCGACCGACCTCGCGCTCATCGTCACGCAGAGACTGCGCGCGATCGGCGTGTCCGGCGAATTCGTCGAATTCTTCGGGCCCGGCGTCGCGACGCTCACCGCGGGCGAGCGCGCCGTCGTCGCGAACATGGCGCCCGAATACGGCGCGACGACCGGTTTCTTCCCGGTCGACCGGCACACGCTCGACTACCTGCGCGCGACGAACCGCACGGAGGCCGCGATCCGTCTCGTCGAAGCGTTCACGCAGCGCGCAGGCCTGTGGTTCGATCCGCACGCCGAGCCGCGCTACACGCGCACGATCGACATCGACCTCGCGGCGATCGGCATGCACATCGCCGGACCGCGCCGCCCGCAGGACCTGCTTGACTACTCGCAAACCGCGGCTGCGCTCGCGCCGCTCGATTTCCGTCCGGCGCGGCGCCATCCGTCGATGCCGAAGCATCCGGTCGCGATCGCCGCGATCACGAGTTGCACGAACACGTCGGATCCCGCCCTGCTGATCGCCGCCGGCCTGCTCGCACGCAACGCGCGTGCACTCGGGCTGAAGGTGCCGTCGTGGGTCAAGACATCGCTCGGCCCCGGCTCCCCCGCCGCCGCCGCGTATCTCGAACGGGCCGGGCTGACCGACGATCTGTCGGCGGTCGGTTTCGATATCGTCGGATATGGCTGCACGACCTGCATCGGCAATTCGGGGCCGCTGACCGAGCCGATTCGCGAAGCGCTTGCGGACCATTGCATCCGTCCCGTCGCGATGCTGTCCGGCAACCGCAATTTCCCGGGACGCGTTCATCCGGATCTCGACCTCGGCTTCATCATGTCGCCGCCGCTCGTGATCGCCTTCGCGTTGGCAGGCGATGCCGAGATCGACCTGAGCCGCGATCCGCTCCAGCATGGGGCCGACGGCAAACCGGTCTACCTGCGCGACCTCTGGCCCACTCGCGAGGAAGTCGCCGCGCTCGTCACTGCGGCGGCCGAGCCGCGCGACTATCCACGCGCGTTCGCGCTCGCGAGCGAGAATCCCGCTTGGCACGATCTCGACGCGCCGGACAGCGCGCGGTTTCCATGGGACCCGGCATCGACCGCGCTGCGCCGCCCGCCGTTCGCGTCCGCGTCGCAGGGCAGCCAGCTCGGCTCGTACCGCGCGTATCCGCTGCTCGTGCTCGGCGACGACGTGACGACCGATCACATCTCGCCCGCCAGCGCGATCCCGAAGGACAGCTTCGTCGCCGATTTCCTCGTGTCGCGCGGCGACGACCGCGACGACCTGAACGTGTTCGCGTCGCGGCGCGGCAACTGGGAAGTGATGGTCCGGGCCGCGTTCTACAACCGGACGCTCGTCAACCGGCTGCGCGCCGGCATGCCCGTCGCGCATACGCTGCACGTACCGAGCGGCGACGTGTTGCCGATTTTCGAGGCGGCCGAGCGCTACCGGCAGCACGGCGATTCGGTCGTGCTCGTCGCGGGGGAGCGCTACGGCACGGGTTCGTCGCGCGACTGGGCGGCGAAAGGCCAGCGGCTCCTCGGGATCCGCGCCGTGCTCGCCGTGAGCTTCGAGCGCATTCACCGGTCGAACCTGATCGGCATGGGCATCCTGCCGCTGCGCTTCGCGTCCGGCACGAACCCGGACACGCTCGACCTCCAGCCAGGTGATAAGCTCGACGTCGACGCGCCGGCCGATACGCTGTCACCGCGCTGCAAGGTGCCCGTGCGAATCGTGCGTGCGGACGGCCGCGTGGAGTCCGTCGACGCGACGGCGGCCGTCGAGACCCGCCTCGAATGCCGGCTGCTGCGTTCGGGCGGCGTGATCCCGCTGATATTGCAGAAAAATCTGGCGACGCAGGAGGCTTGAAACCGGGCTTTTGCGCCGCCCGGAAGGCAGACTCACATGATCGACCGATCCATTGCGACCCAGATTGTCGAACTGATCAAGACCGAAGGACTGGACGTCGGCACGCACCTGCCCGCGCAGATGCTCGCGGACCGCCTGCGCGTGTCGCGTTCCCCCGTCAACGAGGCGCTCGCGCTGCTGCACGAGAAAGGCATCCTCACCCGCGAAAGGAATCGCGGGTTCTTCGTCGCGAAGCCGGTCGTCGAACCGCTGTCGGACGTCGTCGGAGAGCTGGGCCTCGCCGAAACCGACGTCGTGACGAGCGCGTATTTCCAGGTCGCGGACGATCGCCTCAAGGGCGAATTGCCCGACGAGTTTTCCGAGCAGCTGATCCGCAACCGGTACGGGCTGACGAACGCGCAGCTCACCGCCGTGCTCGGGCGCATCGCGCAGGAAGGATGGGCCGAGCGCAAGCCGGGCTACGGCTGGCAATTCTCGCCGATGCTGACCACGCCCGACAGTCTGCTGAAGTCGTACCGTCTGCGCCTCGCGCTGGAACCGGCCGCGCTGCTGGAACCCGGCTACCGGCTCGAGCGCAAGGTGCTCGAACGCTGCCGCGAAGTCGAGAAGCACCTGCTCGCGGGCGGCATCGAAACCGACACCGCTGACCAGTTGCACGAACGCGGCGTGCGATTTCACGAGTCGCTCGTCGAGGCGTCCGGCAACAGCTTCTTCATCGATACGATCAAGCGGGTCAACCGCGTGCGCCGCTTGCTGTCGTATCGCTCGATGCAGCATCGCGAGCGCTACGTCGAACATGCAAAGCAGCATCTGCACGTGCTCGAACTGCTCGAGCGCGAGCTCAATGAGGAAGCATCCGAAGCATTGCGCCAACACCTGCTGCATACGCTCGATGCGCTGTCACGCATCAGCGAAATCCTTGAACCCTGAGACCGCTTCCGTCGAACGCGGTGCCACGAGCGCCTTCATGACCATTGATCCTTCCGTTGTCTCCGCATTGACACCCACCGGCAAGCTGCGCGCGTCGATCAATCTCGGCAATCCGATCCTCGCGAACCGCGATCCTTCCACTGGCGAACCGTTCGGCGTATCGATCGACCTCGCGCGCGCATTCGCCGAACGTCTGTCGGTCGAACTCGAACTGGTCGTGTTCGATGCCGCGGGGAAATCGGTGCAGGCCGTGAGCGAGGAACGCGCCGACTTCGGGTTCTTCGCCGTCGATCCGCTGCGCGGCGAAACCATCGCGTTCACCGCGCCCTACGTGCTGATCGAAGGCTTCTATCTCGTGCGCGACGATTCGCCGATCCGCACGAACGAGGATGTCGATCACGCGCATAACCGCGTGGCCGTCGGCAAGGGCAGCGCCTACGACCTGTTCCTCACGCGCGAACTGAAGGCCGCGCAGATCGTGCGCGCGCCGACGTCGCCGGCCGTCGTGCAGACGTTTGTCGAGCAAGGGCTGGAAGTCGCTGCAGGCGTCAAGCAGCAGCTCGAAGCCGACGCACGGCAGACGCCGGGGCTTCGTCTGCTCGACGAGCGCTTCATGGTGATCCGGCAGGCGATGGGCACGCCGAAGCGTCGCGGTGAAGCGGCGGCGAATGTGCTTCGCGACTTCGTCGAAGAGATGAAGGCATCCGGTTTCGTCGCGCAGTCGCTGGCCAGGCACGGGATCGCGGGGGCGTCGGTGGCGCCCGCAGCCGACGCAGGCTGAACGGCAGATATTGCATCACCGACGCAGCACATCGAACAGCCGATGCAACATCGGCACGCGTCGCGTCGACGAAGCCCCAACCGAACCGGTCGGACCATCGCCCGCCGTGACGTGCTCGTAATCGCGCCAGGCCGTCGCACGACATTCGTCTGACGTTTCTTTCCCGCCATTGAAGGCGCGTCGCCTTCCCCCCCTTTCTCCCTCCGCCTTGCGACTTCATCGCGTCGCGAGGCGGAGGGAGCGTCGCGCACCGATGATGCCCACGACCGCGCATCCCGGGGAAAACCCCAGCCGTCCCAACTGCCAAGTTCCCGTTGACACAGCGAATTTTGCTCTCCTATGATGCATGCAATGCTGCACACAACAAAACACACAACGATGTGTGGCAGACCCATCAGGCATACGGGTTTACCCAAAGTTAGAGAGGTCACCATGATTCGGCTGTCTCGTCTCACCCGCCAGCTCGCCGCGTGCGTTGTCGCCGCGACTTCGATGTTCGCCGCCACCGCATCGCATGCAGATGGACCAGACACATGGGCCGGCGTGAAAAAAGCCGGCGTCCTGCGCTGCGGCGCGGCGGTCGCGCCGCCCTACGTGATGCGCGACCCGAAGACGGGCACCTACAGCGGCTTCTTCTCGGACCTGTGCCGCGATTTCGGGCAGAACGTGCTCAAGGTCAAGGTCGAGTTCGTCGACACGACGTGGGACAACATCGTCGCGGGCCTGCAGTCGGACAAATGGGACCTGTCGATGGCGCTGAACGACACGCCCGAGCGTGAAAAGGCCGTCGCGTTCTCCGCGCCGGCGACCGACTACAACGTTTCGTTCGTCTACAACAAGCACAACCCGAAGGTCCCGAAGAGCCTTCGCACGATCGCCGACATCGACAAGCCGAACGTGACGGTCGCCGTGATGTCGGGCACATCGCAGGACAAGGCGATTTCGGCCGAACTGAAGCAGGCGCGGATCATGCGGCTGCCCGGCAACGACGAGACGCGTCTGTCGCTGATTTCGAAGCGCGCCGATCTGCTCGCGGACGCGAACATCACGAACATGCTGCTGACGGAAGCGCATCCGGACTGGGCGGCCAGCTTCAATCCGACGCCGCCGCTCGCGCAGCAGGAAGTGGCATTCGGCTTGCGCAAGGACACGCCGCAGGCCGACCTCGACGTGCTCAACCGGTATCTCGCGCAGCAGGTCAAGTCCGGCGCGGTCAACCGCCTGATCAAGACCTCCGTGCAAGCGATGCTGGTCACGGGCAAGTAACGAGCAACCAAGGGCCAAGCAAGCGTCCGCCGACCGGCTGCCCCCGCGTCCCGCCGCGCCGTCGGATGCTGCGCCCACGGGCGCAGCGCGGATGGTCCGGCGGATCGTCGACGGGTTTCGATTTTTCCGATTCGCACTTCGAGCGCCGACGTCAGGCGCCACTGGAGAGAACGCCATGTTGTCGCCTCAAACGACGGCCGTCAGGTCGAACATGCAGTCCCATTCGACGACCTTTTCCGCTTCGTCCGCGCCGGCCGGCGATTTCGTGCGCCTGCGCGACGTCTACAAGTCGTACGGGCCGAACCTCGTCGTGATGGACGGCATGAACCTCGACATGCGCGCCGACGACCGGCTCGTCATCATCGGCCCGAGCGGCAGCGGCAAGAGCTCGCTGCTGCGCGTGATGATGGGCCTCGAAGGCGTCCAGCGCGGCGAAATCGCGTTCCAGGGCAAGCCGTACATTCGCGGCAGCGAGTCGCGCGCCGGCCAGCGCATCGACGCGAAGCTGCAGAAGCAGGTCGGCATGGTGTTCCAGCACTACACGCTGTTTCCGCATCTGTCGGTGCTCGGCAACCTGATCCTCGCGCCCGTCAGGGTCGGCGGCGTGTCGAAGGCCGACGCGACCGACCGCGCACGCACGTACCTCGCGCGCCTCGGCCTCGAAAGCAAGCTGCACGCGTACCCGAGCCAGTTGTCCGGCGGCCAGAAGCAGCGCGTGGCGATCGCGCGTGCGCTGATGCTCGAGCCGAAGCTGATGCTGTTCGACGAAGTGACGTCCGCGCTCGATCCGGAAATGGTCGTCGAAGTGCAGAACGTGATGCTGCAGCTCGCCGAGCAGAAGATGGCGATGATCATCGTCACGCACGACATGCATTTCGCGCGCGATATCGCTACGCGCGTCGTGTTCTGCGCAAACGGAAGGATCGTCGAGGAAGGCGCGCCGGCGCAGATCTTCAAGTGTCCGAAGGAAGCGCGCACGCGCGAGTTCCTCGAAAAAGTCCTGCATCTCGACTGAGGCGGCGGCCATGAACTACCACTTCGACTTCAGTTTCCTCGCCGGCAGTGTCGGCGCGCTGCTCGAAGGCCTCCAGGTCACGATCGTGCTGGCCGTCGCCGCCAACGCGATGGGCCTCGTGCTCGGCTTCCTGCTGTGCCTGCTCGCGATGAGCCGCTGGGCGATCGTGCGCTGGCCGGCCCAGCTCTTCATCGAATTCTTTCGCTGCACGCCGGCGCTGCTGCAGATCGTCTGGTTCTTCTACTGCATCCCGATGATGGTCGACGTGTTCATCGACCCGATCACGATGGGCGTGCTCGCGCTCGGCCTGAACCTGACTGCGTTCAACGCCGAAGCGTATCGCGCCGGCGTGCAGGCGGTGCCGAAGGAACATCTCGACGCGGCCGTCGCGCTGGGCCTGCGGCCGTGGCAGCGCACGATCTTCGTCGTGCTTCCGCAAGCGCTGCGCAGCGCGATGCCGGTACTGCTGACCAACGGCATCGGCAGCCTGCAGCAGAGCGCGCTGGTGGCGATCGTCGCGGTGGCGGACCTGATGTACGTCGCCAAGAGCCTCGCCACGCAAGCGTATCGGCCGCTCGAAACGTATTCGGTGGTCGCGCTCGTGTACTTCGCCCTGTCGCTGCCGATCGCGAAACTCGTTCACATCATCGAGCGTCGTCAGGACGCTGCGGTGCAGCGCTGAGGAGCACGCCGTGAATCTCGATTTTTCCGTCGTCTGGCCCTACTGGCTCGTGCTCGCGAAAGGCCTCGGGCTGACCCTCGTGTTCACCGTGACTTGCGCGATCGTCGGCAGCCTCGCCGGTTTCGTGCTGAGCCTGCTGCGGATGTCGCCATCCCGCTGGCTGAAGGGGCCGGTCACCGCGTACGTGGAATTCTTTCGCGGCACGCCGCTGCTGATCCAGCTGTTCTGGGTGTTCTTCTGCTTCCCGGTCGTGTTCCGGCTGCCGATTCCGCCCTTCCTGTCGGTGCTGATCTCGCTGACGCTGTACATGGCCGCGATCACGAGCGAGACGTTTCGCGGCTCGCTCAAGTCGATCACCGGCGAGCAGCACGACGCGTGCATCGCGCTCAGCCTGTCGCCGCACGTGAAGATCGTCTACGTGATCTTTCCGCAGGCGTTGCTGCGTGCCATTCCGCCGCTGCTGTCGAACGTCGTGAGCCTGTTCAAGGAGAGCGCGCTCATCTCGTCGGTGGGTGTCGCCGACCTGATGTTCGTCGGCCAGAACGTGTCGAACAGCACGGCGCGGCCGGTCGAGTTCCTGACCACCGTGGCCGTCATCTATTTCCTCGTCGCCTTTCCGCTGACCCGCCTGGTCGGCGTAGTGGAGTCCAGGATGCTCAGGCGCTACGCCTATTGACCCTCATCAACCCTCGTCAAGCTGGAGAAATCTCATGCAACTGAAAGGCATACTGCCCGCACTCGTCACGCCGTTCGACGCATCGGGCGCAGTCGATCACGATACGCTCGCGTCGATCCTCGAGTTTCAGCTCGACGCCGGCGTCCGCGGCTTCGTTCCGCTCGGTTCGACGGGCGAGTACTACGCGCTGACGAACGACGAGCGCCGCGCGGTCATGAAGACCGTTCGCGAGGTGGTCGGCGATCGGGGGTTGCTGATCGCCGGCGCGAACGGCTCGTGCACGCGGGAAGTGATCGAGCAGGTCAGGCAGGCGCGCGATGCCGGCTACACCAACATCCTGATCGCGCCGCCGTACTATGCGCTGCCCTCGCAGGACGAACTGATCGGGCACTACGACGCGATTCTCGCCGCGGTGACCGACGTCAACGTGATCCTGTACAACTACCCGGTTCGCACGAACGTCGAGGTCGGCTTCGGCGTGCTCGACGCGCTCAAGGATCATCCGCGCGTCATCGGTATCAAGGAAAGCAGCGGCAACCTGCTGCGCGCGATCGAAATCGGCGGCAAGTACAAGGATCACTATCAGCTGTCGTGCGGCTCGGACGACCAGGCGCTCGACTTCTTCCTGTGGGGCGCGACGAGCTGGATCTGCGGGCCCGCAAACTGCTTCGCGAAGCAGGTCGTCGGCTTCTACGACAAGTTCACGTCCGGCGACATTGCCGGTGCGCAGAACGTGATGCGTTCGCTGTTCCCGGTGATGGCGAGCATGGAGTCGGGCAAGTTCATCCAGAAGGTCAAGTACGGCTGCGAACTCGCGGGCTTCAAGGTCGGCAACGCGCGCATGCCGCTGCAGCCGCTGACCGACGCGGAGAAGGCGGAATTCCGCGCGGTCTTCGACGCGTCGCAGGCCTGACGCGCAGCGCGCACCGGCGCCGCCCGCGCCGGTGCGCAGACACGGGAAACCGAACATGCCGATTCACAGCTTTACCTGTCTCGAAGGCCATACTGTAGGGATGCCGGTACGCATGGTGATCGACGGCGCGCCTTCTCTCCAGGGCGCGACGATGAGCGCGCGCCGCGCGTACTTCGTCGAGCGCCACGACCGGGGCCGCCGTTCGCGGACGCTGGAGGCGCGCGGTCATGCGCACATGTCCGGCACGACCCTCTATCCGCCGCTCAGCGACAATGCCGACTTCAGCCTGCAGGAGTGCGTCAATTGAACGCCGTTCCGCAAGACACCGCCATCGAGGCGCCACGCGCATCCCGGCACGAACCGGCCGTCGTCATCGGCGGTGGCATCGTCGGGGTCTGCTGCGCGCTCTACCTGCAACGCGACGGACATGCCGTCACGCTGATCGATCCGGCCGCGCCCGGCGACAGCACCGCGAAGTGGAGCTGCGGACAGATGGCGGTCAGCGAAGTCATCCCGCTGTCGAAGCCGGGCATCCTGATGAAGGTGCCCGGCTGGCTGATGGATCAGGAAGGGCCGCTCGCGCTGCGGCCGAGTGCGCTGCCCGGCATCCTGCCGTGGTTCTTCCGGTTCGTCGCGTCGGCCCGCCACGCGAAGATCGTGTCGATCGCGAACGCGCTGGCGTCGCTCACGCACGACGTCTACACCGACTACGCGCCGCTGCTCGATGCGTGCGGGAACCGCGCGCTGATCGGCGAGCGCCCGATCCTGGAAGTGTTCGACGATCCGGCTGGCATCGCGCGCGAGCAGCCCCACCTCGATCTGCGACAGTCGCTGGGGTTCTCGTCGCAACGGCTGAACGCCGCGGATATCGGCGACCTGGAACCCGTACTGGCCGGCAAATTCCAGCATGGGCTGTTGTTCCCGGACTGGCGCTCGGTCAGCGATACCGAGGGTTTCATCGCGGCGCTGACCGACAGCTTCGTGTCGCAGGGCGGGCGCCGCATCCGAGCGAACGCCGTACGCATCGACGAGACGTCGGGACGCGCGACGGGCGTGACGCTCGCGAACGGTGAGCGCGTCGCAGCCAGCCAGGTCGTCGTCGCGGCTGGCACGGGCTCGCGGCCGTTTTTCGGCCAGCTCGGCGTGAACGTGCCGCTCGAGGGCATCGCCGGCTATCAGGCGTTGCTCGCCGAGCCCGGCATCGCGTTCCGGCATTCCGTGATCTACGCGGACGGCGGCTTCTGCTTCAGCCCGATGACGCGCGGGCTGCAGATCGGCGGCACGATCGAGTTCGCCGGCCGCAACGCCGAACCGAACTTCAAGCGCGCGGACATCATCCTCGCGAAAGCGAAACGCATCCTGCCCGAGCTGCGCACCGAACGCGTCGAGTACGGCGTCGGCTATCGCCCGTTCCTGCCCGATACGAAGCCCGTCATCGATCGCTCGAAGCGGCTGCCGAACGTGCTGATGGCGTTCGGCCACGGCCAGCTCGGGCTGACACTCGGCGCGACGACCGGACGCCTGATCGGCGACCTCGCCGCCGGCCGGCCGACGCGTCAGGATCTGGCGCCGTTCAGCGCCTATCGCTTCGACTGACATTCGAGATCATCCATGACATCCTACGAACGACTTTTCATCGACGGACGCTGGGTTGCTCCGGCTCGCGGGCAGACCTTCGACACGATCGATCCGAGCAACGAAACCGTGATCGCGAAGGTGGCCGCCGGCACCGCCGAAGACATCGACCTGGCCGTCGACGCGGCACGCCGCGCATTCGACGACGGTCCCTGGCCGCGGATGAGCGGCGCCGCGCGCGCCGCCGTGCTGCGCGCGATCGCGCAGCGCATTCGCGACCGTCTGCCGGAACTCGCCGAACTCGAAGTGCGCGACAACGGCAAGCCGCTGCCCGAAGCGCTGTGGGATCTGGGCGACGCCGCAGGCTGCTTCGACTTCTACGCAGGGCTCGCGGAACAGCTCGACGGTAACGCCGAAACGCCGGTCGCACTGGCCGACGAGCGGTTCAGCTCGATTGTCCGGAAGGAACCGGTCGGTGTCGCCGGCGCGATCATCCCGTGGAATTTCCCGATGCTGATGGCCGCCTGGAAGGTGGCGCCCGCGCTTGCGGCCGGCTGCACGATGGTGCTGAAACCGTCCGAACTGACACCGCTGACAGCGCTGGAGCTGGCTCGAATCGCAGAAGCGGCCGGACTGCCGGCCGGCGTGCTGAACGTCGTGACGGGCCTCGGTCCCGACGCGGGCGCGCCGCTCGCCGAGCATCCCGGCATCGACAAGCTCGCGTTCACCGGCAGCGTGCCGACCGGCAGCCGCATCATGCAGGCCGCCGCGCGCGACATCAAGAACGTGAGCCTCGAGCTCGGCGGGAAATCGCCGTTCGTCGTATTCGACGACAGCGACATCGAAGCGGCCGTCGAATGGATCATGTTCGGCATCTTCTGGAACCAGGGCGAAGTGTGCTCGGCGACGTCGCGCGTGCTCGTGCAGCGCAAGCTGTACGGGCCGCTCGTCGAGCGGCTCGCGCAGGAAACGCGCAAACTCAGGATCGGCAACGGCCGCGATGACGGCGTGCTGCTCGGGCCGCTGGTCAGCCGCGGGCAATACGACAAAGTACTCGCGGCGGTTGCGCGCGGCCGCGACGAAGGCGCGCGGCTCGTGACCGGCGGCGGGCGCCCCGCGCATCTCGACAACGGCTACTTCATCGAGCCGGCCATCTTCGCCGACGTGCCGGAACAGAGCTGGATCTGGCGCGAAGAGATCTTCGGCCCGGTCGTCTGCATCCGGCCGTTCGACAGCGAGGACGAGGCGGTCCGGTCCGCCAACGACTCGCGCTTCGGCCTCGCGGCGGCGGTGATGTCGGCCGATCTCGCGCGCTGCGAGCGCGTCGCCCGCGCACTGCGCGCCGGCATCGTGTGGATCAACTGCTCGCAGCCGACGTTCACCGAGGCGCCGTGGGGCGGATACAAGCAGAGCGGGATCGGGCGCGAGCTCGGCGAGTGGGGCCTGAACAACTATCTCGAGGTCAAGCAGATCACGCGCTACGACAGCGACAAGCCGTGGGGCTGGTATCTCAAGTAAGGTGAATCGATCATGCGCTGGAAGAAAACGCTGCAGCTCGTCGACGTGCATTGCGAAGGCGAGATCGGCAAGGTCATCACGGGCGGCGTCGTCGACATCCCCGGCAAGACCATGCTCGACAAGATGAACTACCTCAACGAGGTCGACGACAGCCTCCGGCGTCTCGTCGTGCTCGAACCGCGCGGCTGCCTGCAGATGTCGGTCAATCTGCTGCTGCCGCCGACCCGGCCCGACGCGCACGCCGGATTCATCGTGCTGCAGGCCGACAAGGCGCATCCGATGTCCGGCAGCAACTGCATCTGCGTCGTCACGGCCCTGCTCGAACTCGGCATGGTGCCGATGCAGGAGCCCGAGACCACGGTCGTGCTGGACACGCCGGCCGGGCTCGTCACGGCCCGCGCGGCGTGCCGCGACGGACGTTGCATCGCGGTGTCGCTCGACATGGTGCCGTCCTTCGTCGAGCGTCTCGATGTGGACGTGGAAACGCCAGGGTTCGGCACGATCAAGGCCGACATCGCGTTCGGCGGCGTCTACTATGCGCTCGTCGATGTCGGCCAGATCGGGCTCGCCATCGCGCCCGAAAATGCGCGGCAACTGGCGATGCACGGGGTACGGCTGAAAGACCTCATCAACCGCCAGATCGCCGTGCAACACCCGCTTCATGCGGAAATCAACGATGTCGCGTACGTCATGTTCCGGAACCGTGTCACCGACACGCTCTACCAGACCTGCACGACCTTGCCGCCGGGCCGCGTCGACCGGTCCCCGTGTGGCACCGGCAGCTCGGCCAACCTTGCGACCCTCGCCGCGCGCCAGCGCGTCCGGGTAGGCGATCGCCTGACGTCGCGATCCACGATCGGCGGGGAATTCGGCGTGGAATTGCTGGGGCTGACCGAAGTGGGCGGCAAGCCGGCGGTCCTGCCGAGGATCACCGGGCGGGCCTGGGTCTACGGCATCCAGCAACTCGGTGTGGACCCGGACGATCCGCTGGCTGCGGGATTCATGCTGAGCGACACCTGGGGCGACGGCTTCGGGTCGGCCGGGACGTGAGGGAGCGATGCTAAACTCGAGAGCGCGCTCGGCGATCCGGGCCGATTACATGAATGGTGGCGTGATGAGCAAAGAGGCCGTTGAAACCGAAGGTGGCGGCCGCCGGCATGGCGGACGGTATGTTTACGAGGAACTGCGCAAGCAGATTCTGACGCTGAAGCTGAAGCCCGGCGTACAGCTCGACGAAATTTCATTGGCCGCGCAGTTCGGGCTGTCGCGTTCGCCGGTGCGGGACGCGATCGCGCGCCTGAGCAGCGAGGGACTCGTCACGATCCTGCCGAACCGGACGACGCTCGTGACGCCGTTCGAGATCGAGGAATTCCCGAAATACATTTCGGCGCTCGACCTGATCCAGCGGGCGGTCACCCGCCTCGCGGCCACCCAGCGCACCGACGCGGATCTCGCGAAGATCCGCAAGGCTGACGACGTCTACATGGACGCCGTCAACAGCGGCGATTTCCAGGCGATGTCGGAGACCAACAAGGCGCTCCACATGGCGATCGCGCACGCGGCCAACAACCCGTACTTCGTCGGTTACTACGAGCGGCTGCTCGGCGAGGGGCAGCGCCTGCTTCACCTGCATTTCGACTTCACGGTGAGCTCGCCCACGGCGGCCAAGCTCGGCCGCGACCATGACGAACTGATCGACGCGATCGCGCGGCGCGACGCAGATGCCGCCGAGAAAGCCGCGCACGACCATACGATGCTGTTTCAGAAGCGATTCCTCGACTACATGAAACAGAACATGACCGAATCGATGGCGATTATTTGACGCCCGGCGGGGGTATCCGGAGAATCGTCGCTGCCCGTGAGGCCGGCGAAGCCGGCCTCGCAACCGCTTCAGTCCGGCCCATCTTTTGCAGTGCAGATTAAAACGTATATGCCACGTTGAAGAGCGTGATCAACGGGTTCGTCCGGATTTTCGTCTTCGTGACCATGTCCGCGCCAACTGCCGTCTTCGCGTAGGTCGTGAGGTTCGTCGACATCGGAATATAGGTCAGCGAAAAGCCGGCCGACCAGTGCTTCGCAATCGCATAGCTCGCGCCGACGGCAAGCGTCGGGTTCCACGACGCACTCAGCGTCGCATGTGTCGAACTGCCGGGACCGAAGCTCGCGTCGATGAAGTCGTTGTTCGTCAGCCGCGTATCCGTGAACCACGTGTAGTTGACGCCAAGCGCGACATACGGCCTGAACCGCGCGTCCGCTGCAAGGAAGTGATATCTCGCCTCGAGCACCGGCGCCATCGGCTTCGACTTGCCGACCACGCCGTAGCGGCTCAGCGTGCCGTCACCGATCAGATCGCTCGTAAACGGCGATCCGGCAAGAAACGCAACCCCGACGTGATCGGTGATGTGATATTCGATCGAGAAGCTCGCTGCGTCGGATGTTCCCACGTGCGCGCCGGTGCCGTTTATCGGCTGATCGACCGGCCTGCCGCCGATACTTTCGACGACCGTCTCGTCCGAGCTGCCCTGCGGCATGATATGCAGCCACCCTATCCCGACGGTCGTGGTCCCGCTGGCCTGGGCATGTGCGTTCCCGGCCGCGGCTGCGAAGCCGACTCCGATCGACGCGCCGACAAGTGCCACAATTTTCCTCTGCTTCATATCTCCTCCTTTCATTTAAGTAGTTTTCCTAATTTAATAGGCAACGTCATGGCAGAGCGTGTTTCGCCCCGCCTGAACCTGGCTTCTATCTATCGAGTCGCGAGCCGTCGGCAGCGGTCACCGTCGTCGAGAACGCGAACGGAAAGCGTCCCAAGATCGCGCTCGCCGGCTCGACATGCGACGGATCGGCAAGCTCGACCTGCAGCGAGATACCGCGTGACGCGTCGTCGCCCATGCTCAGCCTGGCCCCGCCGATACCGGCATCGGCGAGCGCGATGCGCAACGCGTCGAGCATTTCCCGGCGCTTGAGCTCGGGCTTGAAGATCTTGCCGACCGCCGTCAGCGGCATCGCATCGATGATATGAATCCGCTTCGGCAGCGCTGCCCGCTCGCCGATCGAATCGCGCACGAACGCGCTCAGTTCCGCTTCGGTTGTGCTGGCGCCGGATTTCAACTGCACGTAGGCGACGGGCAATTCGCCCGCGTGCGCATCGGGACGGCCGACGGCCGCTGCGATCTGCACGGCCGGGTGGCGATGCAGCGGCTCTTCGATCGTCGCCGGGTCGATATTGTGTCCGCCCCGGATGATCAGCTCCTTCCTGCGGCCGGTCAGCCAGAAGTAGCCATCCGCGTCACGACGCGCGAGATCGCCAGTGTCGAGCCAGCGCCTGCCATCGGCGAGATCGAGCCAAAGACCGTCGTTCTGGCTGGCTTGCGCGTAACCGGCGAATACGTTCGGGCCGGAAATCACCAACTGGCCGACCTCGTCGTCCACGCAATCGCGCACGTAATGTCCGCCACCGTCGACGACCACCGTCTTCATCGCCTGCCCTGGAACGCGCAACCCGATCGACCCGAGCCGGCGCTCGCCAAGCGGAGGATTGACGCTGCTGACGCAAGCGCCTTCGGTCAGGCCGTAGCCCTCGAGAATGCGCACGCCGGTTCGCTGCTGAAACACCCGGAACACCTCGACGGGCATCGGCGCGGCGCCGCACAGCCCGTATTCGAGCGAACGGATGTCGCGATTGCCGACCGGCACGTCGAGCAGCGCTGAATACAGCGTCGGCACGGCGCTGAAGAAATTGATCCGGTGGTGCTCGACGATTTCCCAGAAGCGCTTGACCACCCCGTCGCCGCGATAGCCCTGCGGCGTGCCGAGCACGACGTGCGCGCCACGGGAGAACGGCACGAGGCCGGTTGCCGTCACCGCGTTCACATGGAACAGCGGCAAGCCACAGAACACGGTCTTGCCGGGCCCCATGCCCGCGCCGAACACCTGCCCGACGCTCCACGCATTGGCGACCTCGTTACCATGGCGGCGCATCGCGATCTTCGGCAGGCCGGTTGTCCCGCCCGTACAGAAGTACGACGAGAAATCGTCTGCTTCGAACCGGCGCCGGCTCGTCAGCGCGGTGCCCGGTTCATGTGCGATCGCCCCGGCAAAATCGTGGACGTCGATGTGCGCGGGAACCGCGCCGCGCAATCCGCTGCGTCCATGCAGCCGCATGCATTCGCGACGCTGCATGAACCGTGCGGCGACACGGCGCCAGCCGCGGACCTGGCCTGCCAGGTCGATCAGCACGAGATGCCGCAGCGATGCCACCTGCTCCAGCACCGGCTGGATCTTCGGCCACAGGTCGGTGCCGGGAAACGGCGCCAGCGTCACCAGCACCTTGGCCCCTGCCGCGTTCAGCAAGGACGCGATCGCCGCGCCCTCCAGCAGCGGATTGATCGCGCAGACGATACCGGCCGCCTCGCCGCCCCAGATCACGAAATGCGTTTCAGGAAGGTTCGGCAGCACGTACGCGACGACCGACTGCCGGTCGACGCCAAGCCGCGTGAACAGGTTCGCGGTGCGCGTGATGTCGCGGAGCAGCGCCGCATAGGTCCAGCGCCGCGCGTGGCGATGATCGTCCGTGCGCAGGAAAAACGACAGCGCGGGCGCTGACGGATCGATCGCCGCGCCGCGGCAAATCATCTCGTAGGTGCTGGCGGGCAGGTCAGCCGGCGGCCCTTCCGTCTCGATTGCGACGACGTCGGCTTCGGTTGCGATTGCGTTCATGCGGCCTCGTCGACGACGCGGTTGCGTTGCACACCCAGATCAATCGTCCCGTCGCGGCTCGCGATGCGCGATTCCACGATGTCGCCGGCCTTCAGGTACCGGCTTCTGCCCGCCTGCATCTTCATGAACATCCGCCACTTCACGGGTTCGGGCAATAACGCGGCGATCCGCTGCCTGGCCGGAGACGGCACGCTGAGCGCACACCCCGACGGTGTCCCCGTCGCCAGCAGATCCCCGGCATGAAGGTCGTGCATTCCCGACAGTTCGGTGAGCGTTTCGGCCGGCCCATGAACGAGATTCGCGGCGGAATCGCTCTGGCGCACTTCCCCGTTGACCGTCAACGTCAGCTTCAACTCGCGCAACTGCGCGATGTCGCGCGCGTCGAGCAGGCAAAGGTAAGGCCCCACCGGGCCGAACGTGCGATAGCTCTTGCCTTTGTAGAACTGCATCTGCGGAATCTGGACGTCGCGCGCGGAATAGTCGTTCACGATCACCGCACCCGCGACGTACTCGTGGAGATTGCTATCGGTGATGGTCTGCGGCGACGTGATGTCGCGCTTGAGCACGAGACCCAGTTCGATTTCGTAATCGAGAAACCGCACGTGAGCCGGCCGCACGAGATCGGCGTCGGCCGGCACGATGCAGCCGGGCGCCTTCGTGAAGACCATGTTGAAGGTCTTCACGTCCGGATCCATGCCCGATTCGATCATGTGCTGCCGGTAGTTCGCCCCGAGGCAAACAAATTGCTGGTTGCGTGTGACGGGCGACAGCCACTCGGTTTCCGACTCGGGAATCGTCTGTCCGTCAAGTGCCGCCAGCGTCTCGATGCTGCAGGCGCGCAAGAACGCGCCGGTCGTGTCGAATTCGCCCGGTATCGGTGTCACCCGATGGTTCTTCACCACGCCCCAGCGAGCGCGACCGTCGTATCGGTAGTGCAAAACGTGCAGTGCCATGAATGCGCCTCGGACTGTTCTTTCAATAGTTGGATATCACGCGAAGATCTTCGCGAGCGTGCGCAGCTTCGCGAACGTCAGGTCGGGGCTGCGGCGCAGGTTGCGGACCAGCGCCGACACGCTCGACAGCGTGAGCTTCGGCTTCGTGAAGCTGCGCGGCATCGCGGGCCCCCACTGCGCCATCGCTTCCCGGCTGACCGCATGCACCCCCATCGGCATGTCGGATGTGAACAGATCACCGTCGCAATAGTGCTCGTGCTTGTCGCCCCACGGGTCCTGCCAGTAGTCGAACACCTGGCTGCCGAGAATATGTCGGCCAATCCCCCACGCATGCGTCCAGCCGCTTTCGCGCAGCACGCGCTGCCCGGCGCCGACCGCGTCCGCATCCACCAGCTCGAATGCGCTGTGACTGAATATCGGCGCGAATCCCTGTGCGAGCGCCAGCGTGTGATGATCGGCCGGTGCGCTGCCGCGATCGAGCCGCATGAATGTCACGGCCGGCGAACCGTCGGGCAGCACCTGCACGTCGCTCGGAATGAAGCCGAAGTGACGCGTGTACCACGCGCAGGTCGCCTGGAAATCGGCCAGTTCGAGCACCACGTGCCCGAGGCGGATCACCTCGGGCGCCGTTTCCGGCAAGCGCTGCGTGGCGTTCACGCGCACGATCGCATCGACCGAGTTGAGCAGCAGCGGCGGCCGATGCAGCAGCGCGCCGGCGTATGCCTGGCCGGCAATCGCGTCGACGCGAAAGCCCGACGGATCGACGAGCTGCACGCGATGTCCGCCACCGGGCCACGGCGATGCCTCGACATCCGAGGCCCCCGGTATGCAGGCAAGTTTTTCCAGGGCGGGCATTCCGTCGACTTCGAGGCCGAAACCGACAAAGCGGGCCTTCCCGGCTTTTCGGACCACATAGCAGAACGGCGTCGCGGCGGCGCCGCGAAGAAACAGCGACTCGCTGTCGCGCGACACCGTGCGCAGTCCGAAGTCGTTGAGGAACCGCTCGGCCCTGTCGAGGTCCGGACGTTCGAAAACCAGATGGGACAACGCCCGCGCCTTCGTCGTCGGGTTCGGGTGGCGGGCCGGTTGGGCAGTCCCGAGCTTCATGCTGGCACCTCAGGCAGACGGGAACGCAGGTTGAACAGGGCGAGCCGGCGCTTCGGCAGGCGTACCCAGCAATTCGAGGGTCTCGCAAACGAGACGATCCGATTCGGATGCGGGACCGTCGTGCAGGATCGTCCTGTCCGGGCGGACGACCGCCGCCCAGCCGAACGGCACCGCACGCGGCATGAATGCGCCTTCCAGGTCCTCCCAGCAACCGGTTGCCGCCCGATGCAGGCGCTGACCGCGATGCGCAATCTGGACGACGGTCCCGCCTGCGCCGGCAAATGCGGCGCGCGTCGCCGGATCGAGCGCGGCGTCGGCGTCGAGGCCGAATCCCACCAGCACGAGGCCCCGGCCGAGCACATCGTCGCTCAGGCAGAGCGTACCGTCGCGGCCACGCACCCAGCCCTGTGGCAGGACGCTCCCTCGCGCAAGCCGGGTTTTCGCGGCGCCGGCGACGAACAGGCCGCAGCGGAACGCGTTCCTCGGCTTGATCCCGAGTTCGTCGAAATGCCTGCGAAACCGCGGAACGAGCCGAGCGACGCGCATCAGGCCGTGCGTCAGCAACGCGACACCGGCGTTGCGCGGCATCACCAGCCTCCCCATGAACTTCGCGAGACCGATCATCGCCTTCACGTGAGGGCGCCGCTCCTGATCGTAGGTGTCGAGAATGCGGGGCGCCGCCCGCCCGTGAATGACCCACGCGAGCTTCCAGCAGAGATTCGCGGCATCGCGCAAGCCGGCGACGAGCCCCTGCCCGACGAACGGCGGCGTGATGTGCGCAGCATCGCCCGCGAGAAACACGCGCCCCTTGCTGAAGGCGTTCACCGTTCTTGCATGGAAGCGATATACGGCCTTGCGCTCGATCACCATGCCATCGGTGCCGCCCCACGGCGCCAGCAACGCGCGAACGCGCGCATCGGACTCCATCTCGTCGCGCGTTTCGCCGGGACGAAGCATGAATTCCCAGCGCTCGCGCCCGCCCGGGGCAGTCATGTGCGGCGTCGGGCGCCGGTGGTCGCAGATGAATTCGACGTGATCGATCGGATTGCGAACGTGACGGGCGTCGACGATCAGCCAGTCTTCGGCAAACGTCTTGCCGTCGAATGCCTGGCCGATCAGTTGCCGCACGAGCGAGCTCGCGCCATCGGCGCCGACGACGTAGCGTGCCCGGACCTCGTGGCGGCGTGTCAGCCCGACGTCCAGCGACGCGACGACATGGTCGTCCTGCTCGTCGAGCGAGACGAGCGTCACGCCGAACGCCGTTTCTACGGAGTCGTGTGCGACGAGCCGCGCACGCAGGCAACGCTCGAGGTCGGGCTGGTAGAACGTGACGAGTTTCGGATGACCGTCCGCGCCGCCGAGCGTATTCACCTTGCCGAATTCGCCGAGCCACGGCGAGCGCAGGCGCACACAAGGTATCGCGACGGTCTCGAGATCGGTCTCCGCGACGCCCGCGCGCTGCAGGATGCGCAGCGCCTCGTTATCCAGCGCGATCGCGCGCGGCGCCATGAATATGTCGGTTGCCTTGTCGACGACGAGCACACGCACGCCATCGCGCGCGAGGAGGTTGGCCACCATCGCGCCGACCGGCCCGCAGCCCACCACGAGCACGTCGACGCTCGACGGCAGGTGGCGCGGCTCCGGACGCGATGCGCCGTTGCCGCCCACTCTGCCCGCTTTGCCCGCCTCGCTTGCTGAACTCATCTCCACCACCGTTCCGTCTCCATTTTTTTGCACACGGCGACTCGGCCACTTCTACGCGCCGCATTTCTGACATTAAATTCATAACTGATAATTTTGTCAATTTTGATGGTGGAACGTATACTCGAAACCCAAGCCTCCCACCCAAGCACCGATGTCGAACGCCTTTACCCGCCGTACCGGATCGCCGCGCCCGGCGGCCGAAGCCAGCGAACCCGCTGCGGCCCGCGAGCCGCGCGGCGCGCGCCGCAAGCGCGAAACGCGGATGCGCCTGCTCGAGGCTGCCATGAGGCTGATGGCGGAAAAAGGGATGGAAGGCGTGGCGATCAACGAGATCACGGAAGCCGCGGACGTCGGCTTCGGCTCGTTCTATAACCACTTCGAATCGAAGGAAGCGATCCATGCCGCGCTGACGGACTGGGTGTTCGAAGAATTCGCCGACACCCTCGATCGCGTGGCTGCCGACTTGTCCGACCCGGCCGAAGTGATCGCGGTGTCGGTCCGGCACACGCTGCTGCGTGCGCGGCGCGAGCCGGTCTGGGGGCAATTCCTGATTCGCGAGGGATTGTCGGCACGCGTGCTGACGCACGGTCTCGGCCCCCGGCTCCAGCGGGATCTTCAGAAAGGGATCGCTGCCGGGCGCTTTGTCGTCGACGATCCGCTGATGAGCCTCGTCTCGGTGGGCGGCACGGTGCTCGCCGCCATCGCGGCCGAACTGCACTTCAGCACGGTCGACGCATCCGTGGCCGACATGCTCAACGCTGTCGGATACAGCGAGACTCACTACGCGGAGCGTGCGGCGGCGGCGCTGTTGCAATCGCTGGGGCTGCCGCGCGCGGAGGCCGTCGAGATCGCCAATCGGCCGTTGCCGGGTGGGGTGTCTGAATCCACGCCCGAATGACGTCGAACGCGCCTCTCACGCCATAAGAAACGGCCCGACGCAAGCGTCGGGCAGCATGTCTCGGCGTCCGATCAGAACCGGTAGCCGACCGAGACGAACGAGGTGACCGGATTGATCGTCACGTTGGCCGTGCTCGTCACAGTGCCGACAGGCGCCCGGGTCGTGAGCGTCGCCTTGGTCGAGAGCCAGACATACGAGATCGATACGCCCACCGACCAATGCGAATCGAGATTCCAGGTCAGGCCGGCATTGACGATCGGCGCGAACGACTTGCTCAGCGACACCGACGTCGGACCTTCGAGCCGCGTGCCGAGCGTCGGCGAGGCCAAAAATTCGCCCGTCGCGACCTTGCTGCTCAACTCGACGCTCCTGAACCACACGTATGCAGCGCCGGCGCCCACATAGGGCCTGAAGCGCGCCGACGGCTCGCCGAAATGATATTGCGCGAGAATCGCGGGGCTCCACGCGCGCGCCGTTCCCAGTTCCCCAACGCTTGCGATCGTCCCTGTGCCGCTCAGGTGCAGCTTGGGCGGAATCCCCAGGATCGTCTCGACCGCGACATGATCCGTCAGGAAGTAAGTCCCCGTGAGCGCGGCGGTATCGACGTCGGCGACGCCCGCGCCACTTCCCGCGATCGCGGCCGAGTGCCCCAGCGCACTTACCGTCAACGGCTGGCTCGAATCCTGCGGTGCCAGATGCATCCATCCGGCATTGAACATCCATTGGCCTGCCGACTGCGCATGCGCCGCCGGTATTGCCGCGATCGAAAGGAACAGCGCCGCGGTTGTGTGCTTCATGTCGTCTCCGAATCTTGTGATGGGGGTACTGCTGCAGGAACACGCGCCGCCATGCGGCAGCGAATGGCGGTCGTCCGGCACGGACACGCATCGACGCTCCGTATCGCCGGGAATTTCGATGGCTTGCGCATTGCCCGTCCGCCAACGCGTGCAATGGGTGGTCCGCCGCCGTGTCCGGACGAACGGGATCAGCACACCTGTCCGGAAAGCACCACTGCGTGAACGAGGGCTTCGCTCAGCGATTTCTCAGCCTGTCGATGAGCCGGACGCTTGCGCCCGCGGCCGCCCGCTTCAGCCACAGAAGCGGTCCGTCGTCGTGAACGGATACGTCGGCGATTCGCTCGCCATCGGCAGCGAGGCGCGGAAACAGGCGAAGCGCGTGACCGCGATCGATCCCCGCGCGCGCGTCGGCGTCCCAGATCGGCGAACGTTCGAGCGTGTCGCGCTGCATCGCGGTCACCGGAGCCGGCGCGAACGGGAAATCGCTGCCGAAGAGAATCTGTGACGGCTCGACGAGCTCGCGCAGCGCCGCCTGCGGATAGGCCGCGGGCGACAGCGCCGTGTCGAAATGGAACCGCCGGATGTAGGTCAGCACGCCCGCAGGCATCTTCGACGTGTAGTCGGGAAGGAGATTGGCGAGCGACAGCCGCCACGCGACATACGGAAGGAATCCGCCCGCATGCGCCAGAATCCACCGGATTTTCGGGTAGCGTTCGAGCGTACCCGTCAGCATCAGGTTCAACGCCGCGCGCGTCGTATCGCACAGGAATTCGATCAGGAATCCCGGAGCGCCGAGCCCCAACTCCTCGCTCGATCGATGCAGGTTCGGATGGACGAACGCGACGGTGCGGCGGCGATCGAGCTCGGCCATCAGTTCGTCGAATTCCGGTGCGCCGAGGAATGTCCCCTCGGTACTGCCGAGCAGGACAACGCCGTCCGCCTTCAATACGTCGAGCGCATGGACGGCTTCCTCGCATGCGTGCCCGGTGAATGGCATCGGGAGCACGGCGAACGATCCGAACCGGCCCGGATGCCGTTCGCACAATTGCGCAGCGTATTCGTTGCATTCGCGTGCGAGCGTACGCGCTTCGTCGAGGCTGCCGAAATACACGCCCGGCGCGGAAATCGACAGCATCGCTGTCCGGATCGCATTCGCGTTCATCACGTCCAGCGACGCCGCTACGCTCCATTCGGGAAGCTCGGCACCCGCGACCTTGTGCATGCCGCGGCGGGACATGGCCGCCTTGTAGGCAGGCGGTACGAAGTGGTGGTGAACATCTATGCGGTGCACGGAAAACTCCAGTCCATGATAGTTATCAAGCAGTGCGAATTAGCGTGTACGGTTGCACGCCCGAGCCGATCATCGTCGAAAGCCCTGCGGTCCGGACGCCCTGCACATCTACCGTTGGCGAGCCGCAACGCAATGCAACGCCACCCTGTTACCGGAACGGCGGGACGTGCAGGCTGCCGCGGCGCCATCCGCCGACGACTGCCATGCACGGGTGACGCACCCCGTGACTTATGCCGTCACGACCGAAGCGTCGGCTTGCGTTCCATGTGTCTTCAGCAAATCCAGCGCCACATCGACGATCATGTCCTCCTGTCCGCCGACCATGCCGCGGCGCCCCAGTTCGACGAGGATATCGACCGTCTTGAGGCCATACTTCCGCGCCGCCCGCTCCGCATGCCGCAGAAAACTCGAATACACGCCCGCATAGCCCAGCGCGAGCGTTTCCCGGTCGACGCGCACCGGCCGGTCCTGAAGCGGGCGCACGATGTCGTCCGCCGCGTCCATCAGCCGGTACAGATCGGTGCCGTGATGCCAGCCGAGGCGTTCCGCGGCCGCGATGAACACTTCGAGCGGCGCGTTGCCTGCGCCGGCGCCCATCCCCGCGAGACTCGCATCGACACGATCGCAGCCCTCCTCGACCGCGACGATCGAGTTCGCGACGCCGAGGCTCAGGTTGTGGTGCGCGTGGATGCCCGTTTCGGTTTCGGGCTTGAGCGTGTCCTTGAACGCCCGCATGCGATCTCGGATGTCGCTCATGTTCATCGCGCCGCCGGAGTCCACCACGTAGCAGCAGGTCGCGCCATAGCTTTCCATCAGCTTCGCTTGCGCCGCCAGCGCTTGCGGCGTCTGCATGTGGCTCATCATCAGGAAGCCGACGGCCTCCATGCCCAGTTCGCGAGCCTGTTCGATGTGCTGCCGGGAGATATCCGCCTCCGTGCAGTGCGTGGCGACGCGCACCACCCGTGCGCCTGCGTCGTACGCAGCCCGCAGGTCGTGCACGGTGCCGATGCCGGGCAGCAGCAGCGTGGCGATCTTCGCGTGGCTGACCACACCGGCGACTGCCTCGATCCACTCGACGTCGGTATGCGCGCCGAAGCCGTAGTTGAAGCTTCCGCCCTGCAGGCCGTCGCCGTGTGCGACCTCGATCGAATCGACCCGGGCTGCGTCGAGCGCGGCAGCGATCCGTTTCGCCTGCGCGATGCTGTACTGATGACGAATCGCGTGACTGCCGTCGCGCAACGTCACGTCGGAAACGTAGAGCTTCTTGTCCATATGACCGGAACTCACGATGGGTTGGCGACGAGACGAGCGGCGACCTTCTCCGCCGTGATCTTGGCGGCGCTCGTCATGATGTCGAGATTGCCGGCGTAGGCGGGCAGGTAATGGGCCGCGCCTTCGACCTCGAGAAAGATCGAGGTTTTCAGGCCGGCCATCCGTTCGCCGACGCCGGGAATCCGGATCGGCCGATCCGCATCGATGCGGTCGAACTGCACGCGCTGCTTCAGGCGATAGCCGGGCACGTACGACTGCACCGCTGCCGCCATGCGCGACACCGATTCCTCGATCCGGCTTTCGTCGGCGAACTCGCTGAGCGTGTACACCGTATCGCGCATCACGAGCGGCGGCTCGGCCGGATTGAGCACGATGATCGCCTTGCCTTTGGCCGCGCCGCCGACCACCGAGATCGCGCGGGACGTGGTCTCGGTAAATTCGTCGATGTTGGCGCGCGTGCCGGGCCCCGCGCTCCTGCTGGAAATCGACGCGACGATTTCGCCGTAATGGACCTTCGCGACCCGCGACACGGCGGCCACCATCGGAATCGTGGCCTGACCGCCGCAGGTCACCATGTTGACGTTAAGCGCGTCGAGGTGGCGCTCGCCGTTCACTACCGGGATGCAATATGGCCCAATGGCCGCCGGCGTCAGGTCCACGAAGCGGATGCCGGGCTTGATCGTGCGCAGGAAGGCATCGTTGCGCACGTGGGCCGACGCCGATGTCGCGTCGAACACGATGTCGATCTCGTCGAACACGGGCATCCGCGCGAGCCCTTCGACGCCATCGTGCGTCGAAGGCACGCCCAGGCGCGCGGCGCGCTGCAGTCCGTCGGACGCCGCGTCGATGCCGACCATCGCGCCCATCTCGATGTGCTCGCCGTGACGCAGGATCTTGATCATCAGGTCGGTGCCGATGTTGCCGCTGCCGATGATGGCAACCTTGAGTTTCTTGCCCATCGCCATCGTCCTCATCCGATGCGGCAGCTCACGCTGCCGAGCGCGCCGATCTGCGCATGAATCGTGTCCCCGGAGGCGACCGAAATCATCGGGCCCAGCGCGCCGGACAGGATGACATCGCCAGCACGCAGCCCTTGCCCGCGCTGCGCCATTGCGCACGCAAGCCAGTGAACCGCCCGCAGCGGGTGGCCAAGGCACGCGGCGCCGCTGCCCGTGGAAACGACCTTGCCCTGCCGGGTCATCGACATGCCCAGTTCGCCGATCGACAACCGGCCGACGGAGACCGGCTGGTGACCGAGCACGTACAAGCCGCAGGACGCGTTGTCCGCGACGGTGTCCTCGAGCGTGATCCGCCAGTCCGCGATCGCGCTGTCGACGATCTCGAGCGCTGGAAGCGCATAGGCGAGCGACGCCAGGACCCGGCCGTAGCTCGGCGCGTCGTCGTCGAGATCGCGCCCGACGACGAAGGCCACTTCCGCTTCGACCTTCGGCTGCAGCAGGCGGCTCATCGGAATCTCGTCTGCGTCGAGATATTCCATGTCGTCGAACAGCACGCCGAAATCCGGCTGGTCGACGCCCAACTGCTGCTGTACCGCGATCGACGTCAGGCCGATCTTCTTGCCGACGATCCGGCGGCCCGCGGCGATCCGCGCGGCGGTGTTGGCTTCAGCGACGGCATAGGCGGCGTCGGGACCGGAAATGCCGAACCGGGTGGCGATGGGTTCGACCGGCATGCGAGCGGCGCGTGCGTTGCGCAACACGTCGGCTGCCGCCTGAATGACAGTGTGATCAAGCGATTGATGCATGGCGAATATAAGAGTGAAAATCGATCATCAGGCTGCTTTTGCGAGACTTGCCGCGGCACGTGCGGGTGCGCGTGCCTGACCGGCTCGCGCATCGCTTTGCATGCCGAGCTGGTGGCTCAGTTGCAAAACGGCACGGTTGAGTTCGGCGGCAGGAACCACGGCGAACACGAAACGATCCGGCCTCAGGATCGCAACGGCATCCTTGTCGAATCCGGCCTTCCTGAACCACGCGACCATTTCGCCGCTGATATCCTCGACCTCGAGCGTGCCAGCCCGGTTGTCGCGTTCGACGTCGTTGAGCCCCTGCGGCCGGCCGCCGTACCGATACAGCGTGATGGACTGCGCCGACAACGCCCGCAGCGTCTGCGCCGATGCGTCGTCGAGATGACGCGCCGGATCGACATTCAGCCCCACCAGCGAAAACCCGCTTCCGAGCAGGTCGTCCATCCGCCGCCGCGCGCCGTCGAACAGGCGCACCTCGGGCTGCGGCGCCAGCGCGCCCTCCGGCCCGCCGCGACGGCGGCGCGGCAAGCCGAGGTACGCATTCTTCCGATAGACGGGCATCGGCTTGAAGCCGCCTTCCTGAAACCAGCGCTTGAGCGGCGGAACCGTCCGGATCACGCCAAGGGAAGCATCGCGCAGCAGCGTCGCAAACGGATTCCTCGCCGACACGACGTTCTTGAGCAACACGGAGATGTCGATCATCGCCTTCGCATGCGCATGCCGTTCCGACTGGTAGGTGTCCAGCAGCGCATCGCCGGCAAGCCCGCGCAACGCGAGGTCGAGCTTCCAGCCGAGGTTGTATGCGTCGCGCACGCCCGAGCTGGCGCCCTGCCCCATGAACTGCGGCGTCATGTGCGCGGCGTCGCCGGCAAGCAGTACGCGACCGACCCGCCACTTGCCCGCGATCAGCGCATTGAACGTGTAGACGAGCTTGCGCTTGACGACGAACTGGTCCGGATCGACAAACCTGGACAGATACTTGCGCACCGTCTCGGGCCGCTCCATGTTCTCTTTCGTTTCGCCGGGCATCAGCATGAATTCGAACCGGTGAAACCGGTCGGGTTGAACACAGCTCACGACCGGCAGCTTCGGATCGACGACGAAGTTGAAGTACGGCAGATGACGCAGCGCATCGGTGCCGGGCTTGCGTTCGAGGTCGACCACGAGCCACGGCTCCGGAAAACTCTTGCCGGTCATTTCGATCCCGAGCCGGGTCCGCACGATGCTGCGGCCGCCGTCCGCGCCGACCATGTACCGCGCCCGCAAAGGCCGCGGATCGGGATCGCCATGCACGCGCGCCCGCGCATCGTTGCTGTCGCTGAACCGTGCCTCCTGCGTGGCCTGGTGCACGAGGCTGACACCATCGGAGTCCTGAGTAAAATCGACAAGCTCACGCCCCCGGCGCACGTCGACGTTCGGATAGCGCGACAGGGTATCGGCCAGCGTGGTTTCGAGGTACGGCTGATAGAAGAAGTTGATGACCGGCCAGCCGAACGGGCGCTTGTGCGGCATGTACTGCGTGATCGGCGTACCGTCCGGACGCACGAGCTGCACGGGCGTCTCCATCATCATCCGCGCCTGCAGTTCGTCGGCCACGGCGAGATACTGGAAGATGCGCATGCATTCGTCGTCGGTATACACCGCGCGGGCGTTGCCGTAGAAGACCGGCTCGCGTTCCAATACGACGACACGGTGACCGGCACGCCCCAGCGTGTGCGCCAGCACGAGGCCGGTGGGCCCGAGGCCCACGATCGCAACATCGCACGCATCGTCCTGATGCGCTACGTTCATGACTGCTCTCCTTGTACGATGAATTCAGGATGAAACAACGACGCGAGGCCGTGGCGAAGGCGCCCCAACCTGACGCGCGTGCTCAGGTTTTCCGGGCGGTGACCCCACAGGCTGATCCCCTGGTAGACCGTGGTGCGCCACGTGTGCTCGTCCACGACGATCGGATTCCAGCCCAGTTCGATCTCGAACCCCGACGGCGTCTGGACGTAGAAGGACAGCTCACGGTCGTTCGGATGCTGGCCGATCGCGTTGGCGATCGGGTAGCCCATCGCGCGACAGCGGAGATAGGCCCCCGTCACGTCGTCCAGCGAAGCGCACTGAAGATTCATGTGGTGGATCTGCGTGCGCAGCGGATTCACGCGAACGCCGCGCGTCGACGCGGTGGCAAGCGAATGGTGACGCTCGTTGAGCCGCAGGAACGCGAAGTCGAGATTCATTCCGTCGATCCTGTCCTCGATCTCGTCGGACAGCCGCGCGTCGAACAGTTTTTTCCAGAAGCGCTGCATCGCTTCCGGCTGGCGCGTCGTAATCGCGACGTGCCCCATGCCCGACGCGCCGGTGATGAAGCCGCTCGCTTTCATTTGCAACGGCCGGTCCGCTGGTATCGCGTCCGTGAAGAGTTCGGTGCGCAGCCGCTTCGGGCCGGTGAAGCCCCAGAATCTGCGCACGCCGCGCAACGCGGCGTCTGCCGGACTGCCTTCCTGCACGCGGATGCCGTGCGCGGCCAGACGGGCGAGCGCGAGCTGCAGCGCAGCGCCGTCGTCCAGTTGCCAGCCGATCGCCGTCACGTCTTCCGCAGCCCCTTCACGGACGATCAGGCGCCGCTGGTGCGCATCGATGCGGCACGCGAGCACGCCGGGCTGGGGGCGATCGACATGCAGTCCGAGACCGTCGGCGGCAAAGGTCCTCCATTCTTCCTGTCTCGCGGATTCGGCGAGCACATAGCCGAGACGAACGCGACCGAACAGGCTGGCCGGCGCGGATCCCGAATTCACGATGGTCGGCATGGTGGCGTGCTCCGGCTTATCGGGCTGGCGTGGCGCGCGTGCCGGCGCTGTCCTGCGCGAGGAACGCCAGCACGATCGCGTTGAATTCGTCGGCGCGCTCCCACTGCACCCAGTGGCCGGTCTTGCTGAACAGGTGCACGTCGCAGTTCGGCATCCGCGTCTGAAGCGAATGCGCGCCACTCGGGCGATTGACCTTGTCTTCGGTGCCCCATAGCACCAACGTGGGGTTCTGCACCGACTTCAGGCGTGCGTCGCGCGTGAAATCCACTTTGCTGAACTGCGGGATGCCTTTGGGTCCGAGCAACGGCGGACTGGCGACGACCTCCGGATCGATGCTGGATTGAAAGCGTTCCAGGATCACGGCTTCAGGAACCAGGCTGCCGTCGTAAATCAGATCGCCGCGAATGAACGTGGTGAGCTTTTCCAGCGTCGGGCCCTCGCCCTTGTAGTAGTTCAGCAGCCGCTTGAGGCCGGGGGTCGGCAGGCTGCGCGTCGTGTCCACGCCGCCCGGCCCCATCAGCACCAGACGGCCGACTGCGTCGGGGCGCTCCAGCACCATCCGCAACGCACATGCGCCCCCCAGCGAATTGCCGATCACGTGTGCGCGCCGGATCTGCAGCGCATCCAGCATCCCCAGCATGCCAGTTGCGAGATCGCCGAACGGATCGGCTCGATCCAGACCTTTGGTCGATTTTCCGTAACCCGGCATGTCGGGTACGACGACGCGGAAATGACGTGCGAGCGTTTCGATATTCCTCGAGTAGTTCGATACGCCGGATGCGCCCGGGCCACCGCCGTGCAGCATCAGCACCACGGGGCCGCGACCGGCTTCCGTCAGGAAAATCTGCCGCGCGCCGACTCGGACCGTGCGCTGGCTCGTTGCTTGACTGATAGATGGGACATCCATGACGTCGATCGCTCTCGCTTGCTCAAGATAGGCCTCATTGTAGTGACAATATTGTCATTATGACAATATTCTCGTTTTTACTTAGGCATCGGCCGGGCGCGTGCATCCCGCGCCTTATAATCGCGACATGAGTGAAACCACGACCACTGATCACCGGACCCGGGTTGCCGCAGAGCGCCGCGAACGCATGCGCGCGCGGCTGATCGAAAGCGCGATGCTGGTGTTTGCAGAAAAGGGGCTCGGCGCCAGCGTGATCCAGGAAGTCATCGCGGCGGCCGGCGTGTCGCAAGGCACGTTCTACAACTACTTTCGTACGAACGAAGATCTGCTGGCCGCGGTAAGCCAGGAACTCAACGACGAACTGCTGCGCCTCATCGAGGCCGAAGTCGGCGCGTACGCGGATCCGGCCCGGCGGATTGCCTGTGGCGTACGGATGTTTCTCCATGCGGCGCACACGTACCCGCTCCTCGCGCGCTTCATCTGCGCGGCCGGTCTGCATGCGGCAGGGCCGAGCAGCCTGATTTACGTGTACCTGCCGGTCCACATCGAACAGGGGCTGGCCGAAGGCCGTTTCCACGATGTCACCGTCGAAGTGGCGCTCGACGTGATTGCCGGAACCGCGCTGACGACGATCCAGCGATTTGCCGACGAAGCTCAGACACGCGCGCAGCCCGAGCTGGCGGTTGCGGCGATCCTCCGCGGTCTCGGGGTCAGCGGTGCGGAGGCTCAGGCCCTCGTGCACGGGGAACTGGTGCCGATCGTTGCTCCAGCCGGCTCACTGCTGGAGCGCGGGCAGGCGCGGATGCAGGCGCAGGGGCACGCTGAGCCCGATTGACGGATCGCGGAGCGTGTCGGCGGGTGCGTGCCGCTGATCGCGGCCGGTCAGACAGGTATGCACGAGCAGGCTGACCTGGCGCTTGCGCCGGGGCTGCTGCTCGTCGCGATGGTCGTCGCGGTGGGAAAGGGGCACGACGATGTGCCGGCCGGCGCGTAAACGCGCAACGCCGTGCGGCCGCGCGATGCGGCGGCACGGCGCCGGCAGCCGTGTTTCACTGAAGGCGGGCGTGCAACGCGCCCGCCTTCCCTCACGTTACTTGCTGTAGTCGTAAACCCCGCGCCCGGTCTTGCGCCCAAGGCGCCCGGCCGTGACCATCTCGCGCAGCAGCGGGCACGCGCGGTACTTCGGATCGCCGAAGTCCTTCAGGAACACGTCCATCACCGCGAGGCACACGTCGAGCCCGACCAGATCCGCGAGCGCCAGCGGCCCGATCGGATGGTTCGCGCCCAGCTTCATCCCCTGGTCGATCTCCTCGGCCGACGCGATCCCTTCGGCCAGCACGAAGAACGCCTCGTTGATCATCGGCACCAGGATGCGGTTGACGACGAACCCCGGCGAGTTGCGCACGCCGATCGGCGACTTGTCGAAGCGCTCGGTCAGCGCGCGCACCGCCGCCGCCGTCGCGTCGCTCGTCTGCAGCCCGCGGATGATCTCGACGAGCGGCATCAACGGCACCGGGTTGAAGAAGTGCATGCCGACGAAGCGCGACGGGTCGCCGAGCGGCGCGGCCAGCGCGGTGATCGAGATCGACGACGTGTTCGTCGCGATGATCGCGTCCGCGCGCGCGACGGCTTCGATCTGCTTCAGGATGCGCGCCTTCAGCTCGACGTTCTCGGTCGCCGCTTCGATCACGATGTCGGCCGCAGCCAGCCGCTGGTAGTCGGTCGACGTCTCGATGCGCGCAAGCGCGGCGTCGCGCGTCGCGGCGTCGAGCTTGTCCTTCGACACGAGCCGGTCGAGGCTGCCTTGCAGCGTCGCGACGCCCTTCGCGAGCGCCGCGTCGTTGACGTCGATCATCACGACGTTGAGTCCTGCAACGGCGGCGGTCTGCGCAATGCCGTTGCCCATGGTTCCGGCGCCGATGACGCCTACGGTTTCGATTGCCATGACGATTCCTGTGGTCGGGTGCTGAGCGGTCGATTATTGAAGGTTTTCGAAGATCGCCGCAATCCCCTGCCCGCCGCCGATGCACATCGTGACCAGCGCGTAGCGGCCGCCGATGCGCTTCAGTTCGTACAGCGCCTTGACCGTGATCAAGGCGCCCGTCGCGCCGATCGGGTGGCCAAGCGAGATGCCCGAGCCGTTCGGGTTCACCTTCGCCGGATCGAGACCGAGCTCCTTCGTCACCGCGCACGCCTGTGCAGCGAACGCTTCATTCGCCTCGATCACGTCGAGGTCGGCAATCGTCAGCCCCGCGCGCTCGAGCGCCTTCTGCGTGGCCGGCACCGGGCCGATCCCCATGTACGCCGGATCGACGCCCGCATGCGCGTACGACACGAGCCGTGCGAGCGGCTTCACGCCCTGCGCGCGCGCCGCGTCCGCGCTCATCATCAGCACGGCAGCCGCCGCGTCGTTGATGCCCGACGCGTTGCCGGCCGTCACCGTGCCGTTCTCCTTCACGAACACCGGCTTGAGTTTCGTGAAATCGTCGGCGCTCGCTTCCAGGCGCACGTGCTCGTCGGTGTCGAACGCAACCTCACCCTTCTTCGTGCGAATCGCGATCGGCAGGATCTGGTCCTTGAAGCGCCCTTCGGCGGTCGCGCGCGCCGCGCGGCGATGCGACTCGAGCGCGAGCGCGTCCTGATCGTCACGCGTGATGCCGTACTTGCGCGCGACGTTCTCGGCCGTCACGCCCATGTGGATCGACTGGAACGGGTCGTGCAACGCGCCGAGCATCATGTCGACCAGCTTCGCATCGCCCATCCGCTGGCCGAAGCGCGCGGCCGGTACGCTGTACGGCGCGCGGGTCATGTTCTCCGCGCCGCCGCCGATCGCGACGTCGGCGTCGCCGAGCAGGATCGTCTGCGCAGCCGACACGATCGCCTGCAGGCCCGAGCCGCACAGCCGGTTCACGGTCAGCGCGGGCGTGTGCTGCGCGACGCCGCCTTCGATCGCCGCGACGCGCGCGAGATACATGTCCTTCGGTTCCGTGTTCACGACGTGGCCGAACACGACGTGGCCGACCGCATCGCCGGGCACGTTCGCGCGCGACAGCACTTCGCGCACGACCTTCGCGCCCAGTTCCGTCGGCGAGAAATCCTTCAGGCTTCCACCGAAATCACCGATCGCGGTACGGACACCGCTCACCACCACGACTTCTTTCGCTGCATTGCTCATCGTTCGTCTCCAGTTCGTTCGCGCACACCGGCGCGATCAAGCATTACATGTTCGGGTAATTCGGCCCGCCGCCGCCTTCCGGCGTCACCCACACGATGTTCTGCGTCGGGTCCTTGATGTCGCACGTCTTGCAGTGCACGCAGTTCTGCGCGTTGATCTGCAAGCGATCCTCGTTGCCATCGTTCTTGACGAACTCGTAGACGCCGGCCGGACAGAAGCGCGCTTCCGGGCCCGCGTACGTGCGCAGGTTCACGTTCACCGGCACGCTCGCATCCTTCAGCGTCAGGTGCGCCGGCTGGTGCTCTTCGTGGTTCGTGTTCGAGATGAACACCGACGACAGCCGGTCGAACGTCAGCTTGCCGTCCGGCTTCGGATACTCGATCGGCTGGCATTGCGACGCCGGCTTCAGCATCTCGTGGTCCGCATGCTTGTGGTGCAGCGTCCACGGCACGTTGCCGCCCATCAGCTTCTGTTCGATGAATACCATTGGCGTGCCGATGTACAGCCCCTTCGCCATCCACTGCTTGAAGTTGCGCGCGCGGTGCAGCTCGTTGTACAGCCACGATTGCTTGAACGCATCCGGATACGCGTTGAGTTCGTCGCTTTGACGACCGGCCTGCACCGCGTCGAACGCCGCTTCCGCCGCCAGCATCCCGGTCTTGATCGCCGCGTGGCTGCCCTTGATCCGCGATGCGTTCAGGAAGCCCGCGTCGTCACCGATCAAGGCACCGCCCGGGAATACCGTCTTCGGCAGCGACATCAGGCCACCGGCGGTGATCGCGCGCGCGCCGTACGACACGCGCTTGCCGCCTTCGAGGAACGCGCGGATCGCCGGG
>NZ_JBSAXD010000032.1:0-99039 GCF_053427715.1 Burkholderia sp. MR1-5-21
TGGACAGCGAGCTGATGCCGGTCGAAGTCGACGTGGACAGCGACGAGATCGAGCTGGTTGCCGACGACAGGCCCGTCGACGTGGACGTCGACAGCGATGCGACGGAGCTATCGGTCGAGCTGAGGCCGGTCGACAGCGAGCTGATGCCGGTCGAGGTCGACGTGGACAGTGAGGTGATCGAACTGGTTGCCGACGACAGGCCGGTCGACGTGGACGTCGACAGGGATGCGACGGAGCTGTTTGTCGAGCTCAAGCCAGTGGACAGCGAGCCGATGCCGGTCGAAGTCGAAGTGGACAGCGACGAGATCGAGCTGGTTGCCGACGAGAGGCCCGTCGACGTGGACGTCGACAGCGAAGCAACCGAACTGTCGGTCGAGCTGAGGCCAGTGGACAGCGAGCTGATGCCGGTCGAGGTCGACGTGGACAGCGAGGTGATCGAGCTGGTCGCCGACGAGAGGCCTGTCGAAGTCGAGGTCGACAGCGAGCTGATGCCGGTCGAGGTCGAAGTGGACAGCGACGTAATCGAACTGTTCGCCGACGACAGACCTGTCGACGTGGACGTCGACAGCGAAGCGACCGAGCTGTCAGTCGAGCTGAGACCAGTCGACAGCGAGCTGATGCCGGTCGAAGTCGAGGTGGACAGCGACGAGATCGAGCTATTGGCCGACGAGAGGCCCGTCGAAGTCGAGGTCGACAGCGAGCTGATGCCGGTCGAGGTCGAAGTGGACAGCGACGTAATCGAACTGTTGGCCGACGACAGGCCGGTCGACGTGGACGTCGACAGGGAAGCAACCGAGCTGTTAGTCGAGCTGAGGCCAGTCGACAACGAGCTGATGCCGGTCGAAGTCGAGGTGGACAGCGAGGTGATCGAGCTGGTTGCCGACGACAGGCCCGTCGACGTGGAGGTCGACAGCGATGCGACGGAGCTGTCAGTCGAGCTGAGGCCCGTCGACAGCGAGCTGATGCCGGTCGAAGTCGAGGTGGACAGCGAGGTAATCGAGCTGTTGGCCGACGACAGGCCGGTCGAAGTCGAGGTCGACAGCGAGCTGATGCCGGTCGAGGTCGAAGTGGACAGCGACGTGATCGAGCTATTGGCCGACGACAGACCCGTCGAAGTCGAGGTCGACAGCGAGCTGATGCCGGTCGAGGTCGAGGTGGACAACGACGTGATCGAGCTGTTGGCCGACGAGAGGCCCGTCGACGTGGAGGTCGACAGCGACGTGACCGTGCTGTCGGTCGAGCTGAGGCCAGTGGACAGCGAGCTGATGCCGGTCGAAGTCGAAGTGGACAGCGAGGTGATCGAGCTGTTAGCCGACGAGAGGCCGGTCGACGTGGACGTCGACAGCGATGCAACGCTGCTGTTTGTCGAGCTCAGGCCAGTGGACAACGAGCTGATGCCGGTCGAAGTCGAGGTGGACAGCGAGGTGATCGAGCTGTTGGCCGACGACAGGCCGGTCGACGTGGACGTCGACAGCGACGTCACCGTGCTATCGGTCGTGCTCAGCCCGGTCGACAGCGAGCTGATGCCAGTCGAAGTCGAGGTGGACAGCGAGGTGATCGAGCTGTTGGCCGACGACAGGCCCGTCGACGTGGAGGTCGACAGCGACGTGACCGTGCTGTCGGTCGAGCTGAGGCCAGTGGACAGCGAGCTGATGCCGGTCGAGGTCGAAGTGGACAGCGACGTGATCGAGCTGTTGGCCGACGAGATGCCCGTCGACGCGGAAGTCGACAACGATGCAACGCTGCTGTTGGTCGAGCTGAGGCCAGTGGACAACGAGCTGATGCCGGTCGAAGTCGAGGTGGACAGCGAGGTGATCGAGCTGTTGGCCGACGACAGGCCGGTCGACGTGGACGTCGACAGCGATGCAACGTTGCTGTCGGTCGAGCTGAGGCCAGTGGACAGCGAACTGATGCCGGTCGAAGTCGACGTGGACAGCGACGTGATCGAGCTCGTTGCCGACGACAAGCCGGTCGATGTGGACGTCGACAGGGACGCAACCGAGCTGTTTGTCGAGCTCAAGCCAGTAGACAGCGAGCTGATGCCGGTCGAGGTCGAGGTCGACAGCGAGGCGACGGAGCTGTTGGTCGAGCTCAGGCCGGTGGACAGCGAGCTGATGCCGGTCGAAGTCGAGGTGGACAGCGAGGTGATCGAGCTGTTGGCCGACGACAGGCCCGTCGACGTGGACGTCGACAGCGACGTCACCGCGCTATCGGTCGAGCTGAGACCCGTCGACAGCGAGCTGATGCCGTTCGAAGTTGAGGTGGACAGCGAGGTGATCGAGCTGTTGGCCGACGAGAGGCCGGTCGACGAGGAGGTCGACAGCGATGCAACCGAGCTGTTGGTCGAGCTGAGGCCCGTCGACAGCGAGCTGATGCCAGTCGAAGTCGAGGTGGACAACGACGTGATCGAGCTGTTGGCCGACGAGAGGCCCGTCGACGCGGAAGTCGACAACGATGCAACGCTGCTGTTGGTCGAGCTGAGGCCAGTGGACAGCGAGCTGATGCCAGTCGAAGTCGAGGTCGACAACGAAGCGACCGAACTGTTGGTCGAGCTGAGGCCCGTCGACGTGGAGGTAGACAATGACGTGACCGTGCTATCGGTCGAGCTCAGGCCAGTCGACAGTGAGCTGATGCCGGTCGAGGTCGAGGTGGACAGCGAGGTGATCGAACTGTTGGCCGACGAGAGGCCCGTTGAAGTTGAGGTCGACAGCGAGCTGATGCCTGTCGAGGTCGACGTGGACAGCGACGTGATCGAGCTGTTGGCCGACGACAGGCCGGTCGACGTGGAGGTCGACAGCGATGCAACCGAGCTGTTGGTCGAGCTGAGGCCCGTCGACAGCGAACTGATGCCGGTCGAAGTCGACGTGGACAGCGAGGTGATCGAGCTGTTGGCCGACGACAGGCCCGTCGACGTGGACGTCGACAGCGACGTCACCGTGCTATCGGTCGTGCTGAGGCCAGTGGACAGCGAGCTGATGCCAGTCGAAGTCGAGGTGGACAGCGACGTGATTGAGCTGTTGGCCGACGAGAGGCCCGTCGACGTGGAGGTCGACAATGACGTGACCGTGCTATCGGTCGAGCTCAGGCCAGTCGACAGTGAGCTGATCCCGGTCGAGGCCGACGTGGACAGCGAGGTGATCGAACTGTTGGCCGACGAGATGCCGGTCGACGTGGACGTCGACAACGAAGTGACCGAGCTGTTGGTCGAGCTGAGGCCAGTCGACAGCGAGCTGATGCCAGTCGAAGTCGAGGTGGACAGCGAGGTGATCGAGCTGTTGGCCGACGAGAGGCCCGTCGACGTGGAGGTCGACAGCGACGTGACCGTGCTGTCGGTCGAGCTGAGGCCAGTGGACAGCGAACTGATGCCGGTCGAAGTCGACGTGGACAGCGAGGTGATCGAGCTGTTAGCCGACGAGAGGCCGGTCGACGTTGAAGTCGACAGCGATGCAACGCTGCTATTGGTCGAGCTGAGACCAGTCGACAGCGATGAGATCGCGCTGCTGGAGGACGACAGCGTCGAGGACAGCGATGTAACGGTGCTGTTCGTGCTCGACAGGCCAGTGGACAACGAGCTGATGCCGGTCGACGTCGATGTGGACAACGAAGTGATGCTCGAACCGGTCGTGCTTGCGACGGCATAGAGCTGGCTGCCGTTGATCGCGTCGGTGCTGGTCGAGGTGATCCGGCCTGCCGCGACGTTCGTGACCTGGCGCTCGGCTCCGGCTGCGCCGACGCTGACGACGCTGGACGGCGTGGCGCCGGCGAAGTTGCCGTACGTCGTGGAGCCGATGGTTGCGCTGCTGGTCGGGTTAGCGGTGGTGGTGACGGAACCGGAACCGAGGGCGACGTCGCCGGCGTTGTTCGCAACCGCGTTCGGGCCAATCGCGACGGAGTTGGTCCCGAGGGCCTGACTGTCCGGCGCGGTCGAATTCGCGTGGAAGTACTTGATGCCCTGGCTGTTGATGTTGTCGATCGCGGCGCCCACGCTGTTGGCCGTCGTCGTCGTGCCGTTCGCGTTGTACGTGGTGTACGAGGGGGCCGAAATCGTGCCGGTGGCCGGGTTGTAGGTTGCGCCGCCGCCAAGTGCTGCGGCGGTGCTGTTGCCGAGGTTGTTGGTTGTGGCAGTGACCGAGCTCAGACCGGTAGACAGCGAGCTGATGCCAGTCGACGCGGACGTCGACAGCGAAGCAACGCTGCTGTTGGTCGAGCTCAGGCCGGTGGACAGCGAAGTGACGCCGCTTTGCGCGGTGCTGATGCCGGTCGAGGTGGACGTCGACAGCGAAGCAACCGAACTGTTGGTCGAGCTCAGGCCGGTGGACAGCGAGTTGACGCCGCTTTGTGCGGTACTGATGCCCGTCGACGTGGAAGTCGACAGCGAAGCAACCGAACTGTTGGTCGAGCTCAGGCCAGTCGACAGCGAGCCGATGCCGGTCGAGGTCGACGTTGACAGCGACGCGATCGAACTGTTGGCCGACGAGATGCCCGTCGAAGTCGAGGTCGACAGCGAAGCGACGGCGCTATTGGTCGAGCTCAGGCCGGTGGACAGTGAAGTGACGCCGCTTTGCGCAGTGCTGATGCCGGTGGAGGTGGACGTCGACAGCGACGCAACCGAACTGTTGGTCGAGCTCAGGCCGGTGGACAGCGAGTTGACGCCGCTTTGTGCGGTACTGATGCCCGTCGACGCGGAAGTCGACAGCGAAGCAACCGAGCTGTTGGTCGAGCTCAGACCGGTCGACAGCGAGCCGATGCCGGTCGAGGTCGACGTTGACAGCGACGCGATCGAACTGTTGGCCGACGAGATGCCCGTCGAAGTCGAGGTCGACAGCGAGGCGACGCTGCTGTTGGTCGAGCTCAGGCCGGTGGACAGCGAGTTAACGCCGCTTTGTGCGGTGCTAATGCCGGTCGAGGTCGACGTCGACAGCGACGCAACCGAACTGTTGGTCGAGCTCAGGCCGGTGGACAGCGAGTTGACGCCGCTTTGTGCGGTACTGATGCCCGTCGACGTGGAAGTCGACAGCGAAGCAACCGAGCTGTTGGTCGAGCTCAGGCCAGTCGACAGCGAGCCGATGCCGGTCGAGGTCGACGTTGACAGCGACGCGATCGAACTGTTGGCCGACGAGATGCCCGTCGAAGTCGAGGTCGACAGCGAGGCGACGCTGCTGTTGGTCGAGCTCAGGCCGGTGGACAGCGAGTTAACGCCGCTTTGTGCGGTGCTAATACCGGTCGAGGTCGACGTCGACAGCGACGCGACTGAGCTGTTCGTCGAACTCAGGCCAGTGGAAAGCGAAGTGACGCCGCTTTGTGCGGTGCTGATGCCGGTGGAGGTCGACGTTGACAGCGACGCGACTGAGCTGTTCGTCGAGCTCAGGCCGGTGGACAGCGAAGTGACGCCACTTTGTGCAGTGCTGATGCCGGTCGAAGTCGAGGTCGACAGCGAGGCGACGCTGCTGTTGGTCGAGCTCAGGCCGGTGGACAGCGAAGTGACGCCGCTTTGTGCAGTGCTGATGCCGGTCGAAGTCGAGGTCGACAGCGAGGCGACGCTGCTGTTGGTCGAGCTCAAGCCGGTGGACAGCGAGTTAACGCCGCTTTGCGCGGTGCTGATGCCGGTCGACGTGGACGTCGACAGCGACGCAACGCTGCTGTTGGTCGAACTCAGGCCGGTCGACAGCGAGTTGACGCCGCTTTGTGCGGTGCTGATGCCGGTGGAGGTCGACGTCGACAGCGAAGCGACGGAACTGTTGGTCGAGCTGAGGCCAGTCGACAACGAGCTGATCCCGGTGGAGGTCGACGTGGACAGCGAAGTGATCGAGCTGTTGGCCGACGAAATGCCTGTCGAAGCCGAAGTCGACAGCGACGTTACCGAGCTGTTCGTCGAGCTGAGTCCGGTCGACAGCGAGCTGATGCCGGTCGAGGTCGACGTGGACAGCGACGCGATTGCGCTATTGGACGACGACAGCGTCGAGGACAGCGACGTCACGGTGCTGTTCGTGCTCGACAGGCCGGTCGACAGCGAGCTGATGCCGGTCGAAGTCGACGTGGACAGCGAAGTGATGCTCGAACCGGTCGTGCTCGCGACCGCATAGAGCTGGCTGCCGTTGATCGCATCGGTGCTGGTCGACGTGATCCGGCCGGCCGCGACGTTGGTGATCTGACGTTCCGCCCCGGTGTTGCCGACGCTCACGACGCTGGACGGCGTGGCGCCGGCGAAGGTGCCGTACGTCGTCGAGCCGATGGTTGCGCTGGAGGTTGGGTTCGCGGCGGCCGTCACCGAGCCGGAACCGAGTGCGACGTCGCCAGCAAAGTTCGCGACAGCGGTCGGGCCGATCGCGACCGAGTTGGTGCCGAGGGCCTGGCTGTCTGCGGCGGTCGAATTCGCGTGGAAGTACTTGATGCCCTGGCTGTTGATGTTGTTGATCGCCGAGCCGACATTGTTGGCCGTCGTCGTCGTGCCGTTCGCGTTGTATGTGGTGTACGACGGCGCGGAGATCGTGCCTGTCGCCGGATTGTAGGTGGCGCCGCCGCCGAGTGCCGCGGCGGTGCTGTTGCCGAGGTTGTTGGTGGTAGAGACAGCCGTGCTCAGGCCGGTGGACAGCGAAGTGACGCCACTTTGCGCAGTGCTGATGCCGGTCGACGTGGACGTCGACAGCGAAGCAACCGAGCTGTTGGTCGAGCTCAAGCCAGTGGACAGCGACGCGACGCCGCTTTGTGCGGTGCTGATGCCGGTCGAAGCCGAAGTCGACAGCGAAGCAACCGAGCTGTTGGTCGAGCTCAAGCCAGTGGACAGCGACGCGACGCCGCTTTGTGCGGTGCTGATGCCGGTCGAAGCCGAAGTCGACAGCGACGCGACCGAGCTGTTGGTCGAGCTCAGGCCCGTCGACAGCGACGCGACACCACTTTGCGCCGTACTGATCCCGGTCGACGTCGACGTGGAAAGCGAAACGATCGAGCTATTGGCCGACGAAATACCCGTCGACGCTGACGTGGACAAACTGGCGATGCTCGACGTCGTCGTGCTGGCGACCGCGTAAAGCTGGCTGCCGTTGATCGCATCCGTGCTGGCCGCACCGACGAGGCCGGCGGCGACGTTCTGGATGCGGCGTTCCGTGCCGGGCGCGCCGACACTGACCACACCGTTCGCCGCGCTCGCGCCTGCGTAGGTGCCGAACGTCTGCGTGCCGATCGTGGTGCTGCTGACCGTCCCGGTGCCGCCGGTTGCCGTCGTCGCGGTAGCGCTCGTCACCGAGCCATTGCCGAGGGCAACCGAGTTCGCTACGTTTGCCGTCGAGCTCACGCCGAGCGCCAGCGCATTGGTGGCCGTTGCGCTGGACCCTTGCGCAATCGCGACGGATCCGGTGCCGGACGCGTTGGAGTTTGCGCCCAATGCGGTCGCGTACGAATTCGTGGCCACACTACTCGAACCCAGGGCGACCGAACCTGCCGTCCCGCTCGCGGTCGAGCCGTTGCCGAGCGCCAATGCATCCGAGCCGGAGGCAATGGCCTTGGCGCTGAAGCTCCCGCTGTTGCCGATCGCTATCGATCCAGTGCCGGTTGACGTCACCGAGTTGCCGATTGCAACCGAGCCATTCGTGCCCGTCGCGGTTGCCGAACTGCCGATCGCCACCGCGCTGCTGGTCGCCACGCTGGTGTTGCCCAGCGCGACGGAACCCGTCCCGGTCGACGTATTGGAGTTGCCGAGCGCAATGGCGCCCTGTCCGTTCGCGGTATTGTTCGCGCCTACCGCAACGGCGCCGGTGCCGGTCGCGACGTTCGGATCGCCGATTGCGACCGCGCCGTTGCCGCTGGCCGACTGCTGATTACCGATCGCGACCGCGCCGATGCCGGTGCTCGCCGTCGACTGATAGCCGATTGCCGTCGCCCCGAGGCCGGCGGTAGCCGAAACCTGGTTGCTGTCGCCGATTGAAACGGTCGACGCCGAGCGCGCATTCGTAAAGTGCCCGATCGCGACGGCGTTCGCCGCCGTTGCCGACGCGCCGTTCCCGAGCGCATAGCTCGACGTGCCGGACGACAGCGCGTTGAAGCCAAACGCAGCCGAGAACGCGCCCGACGCGGTCGCCTGGTGACCGACCGCCGTGCCGAATTGGGTGGCATAGGCCCCCATGCCGATTGCAGTGGCGGCCTGACCGGTGGCAGTCGTATAGCTTCCGAACAGAGTGACGCCAAGGAAATTGCCGCCGTTGGCGTTACATCCCGCCACGTTCGACCATGTGCCGCTTCCGTCGATGGGACTCGTTGCCGCGCCGTACGACGTAACGCCGTCCGGCCCGATCCCTGCCCCCGAGTTGCATACCTGTGAACCGGTGTAGGTCGCGGCGTTCGCCAGCGGAACACCGGCCAGGAGTGTCACCCCGGTGACCATCGCAGCAGCCGCGACGGCCTTCGCCACGGCGGACTTGTTCGGTTTGCCGCGAGCGGTAGAAATTTCCGATGCGGCGACCCATGCGCCGAGCGATTCGTTCCAGATCGAGCGGTATGTGCGGTTCATGCCTGGCTACCTCCAAATAATCACGCAACACACCAGGCATTTCTTCCGATGATTTAACCCCGTGCTCGCGCAAATCTCTAATTTGGAACGGAGTGTATTTGAGCGATGTTTTTGAGATTGATAAGGATTGATAAATCTGGAGGGGTTTAATGTTTAAATTTGGTTAGTTTTTGGCTATTCGTGCGACTGTTAAGTGATGCGACAGATAGGTATGATCAATGATATTGAAAGATTGTCGGTTCGCCAGGTCGAAAGATGTAGCCCTTTGATTACAATGGTTTGGGAGCGATTCTCCGGCTGCTTTGCCTCCTGATAGTTTCTAATGATCTGACAAGAAGGGCGGCAAACGTTTGCCATTCGAATGTTTCTTTCAGTTTTGTAATGTTTAAATTGAAGAGATTGGTGGATTATGGTGCATGCAATTTAACGTATTAAGTTTGATATGCTTTGAATGTTTTTCGATTTTATGTCTCATTTTGAGACAGATTTGATTTACGCGAAGGGCTGCATGAGTCGCGAGATCGACTATGCTGATCGGCGCATCGGCCGCGCTGGCGTGGGCGGAGGCGAGATCACGACGAGCAGCGTTCCGTGTAGCGGGGATGGAAGGGGAATGACCGTTGCTGCACGGATCTCGGGCGCTGAACCATGTAATTTTTACTTAGAGTGTCCGGCCAGGCTCTGCAGCATTGGCAGAATTCGAAAGGAAGTCGTAATTTAATTCCCGGCGCATGCCTTGACACTCGACAAGCGCGGAAACACTGCCGGGTCTCACACACACGTTCGGCGGTTTGCACAAGGCAGATAGCCGCAGACGGTGCGAATTCTCAGCCAAGCAACAGGCGAACGCCGGACGTCCGCGTCCGAAGAAAAGAGCCGCTCGCGCGCCGGGCAACCGGGCGGGCGTTGGCGTGTGGAACGGGTATGAGGAAATCCGCGCAGTGCGTGTCGCGGGGACTCACTGCGCGGACGGTTGTCAGGCACAGCCAACGACAACGCCGACGACGCTCACTTCCCGATGAACTTCAGCGCGAAGCGCGCGATGCTCGGGACGAACGTCGGACGCAGCAGCCGCTCGTCGTAGCCGGCCATGCGCCGATCGTTCTCGACAAGGCACAGCTCGATCAGCTCGCGCGGATGGAGCGCGTCGCCGACGGCCGCGCTGCCGGTCCTCGCGAAATTCGCGTCGTGCGCGACGCCGTCGGCGTCGATGCCGCGTGCGATGCCGATCCGTTCCCAGATCAGGAACGTCCATACGGCGGCCACGCGCGCGAAGAACCACGGCCGGTGCCACCACGGCATATTGCGCCGGTACCACGCGAACCAGTTGACGAAGAACAGGATGTGCCGGCCTTCCTCCTGGATCACCGGCTCGAAGGTGTCGACGAGTTCGGGCGGGAAGTAGCCGGAGCGTTGCGCGGAGCGGAACAGCCCGAACGCGAAGAAGCTGTCGATGCACTCGCTGAAGCCCGTCACCACCCATGCCCATTCGGCGTCTTTCGGGGCCGGATACGCGGGTTCCGGCGCGAGCTTGATCCCGTACGCGTCGACGAGCCTCGACAGCACGACCTTGTGGCGTGCTTCCTCGCCGCCGTCCATGTCGAGCGCCTCTTTCAGCAGCGGGTCGGTCAAGGTCGACGCGAACGTCGCGACGCGGATCGACGCGCGGCCTTCGGTCTGCACGGCGATGTCCCAGATCGGCAGCGACGTGAGCCGATCGAGTTCGTCGGGCTTCAGCGGCGGCCAGTCGATCACCGCCGGCTTGTACGGGTTGTGGGTGTCGAGCAGCATGCGGCAGAACATCTGCTTGTGCGCATCGGAACCGATTTTTACCGGGCCTTGCCTCTCGAAGGTCCAGTTGCGCATTGCGTGATCTGCTGCTGCATGCACATCCTGCAGCGCGTCAGTCATGGCTCTTGGTATCGGGATTACGGACCGAAAAATTGTGCCACGGCTCCGTGATTCACGTATTTTCGTGCGGCCTTGCTGACACCTGCGTGACGCAGGTCAAGCGTGCGCGTCGACCCAGAGGCGGCCCCAGCGCGACGCGTACGCGAGCGCATGTTCCTCTTCGAAGAAGAAATCGATCGCGTCGAACGACACGGCGCGCGACGGGCCGGCGCTGGCCTTCTCGATCGTCAGGTTGGCGGCGAACAGCCCGTTCGGCAGCCGGGCAGCGGCAGGCGCGACTTCGTAGCCCTTGTAGCGGATCGTGCGATTCATGGCATGCGCGGAGAAGGATCGGGCTTTCAGCGTACGAAAACCCGCGCGCCGCGTGAACCAATCTTTCGGCCAATGCAAATCACGCTGCCGGCCGAATCGTTATCGACGGTGAACGCGCGGCGCGCGAATGTGCGCCGCCCGCGCGCGGCGAGCGACACCGGGCGCGGGCGCGGGCGGAGGAAGGCGGAAGGCGGAAGGCGGAAGGCGGAAGGCGGCGTCAGTGGTTGGCGATCTTCAGCACCGGCGCGAGCGCGTCGACCGACGCCGCATGCGACGCCGCGCGATGCGATGCGAACGCGAGCGCGAACTCGGCGGCTTGCGCGCCGACCGTCTCGAGCTGCGCGACGACCTTCGGATCCGAGCAGCTGTCCGGGCCCTCGAAACGCGTTTCGAGCGTGTTGACGGTTGCACCGAACGGCGTCGGCCAGCCGCGCAGCGCGTGGACGATCGAGCGCAGCGACGTCAGCACGGTGCCGGCCGCCTGCCAGCCGTACGCGGTCACGATCAGGCCCACTGCGCGGCCGTCGAGATACGGGCGTTCGTCCGCGCGCAGCTCCTCGAGCGTGTCGAGTGCGTTCTTCACGAGACCGGAGACGCCGCCGTGATAGCCGGGCGTCGCGATGATGATCGCGTCGGCCTGGCGCACGGTGTCGATCAGGTCGCGCTGCGCGTCGGTCAGCGTCTTCTGTTCGGGCGCGTAGTGCGGCAGCGTATGCAGGAACGGACCGTCGAACAGGCGGGTGCGGGCGCCGGCTGCCTGTGCGCCGCGCAGCGCGAACGACAGCGCGCGCTCGGTCGACGAGGCCTCGCGGGTGGTGCCGCCGATGCCGACGACGAACGGCCGGCGATGTTGATCGAATGCAGTCAAGGGGTGCTCCTCGGGGATGGGGTGCCCGGCTAAGCACAGGCTTAAAACCAGATGGTAACGACCCCGGAGCCAGTCTGAAAACGACTTTTCGTTCTATCGATATGCCGTCCGGACGGGTGAATCGTGCGCGGCGATCGCAGATCGATAGCAGAAATGCTTGGTTGGGTGCGCACGGACCCGTCGATATGATGGCCTCCGTCTCCTCCATGATGTCTCTACTGACATGGGTTGGCCCCGCCGGCTGGATGCAGGCGGGGCTTTTTTTCGTCCTGCTCAATCACGCCGGCGGCGCCCCATACATCCTGCGCAGCGCGAGATTGGCCTGCAGCACGTTCACGACCGGTTCGCCCGCGAGCCCCGCCAACGGCGCATGCGCGTCCCGCTGCAGCAGCGTGGCGATTTCCGCGCGAATCTCCCCGACCGGGCGCTTCGTATCGGTCGCCCACGCGCCGGCGACGCGATCGAGCTGGAACAGCGCATTCGCGAGCGTGATGTCTGGGTCGAGCCCCGAGCCCGACGTCGTCACGAAGTCGCCGGGCACGTTCTGCAGCGCGACGTCCGGATGATCCTGACGCCACGTGTCGAAGAACATCGACTGGATGTCCGCGCCGGTGTTCACGGGCTCGATCGCCGTCGTCTTCTTGCCGTCCGCGCCGGTGTGCGTGACGGCCGACGGGAACATCCCCGGATGCTCGGCCGAGAACGACTCGAAGAACGGCACCGCGAGGTCGGGCGCTTTCGGCTGCGGCGTCGACGGGTTCGCCGCGATCCATTGCTTGACCGCTTGCGGATGCTGCTTCGCCCACGCGTCGACATACGCGCCGTGCGTCGCGTCGGCCGTGACCCACCCCTGCGCGAGCGAATTGTGTGCATCGGCCCATTGCGCGACGATGTGCGGCTTGCCGCCCGCATGGTCGGCCTGGAACCAGCTTTCGACGTCGGGCGCGACGAGCTGGCCGGCCTTCGGGCCGCCCGCATAGCGCGCAATCGGGCCGATCGCGCGCGCGACGCGGTCGCGCAGCGCGTAGTTCGACGCGGAGAGCGCGGACGAGCCGGACGCCGACGCGTCATACGACACCGCGGACGGACGGCTCTGGAAGTACTCGTCGCGCGTGAACGGCTGCGCGATCAGCAGCGAGCCGACCGGCTTGCCGTCGGGGCCGTCGACGATGCTGCCGTTCGCCTGGAACGGAAACGCGGTCTGCCCGATCACCCACAGGATTCCCGGGTAGATGCCGCACACGAGCACGACGATGAACCCGAGCAGCCAGAGACTTTTCGACAGGTGGCGCAACATGGCACTCTCCCTCACTTTCGCCGGCGTGTCGCTCACGACACGAGGCCGAGCGTCGTCATCACGACATCGATCAGCTTGATCCCCGCGAACGGTACGATCACGCCGCCGAGCCCCCAGACCAGCAGGTTCCGGCGCAGCAGCGCGTCCGCGCCGAGCGCGCGGTAGCGCACGCCCTTCAGCGCGACCGGGATCAGCAGCGGGATGATCAGCGCGTTGAAGATCACCGCCGACAGGATCGCCGACGTCGGCGAATGCAGATGCATCACGTCCATCGCGCCGAGCCACGGCAACGTGCCGGCGAACAGCGCGGGCACGATCGCGAAATACTTCGCGACGTCGTTCGCGATCGAGAACGTCGTCAGCGCGCCGCGCGTCATCAGCAACTGCTTGCCGATCTCGATCACCTCGATCAGCTTGGTCGGGTCGCTGTCGAGATCGACCATGTTGCCGGCTTCCTTCGCGGCCTGCGTGCCCGAGTTCATCGCGAGGCCGACGTCGGCCTGCGCGAGCGCGGGCGCGTCGTTGGTGCCGTCGCCCATCATCGCGACGAGCTTGCCTTCCGCCTGCTCTTCGCGCAGGTACGTGAGCTTGCGCTCCGGCGTCGCTTCCGCGATGAACGTGTCGACGCCCGCGAGCCCCGCGATGGTGGCCGCGGTCAGCTTGTTGTCGCCCGTCACCATCACGGTGCGCAGGCCCATGCTGCGCAGGTGGCCGATCCGCTCGCGGATGCCGGGCTTCAGGATGTCCTCGAGGATCACGACGCCCGCGATCTCGTTGCCGTTCGCGACGACGAGCGGCGTCGCGCCCTGCTGGCCCGCGTGCTCGAGGATCGGCGCGAGGCCGAACGGCACTTCGCCGCCGTGCTCGCGCACCCACGCGATCACCGCATCGGGCGCGCCCTTGCGGACCGTCCGGCCGTCGGGCAGGTCGACGCCGCTCATCCGCGTCTGCGCGGTGAACGGGATCACCTTCGCTTCCTTCGGCACGTGATGGTCGACCGTGTACGGCGCGAGCGGCGATATGACCGACACGATGCTCTTGCCCTCCGGCGTCTGGTCGCCGAACGACGCGAGCGCGGCGAGCCGCTTCAGCTCGTTCTCGTCGGCGCTGCCGACCGGCATGAAGCCGGTCGCCCGACGGTTGCCGATCGTGATGGTGCCGGTCTTGTCGAGCACGACGGTGTCGATGTCGCCGGCCACTTCGACCGCCTTGCCGCTCTTCGCGATGATGTTCGCGCGCAGCGCGCGATCCATCCCCGCGATGCCGATCGCCGCGAGCAGCGCGCCGATCGTCGTCGGGATCAGGCACACGAGCAGCGCGACGAGCGTCGGCACGTCGGTGCCGAGGCTGTGCAACTGGTCGGACAGGCCGAGGTAGCTCGTCATGTAGCGCTCGGCGTTCAGCGCCATCGGCCACAGCGGCACGACGACGATCAGGAAGATCAGCGTGAACGCGGACAGCACGAGCGTCAGCGCGATCTCGTTCGGCGTGCGCTGCCGCACCGCGCCTTCGACGAGCGCGATCATCCGGTCGAGGAACGATTCGCCCGGGCCGGCGGAAATGCGCACGACGATCTCGTCGGACAGCACCGTCGTGCCGCCCGTCACGCCCGAGCGGTCGCCGCCCGCGTCGCGGATCACCGGCGCGGATTCGCCGGTGATCGCCGATTCGTCGACGGAGGCCGTGCCTTCGACGACGTCGCCGTCACCGGGAATCACCTCGCCCGCGCGGACGAGCACGAGGTCGTCGCGCTTGAGCGCGCTCGACGACACGGTTTCGTACGAGCGGTCGTCGCGCAGCCGGTTCGCCTGCGTGTCGTGGCGCGCGCGGCGCAGCGCGTCGGCCTGCGCCTTGCCGCGCTCTTCGGCGATCGCGGTCGCGAAGTTCGCGAACACGACGGTCAGCGCGAGCCACACGAACAGCGCGATGAAGTAGGAGAGCGGCGCCTGGCTGTGCGCGGCGCCGAGCGCCATCTGCACGATGAACACGAGCGTCAGCACCGCGCCGATCTCGACGACGAACATCACCGGGTTCTTCCACTGGATGTCCGGCCGCAGCGTGATCAGCGACTGCTTGAGCGCCATGCGCACCAGGTCCGGCGCGAACAGCCGGTCGCGCGGCTTGCGCGGCGGCTTCGGCTCGGCATGGACGGCATCAGGCGTCATGTGCGTGGTTTTCATGATGATTGGATCCTGAAGTCAGGTTGCGTCTTGATGCGTGGTGCGTCATCCGCCGAACGGGATCGGCCCCAGGTGATCGGCGAGCGGACCGAGCGCCGCGACCGGCAGGAACAGCAGCGCGCCGACGATCACGATCGTGCCGAGCAGCAGGAAGCCGAACGTCGCGGTGTCGTCGCGCATCGTGCCGAGCGTCGCCGGCGCGGTCTTCTTGCGGCCGAGGAACGCGGCCATCGCGACCGGCGCGACGATCGGCAGGTAGCGCGAGAACAGCATCACGAGGCCCGTCGACGTGTCCCACTGCACGGCGGTGGGCGCCGGGTTCGGGTTCGCGTTCAGCCCGTAGGTGGTGCTCAGCCCGTCGAACGCGGAGCCGTTGTTCGCGGACGCCGACGAGAACTGGTACGTGATCTCGCTGAAACCGTGCGCGCCGGGGTTCGCCTCGGCCTTCGTGCCCCAGTCGGTCGCGGAGAACACGCCGCTCGGCCCGAGGATCAGGATCGGGTGCACGAGCAGCGCGATCATCGCGAGCTTCATCTCGCGCGCGCCGACCTTGCGGCCGAGATATTCGGGCGTGCGGCCGACCATCTGGCCCGCGAGGAACACGCCGACGATCAGGAACAGCAGCAGGTTGATCATCCCGACGCCCTTGCCGCCGAACACGCAGTTGAGCCACATCCCGATCAGCGGCGACAGGCCCGCGAGCGGGTTCAGGCTGTCGTGCTCGGCGTTGACCGCGCCGCACGTGACGTCGGTCGTGATCGCCGCGAAGGTCGCGCCGGCCGACGTGCCGAAACGCAGCTCCTTGCCCTCGAGGTTGCCGAGGTGCTGGTCGACCGGCAGCGCGGCCACCGGCGGGATCGTCACCGAATGCGTGGTGCCCGCGAGCGGATACGTGCGCGCGACCGGGTGCGCGGTGAATGCCGGGTTCGGCTGCAGCGTGTCGAAGTACACGGCCCACGCGATCAGGCCGATCATCATCGACAGCATCACGCTGTAGATCACGACCGCGTGACGCACGCGGCCGAGCATGCGGCCGTACATCAGCACGAGCGAGAACGGGAAGATCATCATCGCGAGCGTCGTCAGGAAGTTCGACAGCGCGCTCGGGTTTTCATACGGGTGGGCGCTGTTCATCCCGTAGAAGCCGCCGCCGTTGGTGCCGAGCATCTTGATCGGGATCACCGCGGCGACCGGGCCGACGATCAGCGTCTGCTGCTTCGCCTGGCCGTTGTCCGTCGTGCCCATCGCGGCGGGTTCGAGCGTCGTTACCTGCACGTCGCTCTGCAGCGTCATCGGCATGCCTTCATGAATGAAGATCGTGCCGACGACGAGCGCGATCGGCACGAACATGTAGACGATCACGCGCCACATGTCGACAAAGAAGTTGCCGATCAGCGACTGGCCACGGAACAGCCGGATGATCGCGGTCAGCGCGCACAGCCCGACTGCCGCCGACATGAACATGTTCGGCAGGATGAAGAAGATCTGGCTGAAGTTCGACAGATGCTGGTCGCCCGAATAGTGCTGCAGGTTCGTGTTGGTCATGAACGAGATGACCGTGTTGAAGATCGTCGACGGCGCGAGCATCCCGCGTCCGAGCGGGTTCAGCGGCATCAGCGGCTGCAGCGACAGCACGACGAAGCCGAACACGAACAGCACCGCGTTGAACGCGAGCAGCGCGACCGTGTACTGCTTCCAGTTCTGCTGGCCGCTGTCGAGCCGTGCCTCGAACCAGCGCAACAGGCGCGGCGCATGGTAGCGGCCGTCCATGATCCAGGACATGTAACGGCTGAGCGGAATCGACACGGCGATTGCCGCGACGAGGATCAGTAGCGGTAGGGTCCACATGGGCCATTCCCCCTGCGTCGGCGGAGAGCGACGCTCGAATTGGCACGCGCGTGCCGGTGCCGGAAGGTCAGAACGTCAGAACCATTCCGGCCGGATCATCGCGGCGAACAGATAGACAAAGGCAAATGCGGAAACGATTGCGGCAAGCCAGGCCATGAGCGTCTCCTCAGATGCGTTCGCACGCGTCGACGAACAGCAGGCACAGCACGAGGCTGCCCAGGCCGAGCGCGAACAGCAGCGGCAGCCAGAAGTACAGGTTCATCAGTTGCTCCCGATGAAAAAAGGCGATTCCGATGTTTCGGCGCGCCACGCGCAGCATCGAGCGACGCGCGTGGATCGCTTGATGACGGTATAGGGCGGCGCAAATAAAAATGTCGTAAATCCGGAGGGAAATCCGCCGAAAACGCGGGCGAATCCGCATGCGCCGCAGCCCGACATTTACGACATTTTTTCTTGCGAGCGCGAAGCGCGCGCTCATAGACTTCGGGCAACCGAAGCGAAGGAGCGAAACCATGTCGTCACCGTCGAACGAAGCCATCGAACGCCTGCATGTCACGTTGCCGGCGCCGCGCGCCGAGCGCGTCGTCGTGCGGCGCTTCGATCCCGCGTTCGACGGCTACGGGGCGCTCACCGGCATGCTGCATCGCGCGTTCGCGCGGCTCGGCGCGATGGGGCTGAACTGCACGTGCGTCGATCAGACGGAGGCGGTCACGCGGCAACGCGCGGAAGCGGGCGAGTGTTTCGTCGCGGTGAGCGGCGCGCGCGTGATCGGCACGATGACGCTGTATACGACCGATGCGGCATCCGCATGCTCGCTGTATCGCCATGTCAGCGTCGCCAGCGTGCGGCAGGTTGCGGTCGATCCCGACTGGCAGGGCCGCGGGATCGGCGCGATGCTGCTGACGTTCGCCGAACAATGGGCCGCGGCGCGCGGGTTTACGCTGCTCGCGCTCGACACGCCGCAGCCGGCCGCGCACCTGCTCGCGTTCTATCGCGCGCAGGGCTTCGAGGTCGTCGACGTCGTGCGGTTCGCGGGCAAGCGCTACGACAGCGCGATTCTGTGCAAGCGGCCGGCCGCGCTGCATGCGCGCCGCGCGACGCCCGCGTCGCGGTTCGCGATCCGCGCGGCAGCCGTGCGGCGCGTCGCCCGCGCGCTGCCGGCACGCGTGATCGTGACGGCCCGGGACGGGATGCGCAGCCGCCCGGCCGTGCGGTCGGCCGCTCGGCGTGCGGCCGGCGCAGCGAGCTGGCGGTCGTCGCCGTGGCGCGTGCGGCTGCATGGGCACGGCGCGGCGAAGTAGGCGCGCTTGAGGATTTTCCGCGGCCCCCGAATCCTGATCTGACGATCCCGATACCGCCGTCTTGCCGGCGGCAGTCGATGCGCGGCGCGGGAGACAACTCGTGCGCGTGCGTACCCGCGTGCGTTCTGCACCGCTTCTTTACGCGATTTTTACGCTTCGGTGCATGCCTTTGCCGCGATTTTCACGCGGGTCTTCATATGATGGTTCAAGTGGAAACGGATGCCGTGCGTGCCGGCGCGCTACCGTGGCCAGCCCGCAATCCCGTGGGCCGGATGCCGAACCGAAGCCGCCGCCGCGCCGCGAGGAAAAATCGCCATGTTCCAAGCCCCTCCAACCGGCCATCGCCCGGACAATCTCGGCCAGGCGCGCACCGCCGCGCGCTCGATGTTCGATCCTGCGCTCGTGCGGCCGGCGATCGTCGACGCGTTCCGGAAGCTCACGCCGCGCACGCAGTTCCGCAATCCGGTGATGTTCTGCGTGTATGTCGGCAGCATCCTGACGACGATCCTGTGGTTTGCCGCGCTCGCCGGCCAGGCTGAGGCGCCGGCGGGCTTCATCGTCGCGATCGCGCTGTGGCTGTGGTTCACGGTGCTGTTCGCGAACTTCGCGGAAGCGCTCGCCGAAGGCCGTTCGAAGGCGCAGGCCGCGTCGCTCAGGAGCGCGAAACACAACGTCGTCGCGAAGAAGCTCGCGGCGCCGAGCGCACAGGCTGCCGTCGAGGTGATGGGGTCCAGCGACCTGCGCAAGGGCGATATCGTGCTCGTCGAGACCGGCGACACGATTCCCGCCGACGGTGACGTGATCGAAGGCGTCGCGTCGGTCGACGAATCGGCGATCACCGGCGAATCCGCGCCGGTGATCCGCGAATCGGGCGGCGACTTCTCGTCGGTGACGGGCGGCACGCGCGTGCTGTCGGACTGGATCGTCGTGCGCGTCAGCGTCAATCCGGGCGAGGCGTTCCTCGACCGGATGATCGCGATGGTCGAAGGCGCGAAGCGCAAGAAGACGCCGAACGAAATCGCGTTGACGATCCTGCTCGTCGCACTGACGATCGTGCTGCTGCTCGCGACCGCGACGCTGCTGCCGTTTTCGACGTTCGCGGTGGAAGCGCTGAAGTCGGGCCACGTGGTGACGATCACCGCGCTCGTCGCGCTGCTCGTGTGCCTGATCCCGACGACGATCGGCGGCCTGTTGTCCGCGATCGGCGTGGCCGGGATGAGCCGGATGATGCAGGCGAACGTGATCGCGACGTCGGGCCGCGCGGTGGAAGCGGCCGGCGACGTGGACGTGCTGCTGCTCGACAAGACCGGCACGATCACGCTCGGCAATCGGCAGGCTTCGGCATTCATGCCCGCGCCGGGTGTGACCGAGGAAATGCTTGCCGATGCCGCGCAACTGTCGTCGCTCGCCGACGAGACGCCGGAAGGCCGCAGCATCGTCGTGCTCGCGAAGCAGCGCTTCAACCTGCGCGAGCGCGACATGCATGCGCTCCACGCCGTGTTCCTGTCGTTCAGCGCGCAGACGCGGATGTCCGGCGTCGACCTGTCCCCCGAGGGGACGTCGTCCGGCGCGCCGCACCGCGAGATCCGCAAGGGTGCGGCCGATGCGGTCCGGCACTACGTGGAAGTGCACGGCGGACGTGTTGCGCACGAGGTCGATACGCTCGTGACCGACGTCGCGCGCCGCGGCAGCACGCCGCTCGTCGTCGCGGAGCGGCATGAAGGCGTCGCGCGCGTGCTCGGCGTGATCGAGCTGAAGGACATCGTGAAGGGCGGCATCAAGGAGCGCTTCGCGGAGCTGCGCAAGATGGGCATCAAGACCGTGATGGTGACGGGCGACAACCGGCTGACCGCGGCGGCGATCGCCGCGGAAGCGGGCGTCGACGATTTCCTCGCGGAAGCGACGCCGGAGGCGAAGCTCGCGACGATCCGCGAGCATCAGGCGGCGGGGCGGCTGGTCGCGATGACGGGCGACGGCACCAACGACGCGCCGGCGCTCGCGCAGGCGGACGTCGCGGTCGCGATGAACAGCGGCACGCAGGCGGCGAAGGAAGCCGGCAACATGGTCGACCTCGACTCGAACCCGACGAAGCTGATCGAGATCGTCGAGATCGGCAAGCAGATGCTGATGACGCGCGGCTCGCTGACGACGTTCTCGATCGCGAACGACGTCGCGAAGTACTTCGCGATCATCCCGGCCGCGTTCGCGACGACCTATCCGCAACTGCGTGTGCTCGACGTGATGCATCTGGCGTCGCCGTCGTCGGCGATCCTGTCGGCGGTGATCTTCAACGCGCTGATCATCGTCGCGCTGATCCCGCTTGCGCTGAAGGGCGTGCGCTACCGCCCGCTCGGCGCGGCGCCGCTGTTGCGCCGCAACCTGCTGATCTACGGGCTCGGCGGAATGCTGCTGCCGTTCCCGTTCATCAAGCTGATCGACATGATGCTGGTCGCGTTCGGATGGGCCTGATCATGAAACCGAAGCCCGCGCACGGTCGTCGCGCTCCTGTCGAGCCGCTGTCCGGCGGCCGTGCGCAACGACCGGCACCGTTGCGCGCATCCCGCCCGCATCGGACCGTTCCCGCATGAGCGAACCGTCCGTGGTCGTCGTCGTCGTGGACGACGACCGGTTCATCCGTCATTTCGTGCACGCCGCGCTCAAGGCGGAGCACATGCACGTGTGCGAAGCCGCGACCGGCGCCGAAGGCGTCGCGGCGGTCGCCGCGCGACGCCCCGACGTGATCGTCGCGGACATCTGCCTGCCGGACCTCGGCGGCGTCGCGCTGATCCACGCGCTGCGCGACCAGTCCGTTGCACCGCTGATCGTGCTGTCGGCGCTGAGCACGGAGGCCGACAAGGTCGCCGCGCTCAACGCGGGCGCCGACGACTACCTGACCAAGCCGTTCGGCTCGGCCGAGCTGATCGCGCGCATTCGCGCGCACTTGCGTCGGCAGGCCGGCATCGCGCACGTTCGCGACGCGCGTGTGCAATTCGGCGACGTGACCGTCGACCTCGGCGACCGGCAGGTGCTGCGCAGCGGCGCGCGCGTGCACCTGAGCCCGATCGAGTACCGGCTGCTCGCGGTGCTCGCGCATCACGCCGGACGGCTGCTGACGCATGACAGGCTGCTGCAGGAAGTGTGGGGAGCCGCGCACGAGAAGGATCCGCATTGCCTGCGCGTCTATGTCGGGCATCTGCGCCGCAAGCTGGAACGCGATCCGCGGCGGCCCGAATACATTCTGACGGAGGCTGGAGTCGGCTATCGGCTGAGCGGCGCCGAGTCGCGCGAGTCGGTCGAGTCGGGGAAATAGCGATGGCGGGCAGCCGGATGCAGCGCAGCGTCGACGCGCTGAAGGATCGTGGCTCGCGGTTGCCGCGCGCCGGCGCGACGGCGTGTGCTGTCCCGCGTGCCCGCTTACTGCGCGCTCGCCGAGCGAGCGTCGTCGACGGTGGAAACGGCCGGCCGGCGGAGTTGCGCGTCGAACTGCTGCACGCGCAGCACGACGCGCTGCGCATAGCGCTTCGTCCCGCCGTTGTAGCGGACGAGCGCGGTTTCGACATCGCCGTCCGCATCGTCGAGATAGCCACGGAAGATCGCCGCGCCGATCCGCACGTTGGTCGCGGGATCGGACAGGTCCTTCACATGGGCGACGAGATCGCGATGCGCGGCGGGCAGGACCTGCATCAGCCCGCGTGCGCCCACGACGCTGACCGCATGGCGATCGAAACCCGATTCGACTGCGATGATCGCGAGCAACAGCGCCGGCGCGAGTCCGTAGCGGTCCGACTCGGTCTGCACCGCGTGCGCGATGGCCCGCGCGTCCGCATACGCGACGTGAAAGCGCTTGCGCAGTGTCGCGACGACTGTGTCGAGCGCGAACGGCGCATCGGCGGGCGCATCGGCGGGCGCATCGGCGGGCACATCGGTTGGCGCGTCAGTCGATGGATCAACTGGCGCCTCGGCGGCGGGAGTGAGGGGCGCGACGGCAACCTGCGCGCCTGCGGGAGGAGGCGCGACAGTTGCCGACAGCGCAAGGGCGGCTGCCATCAGCAGTAATTTCAGGGTGGTGGCCGGGCGTTTGTGCCGGCCTTGCCGGTGACCCGCTTCGTGGATTCCGTGCATGTCGTGGCACCGTGATTCGGATACCTTTGACTATATGCACTCCTGCATTGCAATCGTCGAAATAAATGTGGACGGCGGGTAAACGTTGTGTAAAGGCGGTTGTGTAATAACGGGTGCGTAAGGGGAGTTGCTTAAGGGTGGTTGTGTAGTGGGTGGTTGTGTAGGGGCGGTTGCGTAGGGGAGGATGTGTAGAGGGTGATTGCGTAGAGGGTGATTGCGTAGAGGGTGGTTGCGTAGAGGGTGATTGCGTAGAGGGTGATTGCGTAAGGGCAGTTGCGTAAGGGAGGTTGTGTAGAGGGTGATTGCCTAAGGGTGGTTGTGTAGAGGGTGGTTGCGTAAGGGTAGCCGCGTCAAAGCTTGCTGCGGGGGGGCGGCTACCGGCGTACGCATTCTCAATGCCGCCCGCGATCCTGCGGTCCGCCGCCGCGCGCGAGGCGCCACGCGATGCTGGCGAGCGCGCCGACCGCGATCACCAGCGACGCCCACAGCACGTAGCGGCGCGGTGCGTCGGTATCGACAGCGGCGGGCGGCGATGCAGCCGGCGGTGCAACCGGCAGCGCATCGCCGACGCGTGCGGGCCGGATCTCGGTCGACGTGCCGATCAGCAGCGCATCGCGGCTGACGGCCGCCGACGCGAGCGCCGCATTGCCGACGCCGAGCGTGAACGGCGCCGCGCCGCGCGCGACGAACGTCAGCGACGCGGGACGCCAGCCGACGGTCGCGGCCGGCAGCCCGCCGCCGAGGCCGCCGTTGCGCATGTCCACGACGATGCGCCACAGGCGGTCCGCGTCCGCCGCGAACTCGAGCGGCGGATTGCGCTGTTCGCCGGCCTTGCCTTGCAACCGGAACAACATGGCATCGGCAACGTCGTGCCACGGCGCTTGCGTGTCGGCTCTCGCCTGTATGGTTGCGTGTGCAACCGTATTGGGCTGAGGCAGGCCGAGGCGCAGCCGATCGACCGGATAGGCGCCGTCCGTCTCGAACAGATACTCGCCGGGCGCGCCGCCGGCCCGCATGCGCACGCCGTCGCGCCATTGACGCGGCGCGGCCGCGCCATCGGGGGTGCACCCCGAGGGCACTTCATCCGGTGCGCCCGTGACGGGGGCTTCCTTCGGGGCGCCGCACATGCGCGTTTCGGCTTCGGCGGACGCGATGTCCGGCGCGCCGTCGAGCCAGTTGAGCCGCAGATAGCGCTGCCGCACGCCGTCGAGCGCGATGCGTTCCTGCGCCAGCGTATGGCCGTCGTACGCGACCTTCAGCAGTTGCGTGTCCGTCAGCGGCTGCCAGCTCTGGAGATCGTCGCTGGCCTCGATGCTCACGCGTCCCTGGTAGCTGTCGTTGCGCAGGTGGATCAGCAGCGCGCTGGCCTGCCCACCCGCGTGCGACAGGTCGACGAGATCCGCGGTGCGGCGCGCGCGCGGCGGCGCAGGCACGGTCGCGCGCAGCGAGCCGTCGGCGGCGACCGACACACCGAGCGGTGCATGCGCGGTGTTCACGTCGGCGTTTGCATCGGCAGACAGCAGAGGGAACCACGGCACCGGATGCCGTTGCGGCGGCGGTTCGGCAGCCGCCGGCGCATCGAGCGAGTACGGCACCGGTTCGCCCGCGCCGTTGAACACGCGCAGGTCGCCGAGATCGTTGCGCCGGCTTGCCGCGTAGACAGCCGGCGGCACCGTCACCGTGTAGTACGCGGCGCTGCCGTCGAGGTCGAGCGCGAAGCGCTGCGCGACCGGGGCGTCGGCGCGCGCAATGCCGGTCGCCGCGAACGACGCGAACGACGCCAAGGCGCTCAGGCCGAGCAGGGCAACGAGAGGCTTCATTGGTTCGTTTCCGAATTGCCCGCTGCCTTCGGCGGCAGCGGCGAGAAATAACCGATCAACAGCAGCAGCACGCCGATGCCGATGAACGACACGATGCGTTCGACGCCCTTCACGTGCGACAGGTCGAACAGGAACAGCTTCACGACGGTGAGTGCGAGCAGCGCGGCGCCGACGAACCACAGCGGCCGCAGCCGGCGGCGCGTTGCCCAGATCATCGTCGCGAGCGCGCACACGGTCCAGAACACGGAGACCGACGCCTGCACGAGCGTCGAATGCGCCATGTCGTCGAGCGTGTACGGAACGCCGGTCCAGTGGTGCAGCGTGCGCAGCAGCATCGCGTTCAGCCACAGGAACGCCGTCGCGCCGGCCACCGATTGCAGCTCGACGCGGTAGTTGTCGAGCGGGATGCCGAGGCGGTGCACGCGCGCGAGCCAGAACGCCGCGAGTGCATAGATCACGAGCTGCACGAGGTCGAGCGGATTGAGGAGCGGCACGCGCGCCCAGCTTCCGCCGTCCTGCGTGAAGTTCGCATAGTAGGTCCACGCCCACATCACGACCACGAGCGGCATCGACGCGATCGCACAGAGCCGTGCAGGCCCGTCGCGGCGGGCGAGCCAGAGACCTGCGAATGCGAACGCGCTCCAGCCGATCATGAACACCTGTTGCAGGTTGAACGACGCCAGCACCGCATCGACGTCGTAGGCCGTGTGGAAGCGGTGATGCAGCGTGCGCAGCAGCAGCGCGTTGAACCACAGGAACACGGTCGCGACCGCCGCATAGCCGATCGCGGGCGGGCGCCACGCGATGCCGAGCGTCGTCAGCCGCCGCAGCCACATCGCAATCGCGACGAAGATCAGCAGCTGTGCGACGTCGAGCGGGTTCAGCAATGGCAGCCAGAACAGCGGCGACGCGTCGCCGTCGCTCGACACGCTCGCGATGCTCCACAGCCACAGCAGCGCGGCGAGTGGCGCCGCGCCCCACACCTGGTACGCGCGCGGGAATCGCGCGACGGGCCAGCGCAGGGGCGCGCCGACGCCGGACACGAGCAGAAGCAGCAGCCCGAAGCCGTATGCCCATGCGCTCCAGCTCCACGCGCCTTCCGGCACGTACGCGCGCAGGCGCCAGAAGCCTTCCAGCGCGAGCAGGCCGCACACGTTCCAGAACATCAGCGTATGCAGCGGTGCGAGCACGGACGTGTCGATGGCGGCTGCCATCCGGGGCGCAACGGAGGAAGTGCGTTTGGGGGGAGCGTCGAAGGACGGGCCGGCGGGCGGCGCATCGGTGTCGCGATGCGTGCCGCCGGACGTGCCGTTGGGGGATGCTTTGGCAGGTGTCCACTCGGGAGACTGCCGCCACAACAGTGCGTAACAGGCCGCGACGACGACCGGCCAGGCGATCGCGCCGAGGCCCGACAGCGGCGCTTCGTGCGCGTCGAACGCGCGCAGCGCGAACAGCGAGAGCGCCGGCGCCAGCGCGTACGCGGGCCATTCGGCGAGCGGCCACACGAGCTTGCGGCGCGCGGTGTGCGCGAGCCACGCGGTCGCGGCGACGAACAGCGCGAGCGTGTCCGTCGTGAAGCGATCCGGATGCGCGTCGACATGATGGCCGGCGTACACGAGGATTTCACGGGCGCCGCCGCACAGCCACCACAGCAGCCCCCAGCTGGCTGCCGCGACGCCGATCTCCGGCATCCACGCGTGCCACGCGCGCGCTTCGTCGCGTCCGTGCAGCCACCAGCCCGTGAACAGGCCGGCGAGCGCGATCAGCAGCGTCGCGATGTACGGGCTGTTGAGCACCGGCAGCGCGGCGGTCGTATCGGCTTCGCCGAGCATCCCCGCGAAGAACGCGCCGGTCGCCGCGACCTGCATCAGCAGGCCGAAGCCGAACGGCGCGAGGCGCCGTTCGCGCACGCCGACCCAGACGATCGCCGCGCCTTCGATCGCCCACGCGGCGCTCGTCGTCGGCCCCGAGAACGCGAGCGGCACCGCGAGCGTCGCGAAGATCACCGCCAGCGCGAGCGTCGCCTCGAACAGCAGGCGCAGACGCTCGCGGCGCCGTGCGAGCCACGCGGCCACCATGACGTAGAACGCCGACAGCGCGACGGCGCTCCACGCGAGGCCGAACGGCATGTTCCTCACAAGCGCGGCCTGCAGCGCGGTCGCGACGATCGGCGTGCCGAACACGAGCGTGCCGTCCACGTAATGCTTGAGCGCCAGCTCGCGCTGCGCGGCGTACAGCAGCGCGATGCCGACGTACATCAGGAAGAACAGCACGAGGAACGGCTCGGTGCTCGCGAAGAACTCCGGGCGGTACGCGGTCACGCCCCACGCGGAGCCGATCGAGAACGTGAACACAAAGCCGAGCAGGTTGAGCGGGCGCCACGCCTTGAACCACGCGATCGCGAAGATGCCCGCGTTCAGCAGCGCGTAATAGCTGAACAGTGCGACGTGGCTGCCGGTGCCGGTCGACAGCAGCACCGGCGCGAGAAAGCCGCCGGCGCTGCCCATGAACGCGAGCGGCAGGGCGTTCTGCTTCACCGCGAGGAACGCGCTCAATGTGCAGATCGCGACCATCAGCGGGAACGCCGCGCCGACGGGCAGCAGGTGGTAGAGCTTGGTCGCGGCGAATACGGTCAGGTACAGCACGCCGACGCCGCCACCCTGCAGCACGAGGCCGTACGCGGGGCGCCGCGCGGCGACGCGCCAGCCGACCACGAGCAGCGCGGTCGCGCCGAGCGCGGTGCCCGCGAGCCGGAATTCGATCGGCAGCAGGTTGTTGTCCGCCGCGTACTTGAGCAGGAACGCGACGCCGAAGAACAGCACGATGATCCCGACGCGCACGACCGTGTTGCCGCCGAGCAGCCAGTCGCGGGCGGCGCGGAATGCGCGCTCGACGAGGTCCGGTTCGCGCTTCGCAGGTGGCGATGCGGGCGAGCGTACGGCGGGGGCGGTGGCCGGGGTGGCGGCCGGCGGGGAGGCCGGTGCGGGGGCGGCGGCCGGCGTCGTCGCGGGAGCTGCCGGGCGCGATGCGTCGGCGTTGGCGGCGCGCGTGGCGGGTGCCGGCGTCGAAGTCGGCGCGGGTGCAGGCGTCGCCGCAGCGGCCGGGATCGACGTGGACGACGGTGTGTCCGCTCTTGCGACGGCGGGTTGAGCGGGCGGACGGGCCGGTATCGGGATCGATAACGGCGGGGCGGCTGGCGACGCGGCGCCGGCCGCGGTGCCCGCAGCAGGCGCCGACGCGCCGGACTTCACGCCGGCCAGCTGGCCGCGCAGCGTCGCGATCTCGCGCGTCAGCGTGTCGACCGTCGCTTCGAGGCGCGCGACGCGCTCGGCAAGCGTCACGGGCGGCGCGGGGCTGGCCGCGAGCGGGTCGGGAAGCGCGGGTTTCGGCTTGCGCTCCTTGAGCGCGTGGCCGACACAGAACCCGACCGCGCCACCCAGCAGCGCGCCGACGCCGACGGAAAAATCACCGATCAGCGCGCCGATGCCGCCTACGATGAAGCCGATCACGGCAAAGAGCCACGTCATCAGATTTGCTCCCTCTCTAAATCGCTATGTCGCTATGTTGTTCTGGTGCTGCGATCGCGAACGGTATCGCGCCACAGGCGGCCCGGAGTCGTGCTGATTCAGACACGTCCGGTTCCGGAAAATGCCCGTGATCGGGTGGCTTGGCGGTGTCGGACCGGCTGGCGTGCGCACCCCGCGCGATATGCGTCGCGCGGGAAGCGTCAATCGGTGCATGACGTTGCCGGACGCAGCATGCGTCAGCGGCCAGGCACGCCGTGGCGGGCGCTCTGGGCGGATCGGGTTGCATGGCGCGCTCGGGCGATAAGCGCCGGCGCAATGAGGGTGGCGTGGGTCGACGGCATGGCTCGGAATGGATGTCGCAATAGCGCGATCGGGATTGTTTTCCGGGCAATTTAACACAGCCTTGCGGCATGATTTTCACGCCAGGAAATGGACGTGCCGTTGAGCGCCTCGGTCGTGCCGGGTAAGCGAGATATGGCTTGCGCAGATGGGGAGCGCGCGAGTTCAAAGGATCACGCGCCGCATCGCCGGGTTGAACGCATCGGACCCGGTTCCGAACAGTGTCGGGTGTCCGTTGGTTGCCGGGGACGTTCCACGCGATATCAGGTGGCGTATAACGAATGTGATAAGCGTATGGCTGCTTTTCAGGGGGAGACGATGGACGATGTCCTTTACGCGACGGATGGCGAGATCTGCACGATCACCGTCAATCGGCCTGACCGGCGCAACGCCGTCGACCGTCCGACCGCTTTGCGGCTGAGCGAAGCGTTCGAGCGGTTCGAGGCCGATGCCGCGCTCGCGGTCGCGATCCTGACGGGCGCCGGAGGCAACTTTTGTGCGGGCGCCGACTTGAAGGCGGCGGGCGATCCGGCCTTGCGCAACAGCGTCGACGAAGCGGGGGAAGGACCGGGCCCGATGGGCCCGACCCGCATGGCGTTGTCGAAGCCGCTGATCGCGGCCGTCGCCGGGCATGCGGTGGCGGGCGGGCTGGAGCTCGCGCTGCTGGCCGACATCCGCGTCGCGGAGGCCGACGCGATCTTCGGCGTGTTCTGCCGGCGCTGGGGCGTGCCGCTGATCGACGGTGGAACGGTCAGGTTGCCCCGTCTCGTCGGGATGGGACATGCGATGGACATGATCCTGACCGGACGTGCCGTCGATGTCGTGGAAGCGAAGGCCATGGGGCTCGTCAACTATGTGACGCCGAAGGGCGAAGCGCTCGCGTACGCGATGCGCATCGCCCGGCAGATCGCCGGATTTCCGCGCCAGTGCATGCTGGCAGACCGGCGCTCCGCGTACGATCAATGGGAACTGCCGCTGGCGGAAGCGTTGCGGCAGGAGGGGGCAAGGGGCGCGCCGATCGTGCGGGCGGAGGGCGTGGCCGGCGCCGCGCGATTCAGTGCGGGAGAAGGGCGTCACGGAAAGTTTTCAGGCTGACGCATTCCGGCGCCCGTTGCCGGGCGGAGGAATGCGCCGATGCTGTCCGTGCCGCGATTCCGGTTACTTGTGCATGCCGCCGCCGTGCGATCCGCTCGCTCCGGACGGCTGGAAGTCGCTGCCGAAACCGCTCGACGCGCTCGAGCCGCTCGAGCCGCCTGACCCGTGCCCGCCGCCGTGGCCTGCGGCGTGCGCCACGCTGTGTCCGTGGCCGGCCGTCATGCCGCCGGGATGCGCATGGCCAAGACGAAAATCGAAGTCATGGTCATGGTCATGGTCATGGTCGTGATCGCGGTCGTGGTCGCGATCGTGGTCATGGTCATGGTGATGACGGTGAAAACGGTCGATATCGACAAAGCCGAGATAGCCTCCTTCGTAAAGCGGATAGCCATACCCGCAGTAGTATTCGGCGCCTGCAGGATTGGCGATCATGTACTCGTGATCGCAGGGCGACATCGATGATGTGTCGTAAGGCGCTGCGGCACATCCGCCCAGCAATGCGGCCGCGATTCCCGCAGCCAGTGGGGTAAAAGTCAGGTGCTGCACGGTAAGGCCTCGTCGTATGCGGGGGAAAGATTCCGCTAAAGATTTAGACTGCGGCGGCGCATGCATGTCCGGGAAGCGGCGGGAAATTTGGTAACGGAGCGTGACAATACGAGGTCATCGAGCCTGCCGGTCCCTGCAATTTCTCGTCGAACCACGCACCGCGAATGACCGCCGCTCGATGCCCGCTGGCGACCGCACCGGATGCCCGCGCCCGCTTCCGTCAGTTTTCAGAACGGTCATGCGCTTTTCCACCACGAATCGGCAATTGCGCGTCGCATCCGGGATGGTCCGAACGGACGCGGAATTGTCGTAAAGCGACGCACCGCCTCGGCGATCGCGCACATTTCACCGCCCGTTCCGTCGCACGCTGCTCCGCACAAGATTTCGCTGCAGTGCTTGCCAGTGCGGGCTGCGCGCGTACTGCGCCGCCGCAAACCGCATGCACCGCGCACACCGCCCGGCCGTATGCGGCCGGGGGCCGTCTTTCCCTCGTGTCGTATTTGCGCAAGCGTTTGTCGTAATTCGTCGGCAGGTCGGGGTTTTTTCTGGCAACTATGTAGTCACGCTGAGTGACACGCGTGAGTCCCCGCTACACGAGGAGAAGGTTTCGATGGATGCCCCCAAGGTCGTAGTCGAAGGTCTGTGCAAGGTATTTGGAAACAACCCGCAGCAGGCGCTCGACATGCTCGCCGCCGGTGCAACGAAGGACGACGTGCTCAAGCGCACCGGCCAGGTCGTCGGCGTGCACAACGTGTCGTTCAACGTGCAGGAAGGTGAGATTTTCGTGCTGATGGGCCTGTCCGGCTCCGGCAAGTCCACGCTGATCCGTCTCGTGAACCGGCTCGTCGACCCGAGCGCGGGCAAGGTGATGATCGATGGCCTCGATGTCGCCTCGGCGCGCCGCTCGGCGCTCACCGCGCTGCGCCGCAAGGACATGAGCATGGTGTTCCAGTCGTTCGCGCTGATGCCGCATCGCACCGTGGTGTCGAATGCCGCGTTCGGCCTCGAGGTCGCGGGCGTCGGCAAGAAGGAACGCGAACGGCGCGCGATGGAGGTGCTCGAGCAGGTTGGCCTCGCGCCGTTTTCGCACAAGCTGCCGTCGGAGCTGTCGGGCGGCATGCAGCAGCGCGTCGGCCTCGCACGCGCGCTTGCCGTGAACCCGTCGCTGATGATCATGGACGAGGCGTTCTCCGCGCTCGATCCGCTGAAGCGCAGGGAAATGCAGGATGTGCTGCTGCAGCTGCAGAAGGAGCAGCGCCGCACGATCATGTTCGTGTCGCACGATCTGGAGGAAGCGCTGCGCATCGGCAACCGGATCGCGATCATGGAGGGCGGGCGCCTCGTGCAGGTCGGCACGCCGCAGGACATCATCGCGAACCCGGCCGACGCCTACGTGCGCGCGTTCTTCGACGGCATCGACACGAGCCGCTACCTGACTGCCGGCGACCTGATGCAGACGGGCGCCGTGCCGGTCGTGTCGAAGGTCGATGCCGCGAACGTCGCGGCGACGCTGAACGGCAGCGCCGAATACGCGTTCGTGCTCGACGCCCAACGCAAGATCCGCGGCTTCGTCACGCGCGACGCGATCGGTCAGGCCGCGCCGTCCGTGCGGCCGATCGAGAGCATCCGGCGCGATGCGTCGCTCGAACATGTCGTCGCGCGCGTGGTCGCGAGCCCGAATGCATTGCCGGTCGTCGACGACGACGGCTGCTACTGCGGCTCGGTCGATCGTGCGCTCATCCTGAAGGCCATCACGCGTTCGCGAGGCTCCCATGTCTGAAATGATTCCGCTCGGTAGCTGGGTCGACCAGTCCGTCCATTACCTGCTCGACCACGACGCGAAGACGTTCGACGCGATCGGCCAAGCGATCGAGGGTCTCGCGGCGTTCGTCGAGCACAGCCTGCAGGCAATCCCGATGTGGCTGATGATGGCGATCTTCATTGGCGTCGGGCTGTGGCGCGTGGGCTGGCGCTTCGCGCTGTTCACGACCGCGTCGCTGCTGCTGATCTTCGCGACGGGCTTCTGGGACCAGACCGTGATCACGCTCGGCCTCACGCTGTCGTCGACGATCATCAGCCTCGTGCTCGGCATCCCGCTCGGCGTCTGGGCTGCGAAGAGCAAGTGGGTCGCCGCGACGGTGCGTCCGATCCTCGACCTGATGCAGACGATGCCCGCGTTCGTCTACCTGATTCCGGCCGCGATGCTGTTCGGTCTCGGCCGCGTGCCGGGGATCCTGTCGACGGTGATCTTCGCGATGCCGCCGGCCGTGCGCCTGACGAGCCTCGGCATCCGTCACGTGAACCGCGAGATCGTCGAAGCCGGCCAGGCGTTCGGCTGCACGCCGTGGCAGCTGCTGTACAAGGTGCAGTTCCCGAACGCGCTGCCGTCGATCATGCAGGGCGTGAACCAGACGATCATGATGGCACTGTCGATGGTGATCATCGCGTCGATGGTCGGCGCGGGCGGCCTCGGCAACGACGTGCTCGCCAGCATCCAGCGTCTCGACATCGGCCTCGGCTTCGAGAGCGGCCTGTCCGTCGTGCTGCTCGCGATCATTCTCGACCGCATCACCGAAAGCTTCGGCCGCGCGCCGGGCACCGTGAAGGCGCCGCTGTTCTCGGGCCTGAAGCAGCTGTTTCGCGTCAAGGCCGCCACCGCGCAGGCCTGATTGACCGGCGGCCGGTGTTTCTCCCGGCCGCTTTCTCCGTTCCAGCTTCGGCATCCGTGGCGCAGGCCACGGGGCTGACCTCGTTCAACCTGCCGCAACCTGCCCGTTAGGAGACCGATGTGACGTCCGCCGCCGCTGTCGCGCCCGCCGCCTGCGATTCACCGGTTTCGTCCCTCGCGCACTTCGGCTTTCTGACGCTGCCGAATTTCTCGATGATCGCGTTTTCGAGCGCGGTCGAAGTCCTGCGGATGGCGAACTACGTTGCGCGGGCCGATCACTACCGCTGGTCGATCTACTCGCTCGACGGCGCGCCCGTGCATGCGAGCAACGGCATCGCGGTGCGGCCGACGCAGGCGCTCGACCACACGCAGCTGCCGGACGTGATGATCGTGTGCGGCGGCATCCGCATCCGCGACGTGGTCGACGACGGTGCGCGCGACACGCTCGCCACGCTCGCCGATCGCGGCCTGCCGCTCGGCGGCATCTGCACGGGCGCGTATGCGCTGATGTCGGGCGGGCTGCTCGACGGCTACCGCTGCACCGTGCATTGGGAAAACCTGTCGGCGCTGCATGCGGAATTTCCGCACGTGCATTTCGCCGACGAGCTGTTCGTCGTCGACCGCGACCGTCTGACCTGCACCGGCGGCACCGCGCCGCTCGACCTGATGCTGAACCTCGTCGGCGCGCGCTTCGGGCAGCAGCTTGCCGCGCAGGTGTCCGAGCAGTTCATCCTCGAGCGGATCCGCAGCGCGACCGACCCGCAGCCGATTCCGGTCGATGCGCGCGTCGGCTTCTCGCGCGCGGAGCTGATCGAGGTCGTGCGGCTGATGGAGGCGAACATCGAGGAGCCGCTGTCGCTCGATGAGCTTGCGCGGCTCGTGCGGCTGTCGCAGCGGCATCTGCAGCGGATGTTCAAGGTCTACCTGAACGTGTCGCCGACGCACTATTACCTGACGCTGCGGCTGAAGCGCGCGCGCGACCTGCTGCGCACGACCGATGCGTCGATCGCCCGCGTGACGACGGTCTGCGGGTTTCATTCGCCGTGCCATTTCAGCAAGGCGTACCGTGCGCAGTTCGGTCATGCGCCGAGCTACGAACGCCGGCTGCCGGGACGCTGAGCGATCCGAACCATACGGTCCGTGTGCCGCCGGGATCGCGGCGCACGGCTTCCATCGACGATCCCGAATTTCATGCGAACGACATCACTTTGAGGAGAGGAAAAATGAAGCGACTACTGATCGCAGCGGCATGTGGCGTCGGGATCGCAGCCGCGCCGGTATCGGCTGTGTATGCGGCCGATCCGCCGGTGTGCAAGAACGTGCGGTTCGCGGACGTCGGCTGGTCCGACATCGCCGCGACGACCGGTCTCGCATCGACGATGCTGCAGGGCCTCGGCTACGCGCCGACGAAGACGATCGCGTCGGTGCCGATCACGTTCGCGGGGATCAAGAGCAAGCAGATCGACGTGTTCCTCGGCTACTGGTCGCCGACGATGGACCCGATCATCCAGCCGTTCACGAAGGCCGGCACGATCAAGGTGCTCGACACGCCGAACCTGACCGGCGCGAAATACACGCTCGCGGTGCCCGACTACGTGTACCAGGGCGGCCTGAAGTCGTTCGCCGACATCCAGAAGTTCGCGGACAAGCTGAACGGCAAGGTCTACGGGATCGAGCCCGGCAACGACGGCAATGCGCTGATCAAGAAGATGATCGACGGCAACCAGTTCGGGCTCGGCAAGTTCAAGCTCGTCGAGTCGAGCGAGGCGGGGATGCTGGTCGAGGTGAACCGCGCGATCCGCGACAAGCAGTGGATCGTGTTCCTCGGCTGGGAGCCGCATCCGATGAACGTGCAGATGAAGATCGACTACCTGAGCGGCGGCGACGACGTGTTCGGCCCGAACTACGGCGAGGCGAAGGTGCTGACCGCGACGCCGCCCGACTATGCGCAGCGCTGCCCGAACGTCGCGAAGTTCGTGTCGAACCTGCAGTTCACGACGACGATCGAGAACCACGTGATGGTGCCGATCATGAACAAGGAGGATCCGAACAAGGCGGCGGCCGAGTGGCTGAAGGCGAATCCGCAGGCGCTCGACAAGTGGCTGGCCGGCGTGACGACGATCGACGGCAAGCCGGGGCTGCCGGCGGTGAAGGCGTATCTCGGGGTTCATTGATGCAGTGTGCGGTTCGCGCGCGTGGTGCGCGGACCGGTGAGGGCGGCTTGCCTGTTTGACAGGGAGCCGCTGTCGTGAAGCGGTCTTCTCGCTTGCAGCGGGAAGACCGTTTCGTTTTGGAGCAGCGCAACGCATGTTCGATGCATGACGGGCGCGCCTGCATTGCACGTCGCTCGTCACAGCCCGTTTCGTATCGGCTTCGCGAGCTTCGCGTCACAATGCCAGCTTCAGTTTCCGCCGCCCGATCGTGCCGCTCGTCGAAGGCCTGTTTCCCGAGGGGCCGGCCACCCGCTGCCGGGGCGGCAGGCGGTCGCCGTCATCCGAACCGGACGCAGTAAACCGGCGGCAAATGCGCCGAAACCAACCGCCAGTTCTCGCCGCCGTCATCCGACGTCCATAACGCGCCGGTCGTCGATCCCATCGCGAGGCGTGTGCCCGACTCATCGACTGCGAGCCCGTGTCGATACACGAGGTCGTACGCCGGTGCAGGCGGCAACCCGTTCGAGAACCGCTCGAACGTGCGGCCACCATCGCGCGTGCGCGTCACGACGAACCGGCCGCCCACCGGAATCCGGCATGCGTCTTTCACGGCGGGCACGAACCACGCGGTGTCCGGCTCGCGCGGGTGCACGGCAACCGCGAAGCCGAAGCTCGACGGCTGCGCCTCGATCCGCTGCCAGTGCGCGGCGCCGTCGGTCGAGCGGAAGATCGCGCAGTGATGCTGGGCCCACAGCACGTCCGGGTTCGCCGCACACTGCACGACGCGGTGCGGATCCTGCACATTGGCATCGCCGCGCCGCTCCGGCGGCATGTAATCGGCCTCCATGCCGTCGGCGCTCACGCGCCAGGTCGCGCCGCCGTCGTTGGTTTGCCAGACGCCGCCGCACGACACGCCGATCGACACGTGCCGGCTGTCGCGCGGATCGACCATCACGGAATGGATGCCCGGCGCGTCGTAGCCGCCGCCAAACCATTCGCGGCGCTCCGGGCGATCCCACAGCGCACGGTTGAGCACCCATGTGTCGCCGCCGTCGTCGGAACGGAACAGCCCGCCGGGAATCGTGCCGGCCCACAACACGCCGGGCTCGTCCGGGCCGCCGGTTTCGAGCGACCAGATCTGCTGAAGCGTCCATGGCGGTGTCGGCGGAATCGGCGCGGCGGCGTTCGCGTTGTCCGCCGTCTCAGCAGTAACCGTAGCCGCAGCCGCGTTCGCACCGTCTCCGGTACGCGTGTCGTCGGCAGGCTGCGGCGGGTAGACGGGGACCGAGCACTCTTCCCAATCGGCCATACCGGCTCGCCGGCGATGCAGCTTCACGCCGAAGTGGCCGAGATTGAGCGCGGCATACAGCGATCCGTCGCGCGCATCGGGCAGCACCATGCTGACCGGCTCGCCGACGAAATGGGGTTCGCCGAGCGTCCAGCCGCCGTTGCCGTCGGCCTGCAGAACGAACAGTCCCTTGCGGGTGGCGACAAGCAATCGATCGCTCATGTCGAGTGTCTCCTGTCGGCCCAAGTTAGCGCTTCAGCGCTCACTCTGGCCCCATGCAAAGCGCAAGTACGAATATGACCCTCTTATCCACCAGACAGCGCCTGTACGACATAAACCCGGCTTTCGTCGCCGAGCGCATCGGACAGGTGTTCCCGGTCGCGCACCCGCTGGCCGTCGACAAATACCGCGAGATGCTTCCGCAGCGCGCCCTGATCGTCGAGGATGTAGCCGCGTAGCCGAGGTTGCGCCGCGAAGACGGCGTCAAACGCTTCGCCGAGCGTGCGTGCGTCGATTTCGCGCTCGGGCGTCGCGACATGCCGCTGAATCGAAGCAGCGAAGAAGATGTGCGCCATGGCAGGTAGACTGCGGAGTTGCCGAGCAGGGATGGCCGTGTCCGTTGGTTCTGTAGTTTAGGCGATCCAACTCGTGCTGCCGCGCACAACGGCAACCGTCACCGTGCGTTCCGGCGCTCGACGGTGCAGCGTCAAGCCCCGGTGGCGGTCAGCGACGCTTCAGTCTCGACGATCACTTGCGAGCAGCCCGTACAGCGCTTGCGCGTCTTCGCGACGAAGCGGGCGCAGAACGAGGCGGGCTTTGTTCAGCGTGACGGGCTGAAAATGTGGCATGACGGTGGGCGGGCACGGAAAGTCGGGTCCCCATTATCCACGCAGCACTCGATCATCTCCCGACTGGCGCGCAGTCTTTTTTGACTACGCGTATTTGTCGCCGACCACATTCCGGATCGGATGCGTGTCGTAGACGATGATCATCCGCTCGATGAGCCCGCTGTCGTCGAATTCGAACACGTCGACGCATTCGAATTGCACGGCGGAACCGTCCTTCAGCCCCCAGTCGTAGACGAAGTAACCGGTGGCCCGACGCGCGCCGGTCGTGCTGACGCAAATGTCGATCGGCGTGATCCTGCTCTGCCCCGACGCCGCATCGACCTTCTCGAAGAAAGGCCGGGGTGGCATCCAGCCGAGAAACGGCGAAAAGATCCGCGCATCCGGCGTGAACAATGCACAGATCGCAGCGACATCGCCGCGCTCGAGTGCCTTCAGATAGGTGCCAACCTGCCGCGTGTATAGTGCGTCCGACGACGAGACCATCCTGATTCTCCGCTGATTGTCGATAAGCCGGTCCGCGAGAAGAACCGCGAATCCGGCGCAACCACGATAGCGATGCCCCGATGACCGAACAATCGAAAAATTCGCAACCCGGGCATGCGGCGCATGCATACCCGCTGGCCGAGCTCACGCGTTCCCTGCCTCCATTGACGGCTTTCCAGGCCTTCGTCGCAGCGGCCCAACTCGGTAGCCTCAGCAAGGCCGCCGATCATTTGTGCCGAACCCAGGGCGCGGTGAGCCGTCAGGTGCAGCAACTGGAAGCGCATTACCGGTGCGCGCTGTTCGTGCGTCGCGCGTCGGGACTGACGCTGACGGCCGAAGGCGACGCATTGCTGACGGTGGCCGTCAATGTCCTCACGCAACTGGCCCGCCATGCGGACGTTCATGCCGGATCCGCGTCGGTTCTCACGCTGCGGCTGCCGTCCACGTTCGCGATTCGCTGGCTGCTTCCGCGGCTCCCGGCGATCAATCAGGCACTGCCGCGAACCGAGCTGCGCATCCATACGTCGGCGGACGACACACCGGATTTCACCGACCCCGACGTCGATGCGATCATCGTGCGTGGCACCGGGAACTGGGCCGGGATGGTGTCGACGCCGTTGTTCGACGAGTGTCTTGCGCCGATGTGCGCGAGCGGAATGGCCGCGTCGCTGAAGTCGGTTGCCGACCTCGCGCACGTGAAGCTGCTTCACCCCGGACGCGGCCACGACGAATGGCGATGCTGGCTCGATGCTGTCGGCGCGACGCAGATCGACCCGCGTGCCGGGCTCGTCTTCGATACCCTCGAACTGACGCTCACCGCAGCCGCGCAGGGGCATGGCGTGGCAATCGGCGATCCGCGGATGGCGAGGGACCGGCTCGACGCGGGTGAACTGGTGATGCCGTTTGGCGACGTCGTGCCCAATGGCCTCGGCTACTTCCTCGTCTATCCGTCCCAGCGAGCCACGCAACCGAAGATCCGCGCGCTGGCGGACATCTTGACCCGCCTCGCGCAGGAAGACCGCTCGCCGCGAGTGTGACGAAGGGCCGTGTGCGGCGCGGGCTTCGTATCGGGACGTGCGTCAAATTCCGGCAACGGTCGGTGCTGGACCGGGGACATGCAGGCAGCCATTCATCCGCAGCCGTCGCGCAGGGACAAATCGGCCCGCGACCTCACGCGCTAGACCGGAATCGACCCGCCCCGTATCCGTATCCCGAGCCGCACGATCCCGATCACCGCATTCGACAGCCACGTCAGCGGGCGCGGCATCCCGCGCCGGCGGATGTCGAGCAGCAGCACGATCCGAACCTCGTCGCTGTCGTTCCATACCTCGTGCTCGAATGTGTCGTCCCACAGCAGGAAGCGGCCGTCGTCGAGCCGGTGTTCGCGCCCGTCGACCTTCAGCACGGCGGCGGGCGAGCCGTCCGCGCACTTGGGCATCGACAGCACGAGATAGCCGCGCAGGATTCCTCGGAACGGCCCGCGGTGCGGCGGGATATGCTTGCCGGGCGCGAGGAACGAGAACGACGCGGACAGCACGTCCGGCGATGCGGCGACGAGCGATGCGACGGTCGGGCAGCGCGACAGGTTCTGCGGAAACGGCTGGCCGTAGGCCTGCATGATGAACATCCGCCAGTCGCGCGCATCGTTCGCCGAGATGTCGTACTGCTCGCGCATGATCTCGTGAAAACGCGGGATGCGCGCGAGGTCGCGGGCGATCGCGAGCGCTTCCGCGCGAATCGCCGGCCATGCGCGCACGAAGCGCTCGGCATCCGGGAACGCGGTCGCGTCGAGCACCGCGCCGCCGTCGATATGGCGGTCGTAGAGCGTACGGAGCAGGCCGGCAGCGTAGTCGTAGACGGCGGACATGGTCGATCGGGCAGCAGACGGGGCAGCGGAGTGCGGACAGTCTGCCTGAACGCCCGGCGGGATTGGGTTACTTCAGGTTACACCCGCTGACGAAAAGGTGACGGATTAGTGTGCGCTACGTCGGGTCGACGGCGCAAGCGCGAGCGGAGTGGGCGGGGGAGGAGGATCGCGTCCGCGTGGCCGACGGTGCGAAAGTATGCCGCATCGCGTGTCTTTCCCCGTGCACTAGAGTCAATGTCGTACCGGCTCCGACGACGTTGAATCATGGCGAAGAAATTTCCATTGCATCCCGTTCATCCAGAGAGAATCTGCTGGGGATGCGACAACTACTGTCCGACCCAGTCGATGCGTTGCGGCAACGGCTCCAGCCGCACCCAGCATCCGATCGAATTGCTCGGCGACGACTGGTATCGGTTCGGCGACTGGGGCATCGAGGATTCCGACGCGCAAACCGAGTCCGGCAAGCAAGCATAACGATCCGGCAAGCGGCAGGTGCCATTCGCGCGGACAACAACGGCGGCCGGTTTCGAGCCGAGCGTGCCACGCGTGCACACGCGTTTTTGAACTGGTGCCTGTGTTGCACGCACACATGCCCCAAATCGACCATGAATCTGATTCCTTGATCGGCGTCAGGGCGACGGAACTGCAGGCGTTGGATCATTGGAAAAGATGCATACACAACGCATCTTGCGGTGGGCGAGACGGCCAACACGCTTGCAACGCGCATTCCGTGACCGTCCGCACCGACCCGCGCCCCCACGATCGAACAAGGAGAGAACCGTGTTTTGCTATCAATGCGAACAGACCGACCGGACCGGCGCACGGCCCGGTTGTGCGTCGGCGAAGGGTAACTGCGGCAAGGACGCGACGACGGCCGACCTGCAGGACCTGCTCGTTCATGCGGTAAAGGGCATCGCGCAGTACGCCGCGCTCGCGCGCGGCATGGGCGAGCCCGATCGCGCCGCCGACCGGTTCATCCTGTACGCGATGTTCACGACGTTGACCAACGTCAACTTTCATGCGGCGCGCTTCATTACGCTGCTGCGCGAGGCCGCGCAGATCCGCGACCGCGTGAAGGGCGCGTGCGAGTCGCTGGCGCGCGACAAGGGAATCGAATTGCCGACGCCGGCGGGCCCGGCGACGTGGCAGCCGGCTGCGGATCTCGCCGGCCTGCTCGAACAGGCGGCGACAGTCGGTATCGACGCGGGCCGCGACACCGTGGGCCCCGACATCATCGGCTTGCGCGCGCTGGTGCTCTACGGCCTGAAAGGCGTGTGCGCGTATGCGCATCATGCGCAGGTGCTCGGCTACGAGCGCGACGACGTCTATGCGGAGGTGGAGGCGACGCTCGATTTCCTCGCGCGCGAGCCGGCCGACCTCGATGCGCTGCTGACGAAGGCGCTCGACCTGGGCCGGGTGAACCTGACGGTGATGGAACTGCTCGACGGCGCCAATACCGGCCGCTTCGGCGCGCAGCAGCCCACGGCCGTGCGCGTGACGCCGGTGGCGGGCAAGGCGATCCTGGTGTCCGGCCACGATCTCGGCGACCTGCACGCGTTGCTCGAGCAGACGGCTGGAACGGGCATCCAGGTCTATACGCACGGCGAGATGCTGCCGGCCCACGCGTATCCGATGCTCAAGTCGTTCCCGCATCTCGCCGGCAACTATGGCGGCGCGTGGCAGGACCAGCAGAGCGACTTCGCGCATTTCCCGGGGCCGATCCTGATGACGTCCAACTGCATCATCGAGCCGCTGCCGCAGTATCGGCAACGCATCTTCACGACGGGGCCGGTGGGCTGGCCGGGCGTGCGCCACCTCGAGCACCACGATTTCTCGACGCTGATCCAGGCCGCGCGGGCGTTGCCCGGTTTCCAGGCGACGGCGCCGGAAGAAACCATCACGATCGGCTTCGGCCGGCACGCGGTGCTCGGCGTCGCGGACAAGGTGATCGATGCGGTGAAGGCCGGACAGATCCGCCACTTCTTCCTCATCGGCGGCTGCGACGGCGCCGCGCCGGGCCGCAACTACTACACGGCATTCGCCGAGCAGGCGCCCGCGGATACCGTCGTGATGACGCTCGGCTGCAACAAGTACCGGTTCAACCGGCATGCGTTCGGTGACATCGGCGGCATTCCGCGCCTGCTCGACATCGGCCAATGCAACGACAGCTACTCGGCGATCCGCATCGCGACGGCGCTTGCCGATGCGTTCGGCTGCGGCGTCAACGACCTGCCGCTGTCGCTGGTGATTTCGTGGTTCGAGCAGAAGGCGGCGGCGGTGCTGCTGACGCTGCTGGCGCTCGGCCTGCGCAACATCCGGCTCGGGCCGACGTTGCCGGCGTTCGTCACGCCGGGCGTGCTCAACGTGCTGGTGGAGCAGTTCGGCATCCAGCCGATCGGGGAGGCCGGCGCCGATCTCGCCGCGTCGCTGTCGCGCCAGGCTGCGTGAGGCCAAATGAGGCGCATCGTAAAGGAATCCTTCGGATGACCTATCGGATCGAGATCACGACGCGTGACGGTCAGCCGTTCGGCTTCGCGTGCGAAGCCGGACAGGATCTGCTCACGGCGGCCGCACAGGCGAGCATCACACTGCCGTCGCAATGCCGGCGCGGCAGTTGCGGCGCGTGTCATGCGAACGTCGCCGACGGCGACTACGACGTGCAGGAACACAGCCCCGATGCGTTGCCGGCGGGCCAGCCGGGCGCGATCCTGCTGTGCCGGACCACGCCGCGCAGCGACATGCACATCGTCGCGCCGTACGATTACACGAAGGTGCTGTTGCAGCCGGTGCCCGTGCGCGTCGCGCGGATCGCGGCGCTCGACGAGATCGCCGCGCACACCGTGCGCGTCGAATTGCATGTGGAGCCCGACGACGAAAACGGCACGGCGGTGGAGTTCGAGCCGGGCCAGTTCGCGGAGCTGGAGGTGCCGGGCAGCGGTATCCGCCGGCCGTATTCGCTCGCGAATACGAGCAACTGGGAGGGGCGCCTCGAGTTCCTGATCCGGCTGCGGTCCGACGGATGGTTCTCGACGTATCTGCGGGAGCGCGCGCGGCTCGGCGACCCGCTGACCGTGCGTGCGCCGATGGGCGGCTTCGGCCTGTTCGCGGAAAGCCTGCGGCCGCGCTGGTTCATCGCCGGCGGTACGGGGCTTGCGCCGATCCTGTCGATGCTGCGACGTATGGCCGAGTATCAGGAGATGGTCGACGCTCGGCTGTTCTTCGGTGTGAATCAGGAAAACGAACTGTTCCTGCTCGACGAGTTGAAGCAATTGCAGGTCGACCTGCCGCAGTTGCGGCTGGACCTGTGCGTATGGCAGCCGCGCGACGACTGGTCCGGTTTTCGCGGTACCCCGGTGGACGCGTTGAGCGCGGCGCTGGCGCAAGCCGGTGCGCTGCCGGATCTGTACGTCTGCGGACCGCCGGGCCTCGTGCGCGGCGCACAAGCGGCTGCGGTCGCGGCGGGGCTGCCCGCTGCGCAGTTCGCGAGCGAGCGCTTCACGGCATGAAGCGCTTGTGCGGTAACGGTCGCGTGTGCGGCGGGCGTTCCCCGTTCGTTACCGCTTCATGGACATTGCCGCGCACGGCCACCGTCCGGTGCGGCAAGCCGGTTACGCAAAGGGACGACGCAACGCTTGCGTGAAAAGGCCTGGTGCTCGAGGCCGTGGTGCGACCCCGGCATCGTTTTAGCGCGTGCGCGTTTGACGCACCGGCGGTGCGACAGGAAACCACACGTAGGCTGCCATTTGAAGCAGTAGCATTTGTACATGTTTTCGTGGGACACAGTGCTCGACCAGGTCATCGGTTCCCAGTGAAGCAGATGCGTGTTGAAAATTATTATTACGTTAGTGAGGAATCCAAATGCTTAAAGTCACCTCCGTTTTGATCAGTCTGGCTCCGATGTGGGCAATCCTGCTCATCGCATCCTCGTCGGCCGCTTACTTGGTGTTTTGGCGCAAGGTAATCAAATAAGGTTCGCAGGACAGGCTGCTTGCAAGCCGTGATTGCGGCGCTCGTTATGCGCCGGGTCGCGTTCCCGGCAATGGCGCAATGAACCAACCATGCACCCTCGCAACTGCTCCGCCTGCGAGGGGTTTTTTTGCGCAGCGTGATCTCCGTACCAGCGCCGCTCATCTCCCAGATCGATCGGATCGCGCGCGATATTTGTCCAAAAATGGATGACACAAATCCTGTTGGACGGTCTGGTGCGAGACGATTTCAATGCCCATACTCGAGGTGTCGTTGTGAACGCGATCCGCTGATTGCAAGAGGAGGGGGGAACATGGTTGACTCAACAAAGCCGCGCGCCATCGGCTTCAACCACGTGGCGCTGGAAGTCGGCGATATCGAGGAAGCGCTGGCATTCTATGGCCGCATCTTCGACTTTCAATTGCGCGGCAAGAGCAGGACGATGGCCTTCATCGATCTTGGCGACCAATTCATCGCGTTGCAGGCGGGACGCAGGCAGTCCGCCGATGACAGCCGGCATGTCGGCCTCGTTGTCGATGACAAGGAGGCGGCGCGCGCCGCCCTCGAGGCGGCTGGGGTCAAGCCGATCGACGGTCCGTTTCTGGATTTCCGCGACCCCTGGGGCAATCGCATCGAGATCGTCGGATATGACAACGTTCAGTTCACCAAGGCTCCGAACGTTCTGCGCGGCATGGGCCTGACGCATTTGACCAAGAACGAAAGGGCGAAAAAGGAGTTGGCGGAAAAAGGGATGGCGGCGAGCGACCAGGACGAAATCCGGTAGGCGGGCTTTTGCATCGCCCGCAGGAGCGAATCGGGGGCAGCCGCGCTCGAATTCTCCTGTCCGCCGCACGACACCAGGAGAAATGCAGTCGCAACCGGGACCCATCGTTTGCACCACCGTTCGCTTGTCGGGTTCATCGCGGGTCCCGAGGCTCGAGGTCTCGTTTGGCGGCAGGGTGACTTCAGGTCAAGGCCGGGTCTCGTTCGGCACTTCCGCAGCCTTGCTGAGCTCTCCCATCAGAATCCGGGCGATCTCATTGGCGGGCGCGCGGCCATCAGGCGATTCGGCGCTCGTTGCCCAGGTAACGATGGTCGTTTGCGTCGTCGGATCGTATCCCATGAACGTGTTGAAGCCGGGGATCTCGCCGGTGTGTCCATAGAACGTGCCGAACTTGGCCAGGCCGAGGCAGTAGCTCGCCGAATTCGGATCCGACGGCTGAATCGGCGTGCAGCTGGCGAGCCGCTTCGCCTGCATGTCGGCGTTCAGATAGCCACCGCCGACCATCCGCTGTACGTATGCGGCCAGCTCCGTCACGGTCGAAATGCCGGAGCCGGCCGTCCAGGCCCACGACGTGCTCGCGGTGGTGACATCGGTCGGCTGCAGCGAGCCATTCTTCGCGGCGGCCTGGCGCTCGGGTGACAGCGCCTCGCTCGTGGCCGTCTCGGCATTCGTGCCCCACTGGTAGCCGTGCGGGGACGGAGCGGGAAGCGAAGTATCGTTCTGCGGCGGCAGAAAGGTATCCGTCAGGCCGAACGGCTCGAAAAGGCGGGCTTTCATGGCGTCCGCTGCGCTCATTCCCGTGACTTGCTCGATGATCAGCCCGAGCAGCACCGTGTTCGTATTCGAGTAGCTGAAACCCGCGCCCGGCGCAAAATTCACCGCGTTGCTGAATGCGATGTTCAGCATTTCGCTGGTGGTCCACACCTTGTTCGGTTCTGAATCGAGCGTTTGATTGAAGGTGAGGTCGGTCGTGTAGTTGTAGAGGCCGCTTCGCATCGACAGCAATTGCTCGATCGTGATCGCGTTGCCGTTGGGCACGTTGGCGACGTATTTGCTGACAGGGTCGCTCAGGCTCAGCTTGCCCTCTTCAACGAGCTGCAGAATGACGGTGCCTGTCCATGTCTTCGTCACGCTGCCGACGCGAAAGTGAGCGTTCGTCGGAATCGGCGTGTTGGTGCCTCGCACGGCGGTGCCGAACGATGCCAGCCAGTTGCCGCTCGGCGATTGCACGAACACGACGGCGCCGGACGTCAATGTATCCGCGAGCAGTTGATCGATCTGCGGGCGGGCTGCTGTGGCATACGCCGGCTCGCCGGTTGAGGTTTCGCCGGAGCAGCCGGAAAGCGTGAATCCGATGATCAGGGCGAGCGCATGAACGACAGTCGTGAACACAGACGTCGTTTGCAAGAACGAGCGGGAGATAGCCATCGCCTTTTTCCTTCTTCATCACGCCGCAATGCCTTCTCGGATGCGAATCGACGGGTCAGTCGCGGATGCTCGATAAGCATGGCGATTCGCCGACGCGCCAGGGGCAAACCGTGCTTCAGAAGCAGATCGCGCGGCCACGCCTGTAATGGCAGGGCAGCGACTTTGCTCGTTTTGGGCTCCCGCTGACAACTATAGAACCCGGACCGCACATATGCGTGCATCCGATGCAGAAAAAGGCGATGGCGAACGAAGCGATAGCCGGCAATACGTCAGATGATTCCGGGCGAGACAAGGTCCGCCGGATTTCAGGGCGGCGAAGTCGCATTTCAGCGACCAGTGCCAGATCGATTAAAAAAACCCTCGCAACCGTTCGGCATGCGAGGGTTTTTCGCTTGGCACGATCGCCGTATCAGCGCCGCTCGTCCTCGAGATACGCGCGGATCACGTTGACGAACGACGTATCGCCTTTCAACCCGAGGGCTTCCGCGCGCGACGTATCCCAGCGCCCGGGCCAGCTGCCGACGATCTTCTCGACGCGCTCGTCCGGTTCGTGGCGGATCCGCTTCACCGCCTCATCGCCCGCGACCTCACGTAGCGCGGCGATCATCTCGTCGACGCTCACCGAGATCCCCGGCAGGTTGATCACGCGCTTGTTGCCGAGTGGTGCTCCGTCGAGCTCGCAACCTGCGACAAGCGCGTCGATCGCGCCGCGCGGCGACAGCAGCCACAGGCGCGTCGAGCCGGGCACCGGACACACGCTTTCCTCGCCGTTCAGCGGCTCGCGGATGATGCCGCTCGCGAACGACGATGCCGCCGCGTTCGGCCGGCCCGGCCGCACGCTGATCGTCGGCAGCCGCAGCACGCGGCCGTCGACGAAACCGCGCCGCGCGTAATCGCACAGCAGCAGCTCGGCGATCGCCTTCTCCGCGCCGTACGACGACTGCGGGTTCAACGCGGTGTCGTCCTGCACGACGTCCGGCAGCGCGCCGCCGTACACCGCGACCGAGCTCGTGAACACGACGCGCGGACGATGCCCGCGCGCACGGCACACTTCGAGCAGCGCACGCGACGCGTCGAGGTTGATCCGCATCCCGAGATCGAAATCGGCCTCGGCCTGGCCGCTGACGATCGCCGCGAGATGGAAGATCGCGCCCGTCTGCGCGTCGATCGCGCTTTCGAGCACGGCGCGCTCGGCGATGTCGCCGACGATCGACGTCACGCGCGGGTCGCCGAAATCGCCGCCCTTGACGACGTCGAGCAGCACGAGTTCGGTGATCGGCTGAAGCCGGCCGTCCGCGCCGGTCAGCTCGCCGCGTTCGAGCAGCTTGCGCGCGAGACGCTGGCCGAGAAACCCGGCCCCGCCGGTGATCAGTACTTTCATGTGCGTTGCCCTCGTGGAAATGCGTGAATTACAGGTACGGCTTCAACCAGCCGAGGCCGTCTGACGTGCCGGCCTTCGGGCGGTATTCGCAGCCGATCCAGCCGTCGTAGCCGAGCGCGTCGATCAGGTCGAACAGGTACGGGTAGTTGAGCTCGCCGAGGTTCGGCTCGTGGCGCTCCGGCACGCCGGCGACCTGGATGTGGCCGATGCCCGCGAAATCGCGCTTGAGCTTCATCGCCAGATCGCCTTCGACGATCTGGCAGTGGTAGCAGTCGAACTGCACCTTCAGGTTCGGCGCGCCGACTTCCGCGCAGATCGCGTGCGCATCGTCCTGCCGGCTGATGAAATAGCCGGGCATGTCGCGCTGGTTGATCGGCTCGACGAGGACCGTGATCCCGTGCGCGGCGGCTGCCTGCGCGGCGTGCGCGAGGTTCGCGACATAGGTCGCGCGATGGCGCGCGCGGTCCTGGCCCGGCGCGAGCAGGCCGGCCATCACGTGCAGTTTCTTGTTGCCGATCACGCGCGCGTAGTCGAGCGCGGTGTCGATCCCGCGCTTGAACTCGTCCTCGCGGCCCGGCAACGACGCGATCCCGCGCTCGCCCGCGGCCCAGTCGCCGGGCGGCGCGTTGAACAGCGCCTGCGTGAGGCCGTGCTGGTCGAGGCGTTCGCGGATGTCCTGCGCGTCGAAGTCGTACGGGAACAGGTACTCGACGGCCTTGAAGCCATCGTACGCGGCGGCGGCGAAGCGCTCGAGAAACGCGTACTCGTTGTACATCATCGAAAGGTTGGCGGCGAAGCGTGGCATGGCTGCAAATCCTGTCAGTGAAAGAGTGGGGGCCTGCACACAGCATAGGCTGCGCGCGGCGCCCCGGCGTCGAATGACGGTGCGATCAGCGGTTCGATCAGCGGTTGACCAGCCTGGCCGGCGTGAGCCAGACGGCGATCGCGCCGATCACGAGCATCGCGGACAGCACGTACATGCCGGCCGACGTGCTGTGCGTGAGGTCCTTCAGATAGCCGATCATGTACGGGCTCGCGAAGCCGGCGAGGTTGCCGATCGAGTTGATGATCGCGATCCCGGCTGCGGCCGCGCTGCCCGCGAGGAACGCGGTCGGCAGCGACCAGAAGAGGGGCGCGCAGGTCAGCACGCCGCCCGCGGCGATCGACAGGAACACGATCGACACGGCGGTATTGTGCGAGTACATCGCGGCGACCGCGAAGCCGACCGAGCCCATCAGCGCCGGCACGATCAGGTGCCAGCGGCGTTCGCGGCGCTTGTCCGCGCTGTGGCCGAACAGGTTCATCACGACAATCGCGACGAGGAACGGGATCGCGGACAGCAGGCCGATCTGCAGCGTGTCGGTGATGCCGGTCGACTTGACGAGCGTCGGCATCCAGAACGTCAGCCCGTACTGGCCGGTGACGAACGCGAAATAGATCAGCGACATCCACCACATGCGCGGGTCCGCGAACACGGCCTTCAGCGAGTGGCCATGCTTCTGCTGCTCCTGCGGCTGCGCGGCGATCTCGTCCTCGAGCAGCTGCTTCTCGCGGTCGCTCAGCCACTTCGCGCTGCGGATGTTGTTGTCGAGATAGAGGATCGTCGCGATGCCGATCAGCAGCGCGGGCACGGCCTCGATCATGAACATCCATTGCCAGCCGTGGAAGCCCGAGCCACCGTGGAAGCGCTCCATGATCCAGCCCGACAGCGGGTTGCCGAAGATCCCCGACACCGGAATCGCCGACATGAACACCGCGATGATCTTCGCGCGGCGGTGCGACGGGAACCAGTACGTCAGGTACAGGATCACGCCCGGGTAGAAACCCGCTTCCGCGAGACCGAGCAGGAAGCGCAGCACGTAGAACTGCATGGGCGTATGCACGAACGCGAACAGGCCCGACAGGATGCCCCACGTGATCATGATCCGCGCGATCCAGATGCGCGCGCCGAGACGGTGCATCAGCAGGTTGCTCGGCAGCTCGAACAGGAAGTAGCCGAGGAAGAAGATGCCCGCGCCGAGCCCGAACACGGTTTCGCTGAACGCGAGATCCTGCGACATCTGCAGCTTCGCGAAGCCGACGTTCACGCGGTCGAGATATGCGACCACGTAGCACAGCATCAGGAACGGCACGATGCGCCAGAACACTTTCTTGTAGGTGAGGTCGAGCTCGGCCGAACCGGCGGCCGAGGCGGACGAACGGCCGGCGGCCGCGTCGAGAGCAGTCATCGTTGTCTCCATTCCAGTGATGGTGGGTGCCGGCGGCGCGTACGTCACCGGTCGTTGTGTGCTGAGGAAGGGCCCGCGCACACGGCGGGCAGGGGATTACCAGCGTGCGCCGAACGTGCTGCGCAATTCGTCGAGCGCCGCGTCGGACAGCGGCTCGGGTTTCGGATCGGTCATCAGCCACAGCCGCGCCGTTTCCTCGAGCTCCTCGAGCGCGTACGACGCCTGCGACACCGACGCACCCCACATCACCGGGCCGAGACGGTCGAGCAGCACGCCGCGCACGCGGTCGGCGAGCGCCGCGACCTCGGCCGCGACGTCGGGATCGCCGGGGCGGCGATAGCGGACCAGCGGAATGTGGCCGACCTTCATCACGTAGTAAGGCGTGATCGGCGGAAGCACGTCCGAGTCGCGCCATACGCCCGCGAGCGTCAGCGCGACGAGATGCGTCGAATGCGTGTGGACGATGCCGTTCGCTTCGGCGTTGCGCGCATAGATGCCGCGATGCAGCGTCAGCGTCTTCGACGGCCTGCCGCCCGACACGGCCTGGCCGTCCAGGCCGACCTTCGCGATGTCGTTCGGATCGAGCCGGCCGAGGCATGCGTCGGTCGGCGTGATCAGCCAGCCGTCGTCGACGCGCGCGCTGATGTTGCCCGCGCTGCCGACCGCATGGCCGCGCGCGTACAGGCTCGCACCGACGACGCAGATTTCCTCGCGCAGTTTCGCTTCGACGCTCATCGGCTCGCTCCGTCCAGTGCGCGCAGCGCCTTGTCGAAGAAATCGACCGCGCCGAAATTGCCCGACTTCAGCGCGAGGCCGAGCGGTTCGGCGCCGATCGTGGCGGTTGCGGGCACGCCGGGATCGATCTGTGCGCCGATCTGCAGCGACTTCACGTCGAGCGCCTGCACGACCGCGCCGGACGTTTCGCCGCCCGCGACGACGAACTTGCGCACGCCGAGCTCGCGCAGCCCCTTCGCGATCGCGGCGAGCGTGCTTTCGACGAGATGGCCGGCCGCTTCGACGCCGAGCGTCTGCTGCACGGCCTTCACTTCGTCGGGCGCCGCCGTTGCGTAGATCAGCACCGGCTCCGGCAGATGCGAACGCGCGAACGCGAGCGCCTGCTCGACGACCGGCTCGCCGCGCGACGCCGCGAGCGGGTCAATGCGGAAGCTCGGGCGATTCGCGCGCCACGCAGCGACCTGTGCGTTGGTTGCCTTCGACGCGCTGCCGGCGAGCACGGTCGAGAAGCCGTCGATGCGCGGCAGCGACGCCGCGTTGTCGCGCTCGGGCAGCGCGCCCGCGCGGCGGAAGTTCGCGGGCAGGCCGAGCGCGATGTCCGAGCCGCCGGTGACGAGCGGCAGGTCCGCACACGCTTCGCCGAGCACGAAGAGATCGCGATCGGACAGCGCATCGGCGATCGCGAAGCGCGCGCCTTCCGCGCGCAGCTGCGCGATCGTCGCGCGCACCGCGGCGGCGCCGAGGGCGATCGCGTCGTAGCGGATCAGGCCGACCGACGAGCGCGTCTGGCGCTGCAGCACGCGCACGAGGTTCGCGTCCTTCATCGGCGTGAGCGGGTGGTGTTCCATTCCCGACTCGTTGAGCAGCACGTCGCCGACGAACAGGTGGCCGCGACAGATCGTGCGGCCGTTCTCCGGAAACGCCGGGCACGCGATCGTGAAGCCGCCGCCCGCCGCGTCGAGCAGCGCGTCGGCGACCGGGCCGATGTTGCCCGCGTCGGTCGAGTCGAACGTCGAGCAGTACTTGAAGAAGAACTGGCGGCAGCCCTGCGCGCGCAGCCATTCGTATGCGGCGAGCGATTGCGCGACGGCGTCGGCGGCGGGAATCGTGCGCGACTTCAGCGCGACGACGATCGCGTCGGCGTCGAGCGCCGCATCGCCGGCGGGCACGCCGATCGTCTGCACGGTGCGCATGCCGCTCTTGACGAGCATGTTCGCGAGATCGGTCGCGCCGGTGAAATCGTCGGCGATGCAGCCGAGCAGGGGACGGGAAGCGGAGGCGGTCATGTCGAGGGTCTCGCTCGAATCAACGGGACGGCGGCAGCGTGATGCCGGGGAAGGTCTTGATCACGGCGGAGTCATCCTCGCCGCCGTGGCCGGCGCTCGATGCGCTCATGAACATCTGGTGCGCGGTTGCGGACAGCGGCAGCGGGAATTTGCTGCGGCGCGCGGTGTCGAGCACGAGGCCCAGATCCTTCACGAAGATGTCGACCGCGGACAGCGGCGTGTAATCGCCGTTCAGGATGTGCGGCACGCGGTTCTCGAACATCCACGAGTTGCCGGCGCTGTGCGTGATCACGTCGTACAGCGCATCGGGATCGACGCCCTCGCGCAGGCCCAGCGCCATCGCCTCGGCCGCCGCCGCGATGTGCACGCCGGCCAGAAGCTGGTTGATGATCTTCACCTTCGAGCCGACGCCGTGCGCGTCGCCGAGGCGGTACACCTTGCCGGCGATCGCGGCGAGCACGTCCTCGCAGGCTTCATACGCCGCGGCCGGGCCGGACGTCATCATCGTCATCTCGCCGGACGCCGCGCGCGCGGCGCCGCCGGACACCGGCGCGTCGAGCATCTGCAGGCCGGCCGCCTCGATCCGCCGGCCGAGTTCGACCGCGAATCCGGGCGCGACGGTCGCGCTCGCGATCACGACGCCGCCCGGCTTCATCCGTGCGAGCGCGCCGTGCTCGCCGAACAGCACTGCTTCGGTCTGCTCAGCATTGACGACGAGCGTGACGACGACGTCGCACTGCGCGCCGAGTTCGGCGGGCGTCGCGCATGCGACGCCGCCTTCGGCCGCGAATGCATTCAGCACCTGCTCACGCACGTCGCATGCGTGCACGCGAAACCCCGCGCGCAGCAGCGAGCGGGCGACGCCCAGGCCCATCGCGCCGAGGCCGATGACTCCAACATTTCGTGACATGGTCAACCTTGATCGATTCGTGAGAGTGGCGGCGCGCTTTGCCGCCGGATTCAGCCGCCTGGTTCAGCAGATACCGGCTTCCGCGAGCCGGCGGGCAGCGTTGTACATGTGCGTGCGTGCGGCGTTGCGCGCGGCCATCGGGTCGCGCGCGCGGATCGCGTCGGCGATCGCCGCGTGCTCTTCGCGAACCTGCCGCGAGAAATCCTCGCGCGTCGCCTCGTTGCGGCGCGTGACCTTCACGCCCGCTTCGAGGTACTGGTTCAGGAACTGCAGCGTCTTCAGGAAATACGGGTTGCCGGTGACGGCCGCGATCGTGCGGTGGAACGCGACGTCTTCCGCGACGCCGTCGCGGCCAACGGCGACCGCTTCATCGATCTTGCGCAGCGCGTCGTCGATGTCGGCCATGTCCTCGTCGGTGTGGTGCAGCGCGGCTTCGGCGGCGACTTCGGCCTCGATCGCGCGGCGCACCGCGAGCAGGTGCGGCAGCGACGTCGCCTCGACGGCTTCCGCGTAATCGATGCGCAGCGGGCGGATCGCGCCGTGCTGGTTCACGTACACGCCGCTGCCCTGGCGCGGCTCGACGACGCCCTCGTTCTTCAGGCGCGAAATCGCCTCGCGGATCACGGTGCGGCTCACGCCGAATTCCTGCGCGAGCACGGCCTCGGTCGGCAGCTTGCCGGACGCCGCGAAACTGCCGACTTCGATCTGCTTGAGCAATTGCTGCGCAACGTGATCGCTCATTGCGCGGGCGGGAACTTTCTCGAACATGTCGGTCAACTTTGTAGGGTGATGTGGTCATCATACAAATTTGAACGAGAGACGGCATCAGGGATAACCCTTGATCAACGGCGTGCAACGTCGGTCAAGTTGATTGGAACCGGTTCCAGTTTCGTGCAACTTCACGCTATCGTGCGGCCGGTGACGGACTGTCGCTCGTCATTCATGCTTGCCGACCGAATGCAGCGACGAGACACGATTGACGCAACGCGCTTCCTTTCCCGTTGGCAAACCAGCTGGCCGGTCCGGGCGGGTGAGGATCCATTGAAGTGGTCGCAAGGCATTGGCGACGGTCGCACGCTACGCTCCCGAATGTTTGGCGAAGGGCGCGTGACGAAGCGCTGTACTAGTCGTGCGGTGCAATGCGACCGCTCATGTCAGGACCGTTTGACGGAAGTGCTTCCAGGTATGCCGCTACCGCGCGCATCTCGTCTTCCGACAGGTTGTCGGATACCGCCTTCATGGATTCGCCACGGGGCCTTTCCCCGCTGCGTCGAAACACCCGGAGCTGTTTCGTGATGTAGTCCGCGTGTTGTCCCGCCAGTCGAGGGATTTCACCCGCGCCCTCGCCGTGTGCGCCATGACAGGTGCTGCAAGCAGTCACCCCCTTGTCCCGGAGGCCGAATGCAAAAATCATTCGGCCGGTGTCGACGGGTAGCGGATCGTCGGGTCTGCCAGGCGGAGGAGGCCGGCTGGAGAAGTAAGTGGCAATCTGCTCGATTTGCGCGTCGCTCAGATGCGTGAAGCCCCACATGAACTTTTGCGCATTCGGGTCGGCGCGGCGATGCGTCTTGAAGTCCGTCAGCTGGGCGATCAGATACTCCCGCGGCTGGCCGGCCAGCTTGGGAAACATGGGCGACACCGACATGCCGTTCGCGCCGTGGCAGCTCGAGCACACCTGCAACGCAATCGTTCTTCCGGCAACAGCCGGATCGTCGATCGATCGCGTCCGTTCGAGATCGTGGCAACCGGCCCCTGTCAGCAGCGTCGCAAGAAATACAGGTTGCAACATTGATTTCATTTCAAGCGCCTCCGGGTTGCCCGCGCAGACCTCAACCGGCAGAATGCGAGGTACGCCTCCTGGCGGGTCCTGCATGGCGATTCACATTCGAAAAGAAGTCCTAAGCTTGTGCGGCGGATCGAAGAAGGTGGCGATCACCAATATGCCGATCAGACATGCAGAAAGAACGTGTCGTTATCGCTTGCGTTGCGCCTGTGGCCAGCGTAATCGGACCGGGGACCAAGTTATTGGTTGAAATGCGTGTACTGGAGATCGAGCCGTGGGTCTGCAGCATCCATCCCGATGCAATCAGCGAGACAAAGGCGGCAACGCTTGCGCCGACCGGCACGGGATGACATGGCTTGGCACGTTGGGGATACTCGTGCGAACTTGCGCCGCTTCAAGCTGATGCCCATCTGCACACCAACATAAAACGAATGCGCATGGCGCGTTATTCCGGGGGACACACAGGACGTGCGAGATGACGCAGCGGTGACAGTGATGGCTGCGGTATGGCAGCGGTGTGCCTGCCCCGGCGGGGAGCCGCCGGGGCAAGTCAATCATGTGAACCGCGCGTCATTTCGTTGCACGCGGTGATGACTATGGCGCGACGTCGATACGGCCGTACAGCCCGTCGGCTTCGTTATTGGGTCCCGCGGCAAAGAACAAGGTATTCGCAGGTTGGTTGTTCAAGCCGTTGCCGAACGCGATCCCCCACAACCCCGGTTCGATGATTGCCGTGCCGTCGGCATGCTGCAGGGTGCCGATCAATATGCCGGTGGTCGGATCGAACGCATGGATCGTGCCGTCGCCGAAGTTCCCGACGAGAAGCACATTGCCGAACGGGCTGAAGTTCGCAGGGGAGAGCGCGATGCCCCACGGTGCATTCAGTGGCCCGCCGGTCGCGAAGCGCTGCATGAATTGGCCTGACGGGCTGAATACGTCGATCAAACCCAGGCCCGCGCCCGGCACGTCATCATGTGCGGCTGCATCCTGCTTTGCGTATGTGACGAACAGCTTCGCGCCGATGGCCTGGATGCCGAAAGGCGCGAAGCCTGCCGGCAGCGACGGGTCTTGAAATGCGCCGGGCAGCGTCACTTTCGTGAAGGTGCGGTCGAACACGTCGACCTTGTTGTTGTGAAAGTCCGCGGCGTAAAGGAAATTCGTGCCGCCGAGGCTGGCCATCGCCAGCCCCTTGTAGACTGCGCTGCCGCCGCTATCGAACACGGTGACCGCCGATGTCGGGTTGACTGCAGGCGACCACGCGGCGATCGTGCCGCCCTCTCCCGCGAAGATGAACGCGGCGGGCCCAGACTTGGCGTTCTGGGTCACGACGAAATCGGTCGTGCCGTTGAATACGATGCCGGTCGGGTTCGCGGCGCCGCTCGATCCGGCCGGAATCGTGACCACGAGCGATTGCGGCATGCCATTGCCGTCATAGAGCGTCGCGCGTTGCGTGCCGTTATCCGCGACCCATGCGAAGCCCTTGGGATTGAAGGCGATGCCCCACGGGTTCACCAGATTGGCATCGGTGTGAGCGGCCGGAAGTCTGCCGTCGGAGACGAGCGCGGTGACCTTGAACCCGCTCATGTGCGATGAACCGTCGCCGCATGCCACGAGGACGGCAAACACCAGGACGCCCAGCGCAGCGCCGAGCGCCGTAGGGAACTGTTTCATCAGTTGCTCCGAGAAACCCCGCCATTTCCCCCAAGTGGACTTCCTTCGGGGCGCATGGCGGGGAGGAAAGGAGCGCCGTCGACAGACGGCATTCCATCGTTAGAATGACCGGCATGATCCTTGTCTATCGCTACCGGGTGAAGTCGCTAAACGGCTTGCTGAACCAGCAGAGCCGTGCGGTGAACTACGTGTGGAACTTCTGCAATGACACGCAGAAGCACGCGCTCAAGTGGAGCAAGAAGTGGCCGACGGGTTTCGACCTGAACGTGCTGACGACCGGCAGCAGCAAGGAACTCGGCATCCACGCCGGCACGGTCAACGCAACGTGCGAGCAATATGCGAAGTCGCGCAGCCAGCACCGCCGCCCGTACCTGCGCTATCGCGGCCGGAAATCGCTGGGCTGGGTGCCGCTGAAGGGCCGCGACCTGAAACGCGAGGGCGACGCGTTTCGCTTCGCCGGCAACACATTCCGCGTGTTCAGCAGCCGGCCGCTTCCCGACGGCAAGATCAAGGACGGCACCAATTTTGCGCAGGATGCGCGCGGCAACTGGTTTCTCAACATCGTGATTGAATTGCCCGATGTTCAGGCGCGCCCGATCCGTTCCGGTGTCGGCATCGATCTCGGCCTGAAAGACTTCGCAACACTTTCGACCGGCGAGAAGCTGCCGAATGACCGGTTCGGCCGACGCGCGGCCGAGAAGCTCGCGAAAGCGCAGCGGGCGCGCAAGCACAAGCGGCATATCGCGAAGCTGCACGCCAAGGTGGCCAATGCCCGCGCCGACTTCCAGCACAAGCTCGCGCTCGATCTGGTGCGGCGCTTCGACTACATCGCGGTCGGCAACGTGTCGGCCGCCAGACTCGCCAGAACCAGAATGGCGAAAAGCGTCTACGACGCATCCTGGTCGTCCTTCCGGGACAAGCTCCGTTACAAGGCGATGGCGCACGGAGCCACGTTCGAGGAAGTGGACGAAAGCGGTTCGACCCAGTCCTGTTCGGCGTGCGGGTCCAAAGACAGCACGACGCGGCCGAAAGGTATCGCGGGACTGCGAACAAGAGCGTGGGCCTGCAGTGGCTGTGGTGCCTTGCATGATCGTGATACCAACGCTGCGTTGAACATTCTCCGATGCGGACGTGCATCGCCAGTAGTGGGAATCGCCCGCCTTTAGGCGGGCGAGGACGTCAAGATTCTGCTCCTGCTCCGCGAGCGCGCGAGCAACGCCAGCTAAACGAACGAGCCATCGCGTTTATTCCATGTTTGCACGCCTGGCTTGCCGTAGCGTGTTGCCGGGTCGACCGCCACGACATGTCCATTCGGTCCGGGTGCCCTTCACCCGTTTCGTGAATCGAGACGATGTCGATGAATTCGTCCGATCCAGCTACGGCTGGGCGCCGTCGTTCGGCTTGATGTGGCGGAATGCGGCGAGCAACGAAAGATCGTAAGCGATCTTCAGCACGCCGCATGCGATCAGCGGCACCGCGAGCCAGCCGAGGCCGAACAGCCCGCCGGCAAGCGTCGGTGCGACCGCAGCCGCGAGGCTGCGCGGCACGGACGTGAAGCTCGCCGCGGCCGGACGTTCCGCCGGCGTGACGACGGACATCACATACGCGGTGCGCGTCGGCACGTCCATCTGCGAGAGCGCGCTGCGCATGAGCAGCAGCGTCAGCGTTGCCGGCAACGACGGCGCAAAGGCCGCGCCGATCAGACAGAGGCTCGACGGAATGTGCGTGAACACCATCGTGTTCAGCAAGCCGATCTTGCGCGACAGCGGCGCGGCCACGAGCTGGGAGCCCGCGGCGAGCAGGCCGGTGCAGAAGAAGAACTTGCCCGCCGTGCCGAGCGGCATGCCGAAGCGCTGGATCAGCCATAGCGACAGCAGGGAATTGACCACGAGACCGCCTGCGAACGCATCGACGCTGAACAATAGCGCCAGTCGCGTGACGATGTGCCGTGACGGCCCGAGCGGAGGGGCGGCCTTCGTCGTGCGCGATCCGGTGCGCGGCAATCGGCCGTACAGCACGCAAACCGTGGCGCCGGTCGCGGCATAGACGACGAACATCGCCCGCATCGCGGCAAGAAACGAGAACCCGGCATGAGAGGCAAGCCAAAGCGGCAGCCCGGCCGCCAGCGAGCCCAATGCAGCCGACACGGCGCCGACGAGGCTGTAGCGTGCAAACAGCGCAGTCCGCGCGTCGCCGCTGGCGGCTTCGGCGAGACGTGCCTGTTCGAGCGGCAGAAAGAGGCTGACGTCGCCGGAACTCGGGTTGAGCGTGCCGACGAACGCGACGACGACGAGCGGCCACCATGTCGACAGGCTCGCGAAGCCGATGCCGGTGGCGGCCATCAGGACGGCGGCGAAGATCAGCATCCGGCGGCGTGGCAAGCGGCCGGCCACGATGCCCACCGCGATCGTTGCGATCGCCGACCCCATCAATGTCGCGGTGCTGATCAACCCCACGTGGACTTGCGCGAAGCCGAGTGCGAGCAGGTATGCGGGAAGCAGCACTGCGATGAACCCGTCGCAGAAGCCGCGCATGCCGCGGCTCGCGAGAATGATCCATGCGGCATGTTCCGCGCCGGCCGGAAGGAGTCGGCGTGACAGGCGGATCATGAATGAAGCTGTAACGCGGCCTTCATGCATGTGCATCACGCTGGTATCGCGTACGTCGAACGTGGCTCGTCACGGTTCCTTCGGGTGGCGTACCGACGATGGAGAAACGGACAAGCGGCCAGCCCGACCGGCGCCGAGGTGGTCATCACCAACTTCCGGATGCGTTGCAATGCCTCGAACGTCACGCGTGCACCGATATCGACCCGGATGCCGGTTCACAACGGATCATGCCGGATCAAGCAGGCTCGGGCAATCGGGCCATGCCGAACCGGCGTGCGACCGGGAGGCAGGCGCTCGCGCACGCGGCGCCAATGTGGGCGCCTGACTCGCCGTTTTTCGGATCCGCCACGCCGTTCACGGCGTCACGACAAGCGCCGTGTGCATGCCGGCTTCATAGTGTCCCGGCTTGTTGCAGATCAGCACGTAATGCCCCGGCGTGAGCTTGAACGACGTGCGCCTGCTTTTGCCCGGCGCGATATCCTCGACTTCGCCGATCTTCTTCAGCTTGTGCTCGAGGACCTGGCCCTTGCTGACAGGCAGCGCGTCATCGGCGAGATCCGTTTTCAGCACGACGAGTTCGTGCTCCATGTTGTTTCCAGCGGCATTCGTGACGTCGAGCGTGACGCGCCCGGCCTTCACGTCATGTGTTGCGAGATCGATCGAGTTCGGCAGCAACGTCGCCTTGACGGTTTGCTGCGCCCAACCGGCATGCGATGTGATGCCGAGTGCGATCACGTTGACGACGATGGCGAATCTGTAAGCGACACGCATGGCAGCCCCCTTTGATCAAGACGTCGCGCCGTCGAGCGTCGAGAGATTGCCGTGTGCCGGTTCGTCGAGCACGCAAACGCACCTGCCCGGACAACGGCATGTGCTCTTTCTGCAGCGCGAGGTACGTGCAGTAAACGGGCACTGCCAGCGGCTTATTCCTGGGGTGGGGACGACTTCGATACGACGCACGCGTGATTCGGAACGAGGCGCGGCGAGGCCGCAGTTGCTTTCCGCGACGAGACGTTCGGGCCGCAACGACGCATATGCGTCACGACAAAACGCCCTTCGAGGCCACGCTCGAAGGGCGTCATGGGCGTTGTGCTGCGCTCGGTGCTTCGACGCGGCGGCAGCCTGCTCGATCAGCGCCCGGATGGGCGGTAGCGTGCCCGCCGGAACGGGTCAGCCACCCGGTTCCAAGTCAACGCATGTTCCCGGTATGGCCGAGCGAGTACCGCCCCGGTTGCGGCCATACCGTCAGGCCGTGCGGCTCCATGCCGACGGGAATCGACTTGACCGATCCGCTTGTCGTGTCGATCGCATACACGACGTCGTCGAAGCGACCGGACAGCCACAGCGTGTTGCCGTCCACGCTGACGTTGCCCATGTCGGGGCTGCCGCCGCCCGGGATCGGCCACGTCGTGAGCACCTTGCGTGTCGCGAAATCGATGACCGACACGCTGCCCTTGCCGTGGCGCGGCCCGTGGACGAGGTTGGAGCCGCGATTGGCCACGTAGAGCTTCGTGCCGTCGCGGCTCGGGTACAGGCCGTGCGTGCCGACGCCCGTCTTGATGAAGCCGATCTTCGTGAAGCTGTCGCCGTCGACGAGGTAGACGCCGTCGGCCATCATGTCGGCCACATAGAACACCTTGCCGTCCGGCGACACGCGGATGTCCTGCGGCATGCCTTTCCTGTCGAGTTCGAGATAGCCGACGACGTTGCGGTTCACGAGATCGATCTTGGCCAGCTTGCCGCCGAACTCGCACGTGAACAGCGCGTACTTGCCGTCGATGGAGAAGTCGGCGTGGTTGATGCCCTTGCATTGCGGGACGTCGAGGCTCGACTTCAGCGCCATCGTGTGCGGGTCGCGGAAGTCGAGCCGTGCATGCGCTTCGGCCACCACGATCGCTTCCTTGCCGTCGGGCGTGAAGTACATGTTGTACGGGTCGTCCACCAGCACTTCCTTGCCGGGCTTGCCCGATTTCGGATCGATCGGCGTCAGGCTGCCGTCGGTGCGGCCTTCGGCATTGTTCGCAACCCACAGCGTCTGCAGGTCCCACGACGGCACGACGTGCTGCGGGCTGCGACCGACGGGGAATCTGTCGACGACCTTGTAGGTGGCCGGATCGATCACATAGACGTCGTTCGAACGCAGGTTCGGCACGTACACGCGCGACAGCGCGCCCGCGACCGCGGCGCTCATGTGGCCGGATTGCGCGTCGGCGTACAGGTTGTCCGGGTTCGACACGGGCGGCATGCCGGGCACGGTCGCGACGGCGGGCGCGGCGAGTACGCTGCCGGCACCGAAACCGGCGAGCGCGGCGGCCATGAGGACGGCGAGACGGGAGAAGCGGCGGCGACGGCGGGAACGGGGTTGCATGGGTTGCATGACAGGGTCCGTGTTCGGTTGGTCAAGACGGCGGGACAAATGGTGCGATGTGTCGCCGGATGCGTCAGTGGCCGGCGGTGTCCTTCCTGATGGCGTCGATCGTGCGCGACACGATCGCATCGGTGCCCAGCCGGCCGAGCTCGACGCTCGCGTGGCGCGGATCGCCGCCGTACACGCCGTCGGCGGCGCCGGGTTTCGCCGCGCCGCGCATCTGGTCGGTCCTCACCATCTGCGGCGCGACCGCCAGCAGCAGCGCCGTGTCGGCGAGCCCCGCATGCGTGCCGATATCGGCGTCCGGCACGCCGTGCTGGCGCAGGATCTGCGCATAGCCGTCGGAGCTGGTCCCGTAATACTCGGGCGGCACGAACGCGCGCGCGCCGGAACCGGCCCACGACTTGTTGAGCTGGGCGACCGCCCGCCGGATGTCGTTCTGGTAGCCGCCGTGATCGCCGAGAAAGACGATGTTCGTGAAACCGTGGACCCGGAAGCTGTTGGCCGCCGACTCCAGCGTCTTCTCGAATACGTCGTCGGGCACGGTGATCGTACCCGGGAAGCGCATGTGCGAAGTCGGCGGCGCGTAGCCGCCCTCCGGCACATAAGCGATGACGGGGGCGACGATCGCGTTGCCGAGACCTTGCGCGATGCGTTCGGACAGCGCCTTGACGCGCGTGTTGTGCTTGCCGAGCGCGACATACGGTCCGCTTTGCTCGGTCCCGCCGATCGGGATGAGGATGGTGGTCTTGCCCGCGTGAATGCTGTCGCGCAGCTCGGTCCAGGTCATGTCTTCCAGCTGTACCGTTTTGGGTACCTGCGCCACGGCGGCTCCAGCAAGGGCGAATACGACAGCGGCGGCGACAGCGGTTCGTGGCAAGCGTTTCATCGCGGGTTCCCGAAGAGTAGGGGGAGGTCGTTGCGGTCATTCTTCCCATCAACGACTCCACGCTACTCGCAGTTGACCCGGAAAGGGGGCTCTACCCTGGGGCGTACCGTCGCACCTCGCGACAAGATCCGCCAGTCGGCTAGTCGGCTAGTCGGCTAGTCGGCCAGTCGGCCAGTCGGCCGCTCAGCCGCTCAGCCGCTCAGCCGCTCAGCCGCGCAGTCAGCCCGGCAGCCCGGCAGCCAGCCACCACGCGACAGCCCGGATCCGCGCTGTCGCGCGAGGCATTCGGCAACGTCCAGCGGGCGGGAAATGGGTGACGATGGGCGAGGCCTGCCGGTCAGCCAACTGGGCGACGCGCTTGTGGAAAGATTGGGGGATCGATCGGATTGACGGCCCGGGTGTGCAATCCGGCAAACGTGGTTCCGGCCGGAACGACAGCCGGTCGGCAGGGCGGCGGGGAAGGCGGCGCGCCGCTCCATCCGCCGGCGGAGAGGCGCGGCGGGAATCGACGCGGGAAGCGGGCGGGAACCCCCGAATGCACGCAAGAGCACGCATTGCAGCCGCCCCGGTGCATCACTCGACTTCTTCCTCGACAACATCCGGCGCCGCCGCCGCGTCCCCGCCACGCTCCCGGTAAGCCGCCGGCGGCACGCCGAACTGCTTGCGGAACTCCCGTCCGAGGTGCGACGCGTCCGCGAACCCGCAGCTCGACGCGATATCGGCGACCGTCCGGTCCGAGCTCGTCAGCAGCCACGCGGCGGTGCGCAGCCGCACCTGCTTCGCAAACGCCTGCGGGCTCTTGCCGGTTTCCGCCTTGAACAGCCGCTCGAGCTGCCGCGCGGACAGGTCGAGCTTGCACGCCAGCTCCTCGAGCGGCAGCGCGCGCCCGACGTGCTGTTCCATCAGGAGAATCGCGCGCTTGACCTTCGGGTGCGTCGCGGGCTCGAGGCCCGGCGGATGCGGCTGCGGCGCGTTGCCTTTCTGCATCTCGCCGACGAGCAGGATCCGCAGCGCCTTCTGCACGGTCGCATGATCGAAATGGCGCAGCAGGATCGCCGCGGCGACGTCGATCGACGCGCGGCCGCCCGAGCAGGTGATCCGCCGCCGGTCGATCACGAACAGCCGGTCGGCGATCAGCAGGTCCGGGTCGGCCGCCGGGAAGCGCTCGATGAAATCCCAGTAATGGAACCAGCTCACGCAGGTGCGGTGCGCAGCGAGCACGCCCGCGCGCATCAGCGTGAACACGCCGGTGCAGATGCCGACGATCGTCGCGCCGTCGGCGGCCGCGCGGCGGATGAAGTCGAGCGTTTCCGGCCCCGCCTGCGGCCCCGAGTGCAGCAGCCCGCCAACCACCACCACGTAGTCGAACGGCTCCGCATCGGCGAAGGTCTCCCACGGCGTGATCTGGATTCCGCAGCTCGCGCGCACCGGCGCGAGGGTTTCCCCGATCACGCTCCACGCGCAGCGCACCGGCTTGCTGTAGTCGCCGTCGTCGGCGGACAGCCGCAGCATGTCGACGAACCCGGAGAACGCGGTCAGCGTGAAGTTCGGCAGCAGCACGATGCCGAAGCGGATGCGTTTGGGTGCCGGCTCGGCAACAGGGGAAACGGGTACGTCGGGTGTCATTGCGGTCAATCTCGTCACGCCGTGCGGGCGGTCTCACTCTGATTACGGGGGCGGTACAGGGCCGCCGAACGGATGCTGCGGGGATGGCCCAAGGCCCGCACAGGCTCGATCCGCGGCCGGCGCCCGCATGGCGCCGATGCAGCCAGCGTCGCCGATCGGCCGGGCCCGGACTTGCGTTTTTCCGCCGCGAACCATCGCCAAAGCGCATTTTCGGGGCGCGCCGCGCATCGCTTGGCGGCGCTATCCCACGTCGATGCCGTTTTTGTTCTATCGGTGGATTTTACGCTTTGGTGTACTGGCGTCCAACGTCACTTCACGTGTGTCCAACCAGAGGAAGCCAGATGAACGTCAGCGTCTTCGACCTGTTCAAGATCGGCATCGGCCCGTCCAGCTCGCATACGGTCGGCCCGATGATCGCCGCGTGCCGCTTCGCGTCGCACGTCGAGGATGCGAACCTGCTCGGCTTCGTGCAGCGCGTGCGGGTCGAGCTGTACGGCTCGCTCGGCGCGACCGGCAAGGGCCACGGCACCGACAAGGCGGTGCTGCTCGGCCTCGAAGGGCACCTGCCCGATTCGATCGATCCGGACCTGATCGAGCCGCGCCTCGCCGCGATCCGCTCGGCCAAGTCGCTGTCGCTGCTCGGCAAGCAGGCGGTCCGCTTCGAGGAGAAAGAGCACATCGGCTTCTATCGCAAGCTGATGAGCGGCACGAGCATCGTGCATCCGAACGGGATGCGCTTCCAGGCGTTCGACGAGCACGGCCAGCTGCTCGTCGAGAAAGAGTATTACTCGGTCGGCGGCGGCTTCGTCGTGAACCGCGACGGCGACCGCGTGAACGGCGTGCGCGCGGCGGCCGAGGTGCCGTATCCGTTCCGCACCGGCGACGACCTGATGCGCCAGTGCCGCGAACACGGGCTGTCGATCGCCGAGCTGACGATGCGCAACGAATGCGCGCTGCGCCCGGCCGAAGAGGTACGCGCGGGCCTGCTCGCGATCTGGCACACGATGGCCGCCTGCGTCGAGCGCGGCTGCAAGGTCGAGGGCGACCTGCCGGGCCCGATGCGCGTGAAGCGCCGCGCGGCCGAGCTGAACACCCGCCTGCGCGCGCGTTCGGAGGAATCGCTGCGCGACCCGCTGTCGATGCTCGACTGGGTCAACCTGTACGCGATGGCCGTCAACGAGGAGAACGCGGCGGGCGGCCGCGTCGTCACCGCGCCGACCAACGGCGCGGCCGGCGTGATCCCCGCGGTGCTGCACTACTACGTGAAGTTCGTGCCGGGCTCGAACGAGAACGGCATCGTCGATTTCCTGCTGACGGCAGCTGCGATCGGGATCATCTACAAGGAAACCGCGTCGATCTCCGGCGCGGAAGTCGGCTGCCAGGGCGAGGTCGGCGTCGCGTGCTCGATGGCCGCGGCCGCGCTCGCCGCGGTGATGGGCGGCACGCCCGACCAGGTCGAGAATGCCGCCGAGATCGGCATGGAGCACAACCTCGGCATGACCTGCGATCCGGTCGGCGGCCTCGTGCAGATCCCGTGCATCGAGCGCAACGCGATGGGTGCGATCAAGGCGCTGAACGCATCGCGGATGGCGCTGAAGGGCAACGGCCAGCACTACGTGTCGCTCGACTCGGTCATCAAGACGATGCGCGAGACGGGCGCCGACATGAAGACGAAATACAAGGAAACGTCGCGCGGCGGTCTGGCCGTGAACGTCATCGAATGCTAATGCCAGTGAGCAAGAAGGGGTCTGCAAGATGAGCCGCTATTCCATATTCAGTCTGTTCCGCAACGGGTTGTCGTGTCACGAGAACTGGGAGCGGCAGTGGAGAAGCCCGGAACCGAAGAAGGAATACGACGTGGTGATCGTCGGCGGCGGCGGGCATGGCCTCGCCACCGCGTACTACCTCGCGAAGGAGCACGGCATCACCAACGTCGCGGTGCTCGAGAAGGGCTGGATCGGCGGCGGCAACACCGCGCGCAACACGACGATCGTGCGCTCGAACTACCTGTGGGACGAATCGGCCGCGCTGTACGAGAAGGCGATGAAGCTGTGGGAAGGGTTGTCGCAGGACCTGAACTACAACGTGATGTTCAGCCAGCGCGGCGTGATGAACCTCGCGCACACGCTGCAGGACGTGCGTGACACCGAGCGCCGCGTCAATGCGAACCGGCTGAACGGCGTCGACGCCGAGTTCCTGACGCCCGCGCAGGTCAAGGAAATCGAGCCGACGATCAACCTGAACAGCCGCTATCCGGTGCTCGGCGCGTCGATCCAGCGCCGTGCAGGCGTGGCCCGGCACGATGCCGTTGCGTGGGGCTTCGCACGCGGCGCGGACCGCGCGGGCGTCGACATCATCCAGAACTGCCAGGTGACGGGCATCCGCCGCGAAGGCGGCGCGGTGGTCGGCGTCGACACGGTGAAGGGCTTCATCAAGGCGAAGAAGGTCGCGGTGGTCGCGGCCGGCAACACGACGACGATCGCCGACATGGCCGGCATTCGCCTGCCGATCGAAAGCCACCCGCTGCAGGCGCTCGTGTCCGAGCCGATCAAGCCGGTCGTCAACTCGGTGATCATGTCGAACGCGGTGCACGCATACATCAGCCAGTCCGACAAGGGCGACCTCGTGATCGGCGCGGGCATCGACCAGTACACGGGCTTCGGCCAGCGCGGCAGCTTCCACATCATCGAAGGCACGCTGCAGGCGATCGTCGAGATGTTCCCGGTGTTCTCGCGCGTGCGGATGAACCGCCAGTGGGGCGGCATCGTCGACGTGTCGCCGGACGCGTGCCCGATCATCAGCAAGACCGACGTGAAAGGCCTGTATTTCAACTGCGGGTGGGGCACGGGCGGCTTCAAGGCGACGCCGGGCTCGGGCTGGGTGTTCGCGCACACGATCGCGCAGGACCAGCCGCATCCGCTGAATGCGCCGTTCGCGCTCGACCGCTTCTACACGGGCCACCTGATCGACGAGCACGGCGCCGCCGCCGTCGCGCACTGAACCTGACCACCACGAGGAGAACCTTATGTTGCTGATCGAATGTCCGTGGTGCGGGCCGCGCGCCGAATCCGAGTTCACGTGCGGCGGGGAAGCCGACATCGTGCGCCCGGTCAATAGCGAGAACATGACCGACCGCGAATGGGGCGAGTACGTGTTCATGCGCGAGAACAAGCGCGGCCTGCACAAGGAGCAATGGCTGCACACGCAGGGCTGCCGTCGCTGGTTCAAGGTCACGCGCGACACGGTGACGTACGACATCAAGGGTTACGAAAAATTCGGCGGGGCCGCCAACGGCCAGCCCGTCGCCAACGCCAAGCAAGAGGGCACCAGCAAATGAGCCAGAAAGACCGTCTCGGCACCGGTGGCCGCATCAATCGCGCGATTCCGCTGACGTTCACGTTCAACGGCCGCACGTACCAGGGTTTCCAGGGCGACACGCTCGCGTCCGCGCTGCTCGCGAACGGCGTGCACTTCGTCGCGCGCAGCTTCAAGTACCACCGTCCGCGCGGGATCGTGACGGCGGACGTCGCGGAACCGAACGCCGTCGTGCAGCTCGAGTCCGGCCCGTACACCGTGCCGAATGCGCGCGCGACCGAGATCGAGCTGTACCAGGGCCTCGTCGCGACGAGCGTGAACGCGGAACCGTCGCTCGAGAACGACAAGTACGCGATCAACCAGAAGTTCTCGCGCTTCATGCCGGCCGGGTTCTACTACAAGACCTTCATGTGGCCGCGCAACATGTGGCCGAAGTACGAAGAGAAGATCCGTGAAGCGGCGGGCCTCGGCAAGGCGCCCGACACGCTCGACGCCGATCGCTACGACAAGTGCTACGCGCACTGCGACGTGCTCGTCGTCGGCGGCGGCCCGTCGGGTCTCGCGGCCGCGCACGCGGCGGCGACGGCCGGCGCGCGCGTGATCCTCGTCGACGACCAGCGCGAACTCGGCGGCAGCCTGCTGTCTTGCCGCGCGGAAATCGACGGCAAGCCCGCGCTGCAGTGGGTCGAGAAGATCGAGGCCGAGCTGCGCAAGCTGCCCGACGTGACGATCCTGTCGCGCAGCAACGCGTTCGGCTACCAGGACCACAACCTCGTGACGGTCACGCAGCGCCTGACCGATCACCTGCCGGTATCGATGCGCAAGGGCACGCGCGAACTGCTGTGGAAGGTCCGCGCGAAGCGCGTGATCCTCGCGACCGGCGCGCACGAGCGGCCGATCGTGTTCGGCAACAACGACCTGCCGGGCGTGATGCTCGCGGGGGCCGTGTCCGCGTACATCCATCGTTTCGGCGTGCTGCCGGGCCGCGACGCGGTCGTGTTCACGAACAACGATCGCGGCTACCAGGCGGCGCTCGACCTGAAGGCGTGCGGCGCGAAGGTGACGGTCGTCGATTCGCGCGCATCGTCGAACGGCGCGCTGCCGGCGGCGGCGAAGCGCCAGGGCGTGACGGTGATGAGCGGCGCGGTCGTGACGGCCGCGTCGGGCAAGCTGCGCGTCGCGTCGGTCGACGTCGCGTCGTACACGAACGGCCAGACGGGCGGCAAGCTGAAGACGCTGCCGTGCGATCTCGTCGCGATGTCGGGCGGTTTCAGCCCGGTGCTGCACCTGTTCGCGCAGTCGGGCGGCAAGGCGTGCTGGAGCGACGACAAGGCCTGCTTCCTGCCCGGCAAGGCCGTGCAAGCCGAGGCGAGCGTCGGCGCGGCGGCCGGTGAATTCGGCCTTGCGCGCGCGCTGCGGCTGTCGCTCGATGCGGGCGCTGAGGCCGCGAAGGCGGCGGGCTTCACGGCCGCGCAGCGCCCGGTTGCGCCGCAGGTCGCGGAACCCGTCGAAGGTGCGCTGCAGCCGCTGTGGCTCGTCGGCAGCCGCGAGGCCGCCGCGCGCGGGCCGAAGCAGTTCGTCGATTTCCAGAACGACGTGGCGGCCGCGGACATCCTGCTCGCCGCGCGCGAAGGCTTCGAGTCGGTCGAGCACGTGAAGCGCTACACGGCGATGGGCTTCGGCACCGACCAGGGCAAGCTCGGCAACATCAACGGGATGGCGATCCTCGCGCAGGCGCTCGGCAAGTCGATTCCGGAGACGGGCACGACGACGTTCCGCCCGAACTACACGCCGGTGTCGTTCGGCACGTTCGCGGGCCGCGAGACGGGCGACTTCCTCGACCCGATCCGCAAGACCTGCGTGCACGAATGGCACGTCGAGCACGGCGCGATGTTCGAGGACGTCGGCAACTGGAAGCGGCCGTGGTACTTCCCGAAGAACGGCGAGGACCTGCACGCGGCCGTGAAGCGCGAATGCCTCGCGGTGCGCAACAGCGTCGGCATTCTCGACGCGTCGACGCTCGGCAAGATCGACATCCAGGGTCCGGACGCGGTGAAGCTGCTGAACTGGATGTACACGAACCCGTGGAACAAGCTCGAGATCGGCAAGTGCCGCTACGGGCTGATGCTCGACGAGAACGGCATGGTGTTCGACGACGGCGTGACGGTGCGCCTTGCCGACCAGCACTTCATGATGACGACCACGACGGGCGGCGCGGCGCGCGTGCTCACGTGGCTCGAGCGCTGGCTGCAGACGGAATGGCCGGACATGAAGGTGCGGCTGTCGTCGGTGACCGACCACTGGGCGACGTTCGCGGTCGTCGGCCCGAAGAGCCGCAAGGTCGTGCAGAAGGTCTGCCAGGACATCGACTTCGGCAACGAAGCGTTCCCGTTCATGAGCTACCGGAACGGCACGGTCGCGGGCGCGAAGGCGCGCGTGATGCGGATCAGCTTCTCGGGCGAGCTGGCCTACGAAGTGAACGTGCCGGCGAACGCGGGCCGCGCGGTGTGGGAAGCGCTGATGGCGGCGGGCGCCGAGTTCGACATCACGCCGTACGGCACCGAGACGATGCACGTGCTGCGCGCGGAGAAGGGCTACATCATCGTCGGTCAGGACACCGACGGTTCGATCACGCCGTACGACCTCGGGATGGGCGGGCTCGTCGCGAAGTCGAAGGACTTCCTCGGCAAGCGCTCGCTCACGCGTTCCGATACCGCGAAGGAGGGCCGCAAGCAGTTCGTGGGCCTGTTGACCGACGACGAGCAGTTCGTGCTGCCGGAAGGCGCGCAGATCGTCGCGAAGGACACGCACGTGTCGGCGACCGAGCCGACGCCGATGATCGGCCACGTGACGTCGAGCTACTACAGCCCGATCCTGAAGCGCTCGATCGCGCTCGCGGTGGTGAAGGGCGGCCTGAACAAGATGGGCGAGAGCGTCGTGATTCCGCTGGCCAACGGCAAGCGCATCACCGCGAAGATCTCGAGCCCGGTTTTCTACGATACCGAAGGGGTGCGCCAGCATGTGGAATGAAACCAGAAACCAGACGCAGGTGGCGGGCGCGGGCGGCGTCGCGCTCGAGTCGCCGTTCGTCGGCGCGGCCGACCTGCTGAAGACGCACCAGGCGCGCGCATCGAAGAAGTTCACGTTCCGTGAAAGACCGTTTCTCGATCTCGTCAACGTGCGCGGCGAGTTGAGCGACCCCGCGTTCGTCGACGCGTTCGAGCGCGTGGTCGGCTGCCGGCCGCCCGCCGCGCCGAACACGGTCGCGCGCAGCGCCGAGTACGACGTGCTGTGGCTCGGCCCCGACGAATGGCTCGTGCGCTCGAACGGGCCCGTGCAGGCAGGCGCGCTCGAAGCGAAGCTGGCCGAGGCCGTGCAGGGTTCGTATGCGGCGGCGGTCGATGTCGGCAGCGGCTACACCGTCGTCGAAGTTAGTGGCGAACACGTGCGCGACGTGCTCGCGCGCGGCTGCCCGCTCGACCTGCATCCGCGGCTGTTCAAGCCGGGCCAATGTGCGCAGTCGCATTTCTTCAAGGCGTCCGTCACGCTGGTGCCGACCGGCGACGACACGTTCGAGATCGTCGTGCGCCGCAGCTTCGCCGACTATTTCGTGCGCATCATGCTCGACGCGGCCGCGCCGCTCGCGTCATGAAGCCCGTCGACGAACCGTTCGTGTCGATCGACGCGCCGCGCCTGCGAGGGCGCGGCTGGAGCGTGTTCGTCGACGAACTGAAGGTGCCCGCACGGATCGGCATCCACGCGCACGAGCACGAGGCGCCACAGCCGATCGTGATCGATGCGCAGCTCGGCTATCGCTGCGAGCCGAGCGAGGCCGGCGAGTGGATCGATTACGACGGGTATTGCACGCGTGTCGCAGCGTATCTCGCGCACAAGCCGCATACGCGGCTGCTCGAGACGCTCGTCGCCGATATCGCGGTGATGTCGTTTCGCGAGTGGCCGGCGCTGGAGACGCTGACGCTGTCGGTGCACAAGCCGAAGATCCGGCCGGGCACGAAACGCGTCGGGGTCGGGCTCGACTGGACGCGCGGGGATTACGTGCGGTGGACGGGGGAAACGGCGCGGTTCTGACCGCGGAACGGATGAGAGCGGCACGTTTCATCCGATGTGGGTTGGGGCCACATCGAAGCGCGTCGTCGGCGTGAATGCAACCAAATGTATTCATCGGATCCGACGCGCGGGAGGTCGTTTATCATGGTTCGCTCACGTCGATTGAACGGTCTGTGAGCGAAGTATGAGGAATCCCCGTAAGACATTGATGATTGCCGGGGGGCTTCTGGTCGTTGCGACAAGCGCTTCGTACCTGATGCTCCTCAGAGCGGACCACCGTGCCATTGCAGAAGCGACGGCCGGCATGTCCGAAACCGGCATGTCCGCGACCGGCATGTCCGCGACCGGCATGTCCGATTCAGCACGAGGGCCGGACGCCGATTTGCGATCGAGCCCCGATCATGTTTCGCAAGGAAGCATCGATCAGCCTGCGCTTCCCGCAGCAACCACGAAGCCCGCCGATGTAGCGCAGCAGAAGCCTGCCGCGCCGGTGACCGTGGTGGTGGAGCCTGCGCAAGGTCCGGCTACTCCGAGCGCCAGCGCACCACCGCAGCCGGCGGTACCGCCGAGCGTCAGCGCACAAGCGCAGCCGGCGGCACAGCCAAGCGCCAGTGCGCAGCCGAAGCCGTCAGTACAGCCAAGCATCAGCGTGTCACCGCAACTGCCGGCTCAGCCGAGCGCGCCGCCGTCCGCCGCCGTCGCGTCGGTCGATGCGCAGAGCCCGGCCGCGTCGACGGCGAATCACGCGCAACGCGCGTCGCGCGGCCGTGACACCCTGGAACGTCACGCAACGACGAATCGTGCCGGGACGACGGCCGAGACGGCCGAGACGGCAGCACTGGTCAGGGAGTCGTCCAGGCTCGATCCTTCGTTGCCGCCACCGACGGGCCTGCCGGTTCGCTCGAGCACGGATGGACACAGCTCGTCTGCAGGCGCCAACGCGGTCGGTGCCGCGATGACCGCGCAGCTCGTCAGGGAGTCGAGCAGTCTCGGCCCTTCTTCGTCGCCAAAGGACAATTCGGCCGCTGCGAAGTAACGACGGCGGACACCGGCGGACCCCGGCGATGTACCGCACGTGCGCCTGGGTATCGGCGTGGATGTTCCGGGTGGCCGGGCACTGCGAGGGTCGGAACTCAGCCCTCGCAGGCGCTCACTGCCGGTCGGATCCCGCAGCCGGAAATCGCAGGTTGCTAGTTGACGCCTTGAGCCGCCGCCGCGAGTGCTTTCATCGCGAGCAGGTACGGATACGGCCCGTGGCTGATCCGGGCCACGCCGCTTTCAGCGAGTTCCGAGATCGCGGGCGTTTCCGCGACGCGCATCACATTGATCGGCAGCGGCGATGCGGCCGTCAGTGCGCGGATCAGCTCAGGTGATTGAAGGCCCGGCACGAAGAGACCGTCGGCGCCCGCTTCCGCATAAGCACGTCCTCGTGCCAGCACCTCGTCGACGAGGCGGCTGTCATGCTGTTCCGGCGGGGTCGTGAAAAACACATCGGTGCGCGCGTTGATGAAATAGCCTGCGCCCGCGCGATCGGCGGCCGTTCGTGCCGCGGCGATGCGGGCGGCCGCGTCCCCGACGGCGCGCAACTCGCCCGTTGCGGGAAAGCTGTCCTCGAGGTTGCAACCGACCGCTCCCGCTTCGATGCTCAGCGCGATCGTTTCGGCGACGTCCTCGAGCCGTTCTCCGTAACCGCTTTCCAGATCCACTGTGACCGGAAGGTCCGTCGCGCGCGCGATCCTGGTGACTACCTCCATCACGAGCGCACGCGGGATCTGCTCGCCATCGGAAAAGCCGTTGGCCTTCGCGACCGACCAGCTTCCGGTCGCCAGCGCAACGGCGCCCGCACCGGCCACGGCTTGCGCGCTTCCGACGTCCCAGACGTTGAATAGCACCAACGGATTGCCTGCGCGGTGAAGCGATCGAAACGTTGCCGCCTTGTCACTGCTGCTCATGCTCGGTTCTCCTGATGAACACCGGGTTGAATGCCGCGCCGAAGGACACCGTCACTGTATCGAGCGCGGCGAGGAAATCCCTCGCATCGAAAATCTCTCCAAGACTCCGGACGCCGCCGGATCGCGCGGCCTTGCCGGTCAGCAACCGCTCGGCCGCCTCCACGATGATCGGTGCGCTGACCGCGTAGATATCGCGTCCCGTCGCCGTGACGCGATGCGCGGTGCCGTTCTGCACGACCACGACATCCACCGCGAATTGCTGGGCCGATCGCCCGTGCTCGTCTTCGGGCCGGGGCGGCGGCGTATCGGCGGCGCGAACGTCGCGCAGCGCCACGAGCGCGAGCCAGGATGCGATCGTATCAATGCTCAAATGGTGTGACACGGCCAGCACTTCCGTAAACGGCAGCATCGTCACGTCCATGCTGCCGAGCGGCTGCGGGAAAGACCACACGCCTTCACGCGCCGGTTGCGGAAGCGGTACGAGTTTCCCGTTCTCCTGGACCAGTCGTATCGCGTGATTGCGTTCACCGGTCACGCGCGTGCCGCGCGTCGGATGCCAGCTGTCGAGGCCGATCGCGATATCGACGCGCTCGATCGGCTTGTCCTGGTGGTCCACGGCTGCCGTGACGAGCAGATCGGCCAGTCCGCCATAGAACGCCGCTGCCGGAACGATGCTCACGCCGGCGGCGCGCGCACGCGCATCGCGCTGTTCGATCAGCATCTGGAATGCGGGCTGTTCCGCCGTGACGTCGAGATATGGAATGCCGGCACGCAGCGCCGCGTCGACGACCGGCAACGCTGTATCGAGAAAGGGCCCTGCGCAGTTGATCACGGCAGCCGCGCCGCGAAGGGCTGCGTCGAGTGCATCCGGGTCGTCTATGGCGGCGACGCGCGACGGTATCGCGTCGTCGGCACCGCTTTCCGTCAGGCGGGCCGGATCGCGCCCGATGCGAATGACACCGAGCCCGCGTCGCTTCAACTCCGCGACGACGAAACGTCCCGTGTGGCCTGTGGCGCCGTAAACCGCAATCGTCTTTCGATCGTTCATGGTCGACTCCGATACAGAACGGTCTGTTTTATAGTACAGACCTGTATCGTCGTCAACCCCGAAGTGCTATCATCGGCGCACTGTCGCGATACGAGGCGCCCTCTAGGTTGAGCTGGAATGAAGCAACGAGCACGAACGCCGGAACCCGCGCCGGATACCCGCGAGCGCATTCTGCGGACGGCCAGCGAGCTTTTCTATCGGGAGGGCACGCGTGCGGTCGGCGTGGATCTGATCGTCGCGCAGGCAGGTGTCGCCAAGACGAGCCTGTATCGTCACTTCGCGACGAAGGACGATCTGATCGAAGCGTTCCTGCACCGTGAGGACGAGGACTTCTGGCAGCATTGGGATGCGGTGGCGGCCACGCACAAGGGCGCGCCACGCGAGGAACTGGATGCGCAACTGCAATGGATCGGCGAGCGCATTGCGCGCCCGGGCTATCGCGGCTGCCCGCAGATCAACATCGCCGCCGAATATTCGGACGACAATCATCCGGCCCGCAAGGTTGCTGTCGCGCACAAGCAGGAATTGCGGCGTCGGCTTGCGGAACTGGCGCGGCTCATGCGCATCGACGAGCCGGAAGTTTTTGCGTTGCGACTGGGGACGGTCATCGACGGCGCGCTGAGCAGCGGACGCGCGCTGCACGCGGAAGGGCCCGTGCGGTTCCTGCAGGAATTCGCACGGCTGCTGATGCCGAAACGCGCCAGGAAGTGAGCGGCGCGTCCGCTCGCATCCATTCGCCCGGCAAGGGCCCCTGCTGATCAACAGGCGCGATCAGATCGACCCGAACAGCGCCCGCGGTCGATCCTTCAACGTCCCTGCCAGAATTCGCATCCCGTTCACGAGCTCGTCGCGCGTCGCCGCGCACGCGAGGTTGATCCGCACGCCGTGCTCGAGCTCCGCGCGGTCGACCGCGAACGTCGACGACGGCATCACGATCACGCCGCGCGCCTTCGCATTCGCCGCGAAGTCGTCGGCGCGCCACGGCGGCGGCAGCCGCAGCCAGACGAACATGCAGGCCGGATCGGATTTCAGATGTCCGGCCGGCAGCAGCTCGCGCGCGAGGACCACGCGCGCGCGGATTTCCGCCAGCTGCGCGTTCATGATCCGCTCGGCCGTGCCGTTCTCGATCCACACGGTCGCGATCAGCATCGACATCGGCGCGGGCATCCACGCGGTCGTCCGCACCGCCTCCGCGCACAGCGCGACGCTGTCCTTCGGGCAGCACAGATAACCGAGGCGCAGGCCCGGCGCGAGTATCTTCGACGTCGCGCCGATATGGAACGTCAGCTCCGGACACAGCCCCGCGATCGTCGGCAGCCGGTCGCGCACGAGCGGCCCGTACACATCGTCCTCGATGATCGTCACCTGATGGCGCCGCGCGACGTCGACGAGCGCCATGCGGCGCGCGAGGCTCATCGTCGTCACAGTGGGGTTCTGCAGGTTCGGCACGACGAAGATCGCCTTGACGGGCATCCGCTGGCAGATCCGCTCGATTTCGTCGGGCAGGAGGCCGTCGTCGTCGGCCGGCGCGCTGACGATTTCGAACTGGAACACCGGCGCAAGCGCCTTCAGCCCGTAATACGTGAGCCGGTCCGCGACGATCACGCCATCCGTGCCGATCAGGCTGTTCAACACCGCATACAAGCCATGCTGCGCGCCGCTCGTCACGACGATCTGGTCGCGCGACGGCGCGAAGCCGGGCGCGGCCAGCCATTGCGCGCCGGCCGCGCGCGCCCAGTCCGGCCCTTGCGGCGGCTGGTATTCCTGCAGCGATGCGAAGCGCGGGTCGTTCGGCAGCGTCGCGAGCGTCTGCGCGAGGCTCGCGAGGAATTCGCCGGTGGCCGGCCGGTTGACGGTCAGGTCGATGACGCCGTTGCCCGCCGCCAGCGACGCGCGGGCCGGCTCGATGTTCGGCATCGCGCCGCCGGTGACGAGCGATCCGCGGCGCTTGCTGCCGATCACGAGGCCGCGCAGCTGGAGCTCCTTGTACGCACGGGACACGGTCGACACGTTGATGCCGAGCTCCGTCGCGAGCTGGCGCTGCGGCGGCAGGCGGCTGCCCGGCGGATACGTGCCGTTGCGGATTTCCTCTTCGATCGAGCTCGATACCTCGACGTAGGTCGGGCGCTTTGCCTGCGCCGGCGCGCCGGTGTCGCGCACGTCGGAAAGTTTGTCTGATGCCATCTGTCGCCTGTGACCACACAAAAAGCGTTTGTCTGTCGTTTTAGCCTGCCATGAGATTGTATCTGACCTGCCTGTCACGTCAAATGTCCACAAAAAGTCTGCAAAATCAGGCGGGTAGGCACGGGTATACACCGACGCCACACAATCGCTTTTTGATTGCACACAAAAAATTCTTGTGTGATTCTTGATTCCATCTTTGTGTGAATGCGGTGCGCCGGAGGGGATGCGTCATGGCGAACGTCGCCATCGTGGGTGCGGGTTTCATCGGGCTCGGCGCGGCGAGCTGGCTGCAGCGCGACGGGCACCGCGTGACGCTGTTCGATCCGGCGGGCGTCGGGAACGGCGCATCGTTCGGGAATGCCGCGACGTTCGCGCCGTACGGGTGCGTGCCCGTGAACGGCCCGTCCGTGTTCCGCGACATGCCGCATTTCCTGTTCGCACACGACAGTCCGCTGCGGATCCGCTGGCCGTACCTGCTGCAAGGCGCGCCGTGGCTGGTCCGGTTCCTGATCGCGTCGACGCCCGCGCGCCACGTGCGCAGCGCGAGTGCGCTCGCCGCGCTGCTGTCGCGTGCCGCGGACGGCTATGCGCCGTTGTTCGGCACGTCGCGGCTCGCGGCGTTCGTGCGGCCGCGCGAATGCCTGTACCTGTACGCACGGCAGGCGTCGTTCGACGCCGCGCAGCCGTCGCTCGCGCTGCGGCGCCGGCTCGGCGTCGCATTCGAGATGCTCGACGCGGCCGCGATCCGCCGCCTCGAACCGGCGCTCGCACCGATCTTCGCGCACGGTGTGCTGTTCGACGGGAGCTGGCATTTTTCCGACCCGCACGGATTTCTCGACGCGCTGTTCGCGCATCTGGCGGCCGGCGGCGCGGCGCTCGAACGCGCGCGCGTCGAGCGGATCGAGCCGACGGGCGACGGCGTGAAGGTGGTGGCCGGCGGCGCGGCGCGGGCGTTCGATCACGTCGTGGTGGCGGCGGGCGCGCGGTCGCGGGAATTCGCGGCGGCGTGCGGCGATCGCGTGCCGCTCGACACCGAGCGCGGCTACCACGTGCAGTTCGCGCAGCGCGAGCACGTCGTCACGCGGCCGGTCGGCTGGGCGGAGCGCGGTTTCTACATGACACCGCTCGACGAAGGGCTGCGCGCGGCCGGCACGGTCGAACTGGGCGGCTTCGACGCCGGCGAGAGCCGCGCACTCGTCGAGCTGCTCACGCGCTCGGCGCGCGAGGCGCTGCCGGCGCTTGGCGCGCCGACCCGGAGCTGGCTCGGCTTTCGTCCGACGCTGCCGGACGGCGTGCCCGTGCTGGGCCGTTCGCGGCGCAGCGAACGCGTGATTTACGCATTCGGCCATCAGCACCTCGGCGTGACGCTGGCCGGCATCAGCGGAAGGATCGTCGCGGACCTCGTCGCACAACGCGCGCCGCCGCTCGACCTGACGCCTTACCGGGCCGCGCGCTTCTGACGCGTCCCGCCGGGCGCGGCGCGCCCGCCACCGGATACGGCTTCGATGCGTCGCGAATCGAAGCGGACCGAAACGAGAAACACGAGCCGCGACTTTCACCACTGCTAGGAGGCATCATGAATCGTCGTAACTGGCTGATATGGCTGGCGGTCTGCTCGATCGGCACGGCCGTCACGTCCGCGCAGGGTGCGGACGTCCAGACCGTCAAGATCGGCTTCGCCGGCCCGCTGACGGGGCCGGTCGCACGCGTCGGCAAGGATCTGCAATACGGCGCGCAGCTCGCGCTCGACGAGGAAAACGCGAAGCACCCGACGCTCGGCGGCAAGCCGGTGCAGTACGTGCTGGACGTGCAGGATGACCAGGCCGATCCGCGCATCGCGATCCAGGTCGCGCAGAAGCTCGTCGACGACGGCGTGGTCGGCGTGATCGGGCATTACAACTCGGGCTGCAGCATTCCGGCGTCCGCCGTGTATCGGCAGGCGAACGTCGCGATGATCACGCCCGGGTCGACGAACCCGCAGCTGACGATGCAGGGCTTCAAGAACGTGTTCCGCACGATGGGGCACGACGGGATCGGCGGCGTCGTCGCGGGCCGCTTCGCGGTCGAGCAGCTGAAGGCGAAGCGGATCGGCATCATCGACGACCGCACCGCGTTCGGCCAGGGGCTCGCGGATGCGTTCGAGAAAGGCGTGAAGGAGGCGCACGGCACCGTCGTCGATCGCGAATACACGAACGACAAGGCCGTCGATTTCCGCGGCATCCTGACGACGCTGAAGAGCAACAACGTCGACCTGCTGTTCTTCGGCGGGCTCGACGAGCAGGGTGCGATGCTCGTCAAGCAGATGCGCTCGCTCGGCATCCGCGCGCAGCTGTTCGGTGCGGGCGCGCTGAAAAGCAACGCATTCCTGAAGATCGCCGGCGGTGCGGGTGAAGGCACGCAGGATCTCGAACCGGGGCCGGCGCTCGACAAGCTGCCGTCGGCGCTGGCGTTCGCGCAGCGCTACAAGGCGCGCTTCAACCAGGACGTCGAACTGTATGCGCCGTTTGCGTACGACGCGGCGCTCGCGATGATCGCGGCGATCCGCAAGGCCGATTCGACCGATCGCGGCAAGATCGTGCAGAGCATGCCGGCGGTGTCGGTCACCGGCGTGACCGGGAAGATCTCGTTCGACGAGCGCGGCGACCTGATCAAGCCGCCGTACACGCTGTTCCGGGTCGAGCAGGGGCAGTGGCGCAGCATCCGCACGGTCGGCGGCGCGTCGAACTGACGGGCGGGCGCCTGTCGTTTGCATGAAGCGCGCGGGCGCCCGATCCGCGTGTTGCGCCGCGACGCATGGCGAGTGATGCAGCGACGCCTGACGCGGCAGAGGCGCGTCGGCGGGAGGCCCGATCCGCGTCTTGCGCCGCGGCGCCTCACGAGTGATGCACCGATGCCTGACGCGGCAGAGGCGCGTCAGTGGGCGTCGCGCGTGGACGAGGTTTGAACAGCGGATGCCGCGGCCGCCGGCACGCTGACCGGCATCATCCCGGCATTCGCGTCGTCGCGCGGCTCGAGCACGAACCGGAACGATTCGACGCGCTCCATCACCTTTGCCGCGTACGCGTGCGAGCCGCCGTAGCTCTTCAGCGCGGCGCCCACGTCGCCGCCCGCGGCCTTCACGTAGCCGGACAGGATCGCGGAGCCCGCGTTGACGTTCGCGTTCGGCTCCGTCAGGTCCTTCACGTTCTTCAGCAGCCCGCGGTGCGCACTGGGCACGACCTGCATCAGCCCGGTCGCGCCGTGCGTGCCGCGCGCCTTTTCCTTGAAGCGCGATTCGATCGAGATGATCGCGTAGACGAGTGCCGGCGGCAGCGAGTATTTCGTCGCCGTCACGTTGACGATGTTCGCGAGCTGCGTGGCCTTCTCTTTCGCGATGCCGAACTTCTTCGACAGGTACGCGGTGATGCGGCGGTTCTCTTCGTTCGGCTGATTGAGTGCGTCCGGTGCGGAGGCGGCCGATGCGGCGGACGCGTCGATCGCGACTGCCGCGGATGCTGCGGATACCTGTTGTGCAGGCATCTGTTGCGCCGACGCTTCATTCGCGGTGCAGAGCAATAGCAGGATCAGCCAGGGAAACCGTCGTCGCATGGTCCGGGTTGGGGATGGGAGGACGCATAGTATATCGGCCGTCGCGCACCGGCGGTCGAATGAATCCTGCTGTCGAAAGATATTTGACGGTTGTGCCGACAGCGGCATGTAAGCCTGAAAACAGGCAGCCCGCTCACTTCGTCGTCGTGTTCGACGCCGCGCGTCTGCCGCGGCTCGCGGCCTGTGCGGCGATGCCGATCGCATCGCTGACCAGCACCGCGAGCAGCCCGACGATGATCCCGCCCTGCAGCACGAACGCGGTATTCGCGGTCTGCAGGCCGGCGATGATCACGTCGCCGAGCCCGCGCGCGGCGACCGTCGAGCCGATCGTCGCGGTGCCGAGATTGATCACGACCGCGAGCCGGATCCCGTTGACGATCACCGGCAGCGCGAGCGGCAGCTCGACCGACATCAGCTGCTGCCAGCCGCTCATCCCCATCCCGCGCGCGGCGTCGACGACGTCGCGCGGCACGTCCTCGATCCCCGCGATCGTGCTCTCGAAAATCGGCAGCAGTCCGTACAAAACCAGCGCGATCAGCACCGGCTCGACGCCGAAGCCGACCGCGGGCACTGCGAGCGCGAGCACGGCGACCGCCGGAAACGTCTGGCCGATATTGACGATGCTGCGCGCGACCGGCAGGAAATCCGCGCCCGCGCGCCGCGTGACGCCGATGCCGGCCGCGACCGCGACGAGCGTGCCGATCAGGCTCGACACGGCGACCGTGCCGAGATGCGCGAGCGTGAGGTCGAGCAGGCTCGCGCGATCGTAGATGACGGGCGCGCCGTTGTCCGCGAACGGCGCGAACCAGCTCTGCAGCCAGACCGGACGGAGCAGCAGCACGAGCAGCAGCGCGAGCGCGGCCACGCGCGCGGCCGCGGACAGCAGCTTCCTTGGCGCGACCGAAGGCAGCGTCGACGCGACGGTTGCCGTTTCGCGCGCCGTCATCCGGGCCGCCTCGCATGCGCACGAATCGCGTCGAGCGTGATGCGGCGCGCGATTCGGTCAGTGGTTTGGCTCGTGTTCTGGCCTGTGGTTTGGCCGGCGACGCCGCCGTCCTGCGGACCGGCGCTGCCTGCTGCGGCGCGTGGCGACGTATTCCCGCCGTCGCCATCATCGACCGGCAGCGCATCGACCCCGCGCCACAGCATTTCCGAGATCGCATCGCGCAGCGTGCGCGTGGCGGCGACCGGCGGCCCGTCCGCGGTACCGGGCTCGGCGACTTCGCCGACCGGCGTCAGCGCGAGCAGGCGCAGCGGCCGGTCGACGCCCGCGACGAGCTGCTCGACGACGCCCGCCGCCGGCTGGCCGAGGATCTCGGCGGGCGGCGCGACCTGCAGCAACCGGCCGCCATCCATCACCGCGATCGTGTCGCCGAGCTTCAGCGCTTCCTCGATGTCGTGCGTGACGAGCACGACCGTGATCCCGAGGCGGCGCTGCAGCGCGAGCAGGTCGTCCTGCGCCTTGCCGCGGATGATCGGATCGAGCGCGCCGAACGGCTCGTCCATCAGCAGCATCGCCGGTTCGGCCGCGAGCGCGCGCGCGACGCCCACGCGCTGCTGCTGGCCGCCCGACAGTTCGTGCGGCAGCTTGTCCGCGAATTCGTCCGGCGCGAGGTTGAAGAGGTCGAGCAATTCGCGCACGCGCGCATCGATGCGCGCGGCCGGCCAGCCGAGCAGGCGCGGCACCGTCGCGATATTGCGCGCGACGTCCCAGTGCGGAAACAGCCCGTGGCCCTGGATCACGTAGCCGATCCCGCGGCGCAATTGCTCGGGCGGCACGCTCGCGGTATCGACGCCGTCGATGCGGACTGTGCCCGCGCTCGGCGCGATCAGCCGGTTGATCATCCGCAGCAGCGTCGACTTGCCGCTGCCCGATGCGCCGACGAGCGCGGTGATCGTGCCGCGCTGCATCGTCAGCGACACGTCGTCGACGGCGACGACGTCGCCGAACCGCTTGCCGACGCGTTCGATCTCGATCATGCGGTGCGTCCTTTCGCGAGCGCGGTCGCGGCTTCGAATACGGCCGCGGCCATCAGCGCGAGCGCGATCGTCGGGATCGCGCCGAGCAGCACGAGGTCGGCGGCCGATTGGCCGATCCCCTGGAAGATGAACGTGCCGAACCCGCCGCCGCCGATCAGCGCGGCGACCGCGGTCAGGCCGATGTTCTGCACGAGCACGATGCGCACGCCGCTCAGGATCACCGGCAGCGCGAGCACGAGGTCGACCCGCAGCAGGCGCTGCGCGGACGTCATCCCCATCGCGCGCGCGGCCTCCGTCACCTGAGGCGGCACCTGCTGCAGGCCGACGACGACGCTCGACGCGATCGGCAGCAGCGAATACAGGAACAGCGCGAGCACGGCCGGCGCGACGCCGATCCCGCGCACGCCGAGCGCCGCCGCGAGCGGCACGTGCGCGGCGAGCATCCCGAGCGGCGCCATCATCAGCCCGTACATCGCGATGCTCGGAATCGTCTGGACGACGTTGAGAACCGGCAACACGGCCGCGCGCAACGCGGCGACGCGCGCGCACGCGATGCCGAGCGGCACGCCCGCGACGAGCGCCGCCGCGACCGAGCCGCCCGCGAGCGCGACGTGCCGGCCTGCCTCGCGCCAGAAATCGTCGCTGCGCACCGCGTATTCGCGCATCACGGACAGCCCGTCCCACCAGCCGGTTGCGAGCGGCACGGCGACCGCCGCCACCGCGAGCGCCAGCGCGGCGAGCCGCCGCCACGGGCCGAACGCGAGGCGCGCGAGCGCATCGGCGACCAGCACGGCCCACGCGAACAGCAGCAGCCACACGGCTGCGGCGGGCGATACGCGCGCGAGCGCGTCGTCGGGGGCGACCAGGTGCGTGGCGGCCGCGCCGGCCGCATAGCCGAGCGTCGCGAGCAGCGCACAGCCGGCGGCGAGCCGCGATGCGGGCCGGCGCGCCGTCATCGTCCATAGCGCGGCGGCGAGCCACAGCGCGGCGAGCGCGCTCGCCTGCACGCCCGGCAGCGCGTGCAGCAGCGACAGCCCGGTGCCTGCCGCGATCCGGTTCGGGCGCAGCACGACGAACGGCGCGAACAGCACCGCGCCGATCGTCAGCAGACCGATGAGCACGCCGACCTTGTCGGGCGCCATGCGTCGCGCGGAACCCGCCGCGCGTGCCGTCATTTCACGAAGCCCTTCGCTTTCAGGTATTGCGTGGCGACGCCCGCGGCGGGCTCGCCGTTGATCTGGATGCGCGCGTTGAGCGTCTGCAGCGTCTTCAGGTCGAGGCTCGCGAACACCGGCTTCAGGTAGTCGGCGATCTGCGGATGCGCCTTCAGCGCCGCTTCGCGAATCACGGGCGTCGGCGCATAGACGGGCTGCACGTGCTTGTCGTCGTCGAGCACCGCGAGGCCGCTTGCGGCGATCCCGCCGTCGGTGCCGTAGACCATCGCCGCGTTCACGCCGTCGGTCTGGTTCGCGGCGGCCTTGATCGTCGCCGCCGTGTCGCCGCCGGACAGCACGACGAGCTGGTCGGGCTTCAGCTTGAAGCCGTACGCCTTCTCGAACGACGGCAGCGCCGACGCACTGTTGACGAATTCGGCCGACGCCGCGAGCTTCACCTTGCCGCCGCCCGCGACCCACTTGCCGAAATCGGAGAACGTCTTCAGGTGCTGCGACTGCGCGAGCGGCGCGAGCACCGCGACGCCCCACGTATTGTTCGCGGGCGACGGCGTGAGCCACACGAGGTGGTTCGCCGCGTAGTCGAGCTTCTTCGCGGTGTCGTAGGCCTGCGCGGCGTTCTTCCAGACCGGATCGTCAGCCTTGTTGAAGAAGAACGCGGCGTTGCCCGTGTACTCGGGATAGATGTCGATCTCGCCGCTGACGAGCGCCTTGCGGACGATCGGCGTCGCGCCGAGCGCGATCTTTTCGGTGACGGGAATGCCGTGGGCCTTCAGCACCTGCGCGATGAGGTTGCCGAGCAGGTTGCCCTCGGTGTCGATCTTCGACGACACCACGACGGCGTCGGCGGCGTGCGCGCCGGGCGCCGCGATGGCGGCGGCGAACGCAAGACCCAGGATCCGGGCGGGCAGGGCGAGCTTCATCGGACAACCTCCAGGAACAGGGGAGCGTACGCCGAAACTTACTTGACTGAGTCCGCTTTGGCAAACCGCGCGCGGCGGCGTGCCCCCGGCCGGTGTGGGGGATAACCCGCATGCGGCGCACGGTCTTGCTACACTGCGACGCATTCCCGCCACGGTGAATTGCCCCCCATGAAGCCTGAGCTGCTGGTCCTCATCGCATTGCGCGGCGACGCGCATCGCCAGATCGCCGCGTCGTTCGACGTGCGCTACGCCCCGACCCCCGCTGAACGCGAACGCGCGGTCGCCGACCACGGCGGCACGATTCGCGCGGTGCTCACCAACGGCAGTACAGGCCTTACCGCTGCCGAAATCGACCGGATGCCGAACCTGAGCTTCGTCAGCGCGCTCGGCGCGGGCTACGAGCAGATCGACGTCGCGCATGCGAAGGTGCGCGGTGTGGTCGTCGTGACCGGCGCGGGGACCAACGACGATTGCGTCGCCGATCATGCGTTCGCGCTGCTGCTCGCGGCGGTGCGCGGCGTCGTGCGGCTCGACGGCCAGACCCGTGCGGGCATCTGGCGCGACGCGGTGCCGATGCCGCCGAACGTGTCCGGCAAGAAGCTCGGCATCGTCGGGCTCGGCAAGATCGGCGAGAAATTCGCGCGCCGTGCGGCCGGCTTCGATCTCGAGATCGGCTATCACAACCGCACGCCGAAGGACGCGCCGTATCGCTACTTCGACCGGCTCGACGCGCTCGCGCAGTGGGCCGACTTCCTCGTCGTCGCGACGCCGGGCGGCGCGGGCACGCGGCACCTGATCGATCGCGCGGTGCTCGATGCGCTCGGTCCGCAGGGCTTTCTCGTCAACGTGTCGCGCGGCAGCGTCGTCGATACGGCCGCGCTCGCCGATGCGCTGCGCGCAGGCCGGCTCGCGGGCGCGGGGCTCGACGTGTACGAAGGCGAACCGCAGCCGCCGCAGGCGCTGATCGATCTCGACAATGTCGTGCTGACGCCGCACATGGCCGGCTGGTCGCCCGAAGCGCTCGACCGCTCGGTGCAGCAGTTTCTCGACAACGCCGCGCGGCATTTTGCGGGCCAGGCGGTGCTGACGCCGGTTTGATTGCGACCGTGCGCGGGGCGGGCGGTTGCCGCCCACCTGAACGCGACAGCGCGCGGGGTGTGCGGCGAAGCATTCGCGTGCCCGTCCCCGTCCGATTGCCGTCGTCGCGTGGCGCAGAGTCGATCCGCGGCCCTTGCATGCCCCCCTCCGGCGATACGCCGACTCATGCGGCAGTTCGCCGCGCGGCCACGCTCCCCCACGCTTGACGGGCATCAACGTTCCTCCTGTGCAACCGCCGATGATGGTGATGAAGCCGCGCGCAACGAGAATGCGCGGCAACTTGCCCAGCGGAGGTTTGCATGTACAAGAAGATCATGGTGGCCGTGGATGGCAGCACGTCGTCGAAGCAGGCGCTCGATGAAGCGCTGAAAGTGGCCAAGGCGAGCAGCGCCAGCATCGTCGCGGTTTATGTCGTCGACCAGTCGGTGTTGTTCACGTACGCGGGCCGCGTCGATCCGCATACGCTGCTCGAGGAGATCCGCCGCGACGGCGCGGACGTGCTGCGCGACGTCGAGCAAACCATCGCGCGGGCGGCGGTGAACGGCGACACGGAACTCGTCGGGACGGGCAGCATCGGCGAGGACATCGCTGAACGCCTGCAGCGCTATGTCGACGAGCATGCGATCGACCTCGCCGTGGTCGGCACGCACGGGCGGCGCGGGCTGCGCCGCATGGTGCTCGGCAGCGTCGCGGAGCGCTTCGTGCGCGGATCGCGCTGCCCGGTCCTGCTCGTGCGCAGCGACGATGTGCCTGCTGCTGCGGCAGCAGCAGCCTAGTCACGGGGCCCGTTCGGGGGCGCGTGGCGTCGACATGTATCGGTTGACGTGTGACGCACGCGTTCGCCGCGCCGGGCCGCTGACGGGCGGCCCGGTGCCAGTCATCTTCCATCCATCCGCCGCCGACACGGATCGGCGTTACCTATCCCGGCTCCCCGCGAGCGCACAAACAACAGTCACGCCGTGCGAACTGGCGTGATTCACGATCGTTCCGCGATAATTCAGCGTCTCGCCCGAGCGGCAGGCCATCGCGTCACGCGAATCCGGCCCGCACGACACGCGCGGCGAGTCTTGCAAAAAGCATACAAAGCATCCACGGCGCAACTGGGCCGCGCCGTCACAGACAACGATCCGGGGAACGTCGCCGAGGCCGGCAGCACGTCCTTGAGAAGGAACAACAACATGGATTTGCTGCGTTTTCTGCTGCTCCTGCCGTTTCGCGCGGCGGGTTTCGTGTGGCGTCTGCTCGGCCGCGTGCTGCGGCCGGTCGTCGGCAACGTCGCGTGGACCGCGCCCGCATGGGTGGGCTTCACGGCCGCGACGGTGCGCCGCCGCCCGTGGCATGCCGGCGGCGCCGTGCTGCTCGGGATCGCGCTGGCGTACGGCTGGCACGGGTACAGGCATCGCCCGAAGCCGCCGGAACCCGAGACGGTCAGCTTCACCGTGAAGGCGCCTGCGATCACGACCTACGAGACCGACGAGAGCGGCAAGCCGAAGGTCACCGTCCATCCGCTCGACATCACGTTCTCGCGCTCGGCTGCGCCGCTAGAACGCGTCGGCAAGCCGGTCGAGCGCGGCATCGAGATCACGCCCGCGCTGAAGGGCGGCTGGCAATGGGTCGACGACAAGACGCTGCGCTTCACGCCGGCGGCCGACTGGCCGGTCGGCGCACACGTCGAAGGGCGCTTCGCGGTGCACGAGGCATTCGCGCCGCAGGTCACGATGGCCGACGACCATTTCGCGTTCGACGTGCCCGTGTTCACGGCCCAGTCGGGCAGCAACGAGTTCTACCAGGACCCGGACAACCCCGCGCAGAAGCAGGCGATCCTGCAGGTCCGCTTCAACTACCCGGTCGATCCGGCCGCGTTCGAGAAGCGCATCGGGCTCGTGCTCGTCGCACGCGACGGCAAGAGCACGACGCCGCTGCGCTATACGGTCAGCTACGACGCGAACAAGCTGAGCGCGTGGGTCAATTCGCAGCCGCTCGAGATTCCGCGCGACCCGCTGTCGGTGCGGCTCGATGTCGACAAGGGCGTGAAGAGCGCGCGCGGCGGCGACGGCACGAAGGACGCGCTGCATGCGTCGGTCGGCGTGCCGGGCCTCTATAGCCTGTCGATCGACAACGTGTCGCCGACGCTCGTCGACAACGACCGCTACGAGCCCGAGCAGGTGCTTGTCGCGGAAACGTCCGACGGCGTGCGCAGCGCGGACCTCGCCGCGCGCGCGAAGGCGTGGGTGCTGCCGAAGCGCAAGCCGGGCGTCGACCAGGCGGACGACGATCCGCCGTACGAATGGAACGACGCGGACGTCGGCGACGCGGTGCTGAAACAGTCGAAGCCGCTGCCGCTCGAACCGGTGCCCACGGAAAACGACTACGCGACGCTGCAGAGCTTCAAGTACCACGCGACGCCCGGCGATCGCATCTACGTGCGCTTCGACGACGGCCTGAAGTCGGCCGGCGGCTACCTGCTCGGCAAGCCCGTCGTGCGCACGTTGACGGTGCCCGACTATCCGAAATTGCTGCGCTTCATGGCGGACGGCTCGCTGCTGTCGATGAGCGGCAGCAAGCGGATCTCGGTCGTGTCGCGCAACCTGCCGGGGATGAAGGTCGAGATCGGCCGTGTCGTGCCCGACCAGCTGCAGCACCTCGTCAGCTTCAACGAAGGCACGTATGCGCGCCCGGAGCTGTCGTATTCGTTCAGCGAGGATCACATCGTCGAGCGCTTCGAGCAGAAGCGCGCGTTCCCGGCCGGCGAGCCCGGCAAGGCGCACTACGAGGGCGTCGATCTCGGCCAGTACCTGAAGGGCGGCAAGCGCGGCGTGTTCCTGCTGCATCTGTCGAAGTACGACCCGGCCGCGGAGAAGAAGAAAACGGACGCCGCGAAGGGCGACGATGTGTCGGCGGACAACGGCGACCAGGGCCAGGCCGATGACGCGAATTCGAACGGCGACTCGAACGGGGATTCAAGCGGGGATTCGAGCGGCAACAACGACAGCGACAGCTCGGTCGGCGACACGCGGCTGATCGTCGTGACGGACCTCGGGATGCTCGTCAAGCGCGCGCTCGACGGCAGCCAGGACGTGTTCATCCAGTCGATCCGCTCGGGCCGTCCGGTCGCGGGCGCGACGGTGTCGGTGCTCGCGGTGAACGGCCAGGCGCTGTTCACGCAGACGACCGCCGCGGACGGCGTCGTGCACTTCCCGGCATTCAAGGGGCTCGAGCGCGAGAAGCGGCCGCAGCTCTACATCGTGAAGAAGGACGGCGACCTGTCGTTCCTGCCCGTTTCCGGGCGCGACCGCCAGCTCGATTTCTCGCGCTTCGACGTCGGCGGTGAACGCAACGCGACGGGCCAGGGGCAGTTGTCCGCGTACCTGTTCTCGGATCGCGGCCTGTACCGGCCGGGCGATCCGTTCCACATCGGCCTGATCGTGCGCGCGGCGAACTGGGCGCGCAGCCCGGCCGGCGTGCCGCTGCAGGCCGAGATCGTCGATCCGCGCGGGATCACGGTCGAGCGCAAGCCCGTGACCGTCGACGCGAGCGGGTTCACCGAGCTCGGCTACACGACGGCCGAGACCGCGCCGACCGGCGCATGGACGATCAACCTGTACATCGTCAAGGACGGCCAGCCGGGCGACGAGCCGATCGGCAGCACGACGGTGCAGGTGAAGGAATTCCTGCCGGACCGGATGAAGGTCGACGCGAAGCTGTCGCAGCAGGTCGTCGAAGGCTGGGTGAAGCCGGACGGGCTGAAGGGGATCGTCGACGCGCAGAACCTGTTCGGCACGCCGGCGGAAAAACGCCGCGTCGCGGCGACGCTGACGCTGCGCCCGGTGTGGCCGTCGTTCCGCAGCTGGCAGGGGTACCGCTTCTTCGACGCGCGCCGCGCGAAGGAAGGCTATACGACCACGCTGCAGGACGGCGAGACCGACGACAAAGGTCACGCGGAGTTCGATCTCGACCTCGGCAAGTACGCGGACGCGACCTACCAGCTCTACTTCCAGGCGAAGACCTACGAAGCGGAAGGCGGGCGCAGCGTCGCCGCGAACGCGCAGACGCTCGTGTCGAACAACGACTGGCTGGTCGGCTACAAGGCGGTCGACGATCTCGGCTACGTGAAGCGCGGCAGCCCGCGCACGGTGCGGCTCGTCGCGATCGATCCGCGCGCGAAGGCGCTCGACGTGAAGGACCTTCGCGCGCAGCTCGTCGAGTTGCGCTACGTGTCGGTGCTGACGAAGCAGGACTCGGGCGCGTACAAATACGACTCGCGGCTGAAGGAAGTGCCGGTCGACGAGCAGCCGCTGACGATACCGGGCGCAGGCCTCGACTTCGCGCTGCGCACCGACAAGCCCGGCAGCTACGCGCTGGTCATCCGCCGCGCGGACGGCACGGCGGTGAACCGCATCGAATACACGGTCGCGGGCGACGCGAACGTGACGCGCTCGCTCGACCGCAATGCCGAGCTGCAGGTGAGCCTTGCGAAGCAGGACTACAAGCCAGGCGAGCAGGTCGAGATCGCGATCCGCGCGCCGTATGCGGGCAGCGGCCTGATCACGATCGAGCGCGACAAGGTAGTTGCGCACGCGTGGTTCCATGCGGACACGACGAGCTCGATCCAGCACATCACGGTGCCGGCCGGCTTCGAGGGCAACGGCTACATCAACGTGCAGTACATCCGCGATCCGTCGTCCGACGAGATCTTCATGAGCCCGCTGAGCTACGGCGTCGCGCCGTTCTCGGTGAATCTCGACGCGCGCCGCAACGCGCTCACGGTCGATTCGCCCGCGCTCGTGAAGCCGGGCGACACCGCGACCTTCACCGTGCATTCGGCGAAGCCCGCGAAGGTCGTCGTGTTCGCGGTCGACGAAGGGATCCTGCAGGTCGCGCGCTACAAGCTCGGCGATCCGCTGAAGTTCTTCTTCCGCAAGCGGATGCTCGAAGTCGGCACGTCGCAGATCCTCGACCTGATCCTGCCGGACTTCGAGAAGCTGATGTCGATGGCGGCGCCGGGCGGCGACGCCGACGACGCGATCGGCCGCCAGCTCAACCCGTTCAAGCGCAAGCGCGACAAGCCGGTCGTCTACTGGTCCGGCATTCTCGACGTGAACGGCGACACGCGCGTCAGCTACGCGGTGCCCGACTACTTCAACGGCCGGCTGCGCGTGATGGCCGTGTCGGTGTCGCCGGACCTGGTCGGCACCTACGAAGGCGCGACGACCGTGCGCGGTGATTTCGTGCTGTCGCCGAACGTGCCGACCACGCTCGCGCCGGGCGACGAAGCTGAAGTGAGCGTCGGCGTCGCGAACAACCTGACGGGCGCCGGCAACGCGCCGGTGCCGGTTGCCGTCACGCTGAAGACCGGCCCGCAGCTGCAGGTGGTCGGCCCCGCGACGCAGAACGTCACGCTCGCGCCGCTGCACGAAGGCGTCGCGCTGTTCCGCGTGAAGGCGACCGACGCGCTGGGCTCCGGCACGCTGTCGTTCGGCGCGCGCTATGGCGCGAAGAGTGCGCAGCAGAGCGTCGACGTGTCCGTGCGGCCCGCCGCCGCGTTCCGCACGCAGCTCGACTTCGCGCGGCTCGACGCGGGCAAGAAGGCGAGCGTGCCGAACCTGCGCAACATGTACGACGCCTACGCGGCGCGCGACGCGAGCATCTCCACCGCGCCGCTCGTGCTGTCGGAGGGGCTGTCGTCGTATCTCGTCAACTTCGACCACTACTGCAGCGAGCAGATGGTGAGCGCGGTCGTGCCGCGCCTGTTCGCGTCGAAATGGCTGTCGGTGCGCGCGCTGACGAGCGCGAGGCAACAGCAACCCTCGTCTGCCGGCAACGCAGACAAGGCCGCCGCGGACGCGACCGCGCAGTTCTTCGCGGCATTGCGCACCCGGCAGAACGCGCAGGGCGGCTTCGGGCTTTGGAGCGCGACGCCGGACGCCGATCCGTTCGTGTCCGCGTATGCGATGCACGTGCTGATCGACGCGCGCGAGCGCGGCGTGGCCGTGCCGAAGGACATGCTCGACGCGGGCAACCAGTACCTGCAGCAGCTCGCGGCGAACGACCGGCTCGGCTCGCTCGAGCTGCTGCGGCAGCGCGCGTATGCGGTGTACCTGCTGACGCGCGAGGGCAACGTGACGACCAACAGCCTCGCGGCGGTGCAGAAGCGCCTGCAGGACGCATATCCGAACGACTGGAAGACCGATCTCGCGGCCGCATGGCTCGCCGCGTCGTACCAGCTGCTGAGGCAGGACAAGGAGGCCGCGGCGCTGATCGCGGGCCCGCAGGGGGTGCTCGAGCGCAACGCATCGCGCAACGAGGCGTACGACTTCGGCTACTACATCGATCCGCTGACGCGCGACGCGAGCGTGCTGTACCTGCTGTCGAAGCACTTCCCCGAGCGCGTGCGCAAGCTGTCGCCGCGCGTGATGGACAACATCGCGGCGCCGCTCGAACACAACCGCTACAACACGCTGTCGTCGTCGATGACGATCCTCGCGCTCGATGCGTACGCGGGGTCGACCGGCGGCGGTCTCGACAAGCTCGCGATCGACGAGGTGCGCGCGGGCGGTACGCCGAAGGACGTGTCGTCGATCCAGGCGAACCTCGTGCGCTCGGGCACCTGGGGCGCGGGCGCATCGCGGGTCGACTTCGTGAACGGCAGCGCGCTGCCCGCGTGGTGGATCGCGAGCCAGTCGGGCTACGACCGCGGCGCGTCGATGAAGGCGATCAAGGACGGCCTCGAGATCGTGCGCGAGTACACCGATACGAACGGCAAGCCGCTCGACAAGGTGACGCTCGGCCAGGAGATCGACGTGCACCTGAAGATCCGCGCGACGGGCTCGGCGAGCGTCGGCAACGTCGCGATCGTCGACCTGCTGCCGGGCGGCTTCGATCCGGTGATCGCACCGCCGCCCGCGACCGATGCGCAGGACGGCGGCAGCGACGGCAGCGGCAGCGGCAACAGCGATGCCGGCGGCGCGGATGCGGCGAGCGCCGCGAATGCGCCGTGGCGCTCGCCGATCGGCGTCGCGGGTTCGACGTGGCAGCCGGAGTACGCGGACGTGCGCGAGGACCGCGTGGTGATCTACGGCACCGCGACGACCGACGTGCGCGAGTTCGTGTACCGGATCAAGGCGAGCAACGCGGGCCGCTTCGTCGTGCCGCCCGCGTTCGGCGAGTCGATGTACGACCGTCGGATGCAGGCGCAGTCGCCGGGCGGCGCGACCCTCACGGTCGGGCGCGTGAAATGATGGTGGCGACTGCGACTGCGACTGCGACTGCGACTGCGACTGCGACTGCGACGGCAGCAGCGGTGGCAGTGACAGCGCCGTCGCGCGCGCCGCATCCAGCGGAAGGCATACCCGTGCATGGCTGACGTGTCCGCATTCCGCCGGGCGCTGCATCGCGCCGGCCGCTGGCTGCATCGCTGGCAGAACTGGATTGCCGGCGTGCTGCTCGTTGTGGCGGTGCTGACCGGCTTCCGGCTGTGGCCGCATCCGTCGCTGCGCGACTGGAAGCCGTCGTCGACCGCCGTGTTCGATGCGCACGGGCGGCTGCTGCGGCTCACGCTCGCGAAGGACGACCGCTACCGGCTGTGGGTGCCGCTCGAACGGATGTCGCCGCAGCTCGTCGACGCGGTGCTGCTGCACGAGGACCGCTGGTTCTGGTGGCATCCGGGCTTCAACCTGTACGGCCTTGCGCGCGGCGCGTGGGTCACCTACGTGCGCGGCGGCAATCCGCAGGGCGGCTCGACGCTCACGATGCAGCTCGCGCGTTCGCTGTGGCAGCTCAACACGCGCACGCCGCTCGGCAAGCTCGAACAGGTCGGCCGCGCGCTGCAGCTCGAACTGTTCTATTCGAGGCGGCAGATCCTGGAGGCGTATCTGAACGATGCGCCGTACGGCCGCAACGTCGAAGGCGCGGGCACCGCGAGCCTCGTGTATTTCGACCGGCAGGCCGACGCGCTGACGCTGCCCGAGGCGCTCGCGCTCGCGGTGATCCCGCAGGATCCGGCGCGGCGCGTGCGCGGCGGCGCAGGGCAGGACGAGATCAACCGCGCGCTCGCCGCGTCGCGCAACCGGCTGTATGCGCGCTGGCTCACGCGGCATCCGCGCGATGCGGCGATGAAGCCGCTGTTCGCGCTGCCGCTCGCGATGCGCCCGCTCGCCGCGCTGCCGTTCGACGCGCCGCACGCGGTCGACCAGGCGCTGGCCGAGCGCGGCGCGTGGCGCGCCCGCGACGAGGACGCAGGCGACCCGAGCGATCGAAGCGACGGCGACGCGCGCGTCGTCACGACGCTCGATCTCGACCTGCAGCGCACGCTGGAGCGGCAGATCGGCCGCTACGTCGCGCGCAACGACACGCAGGGCATCCGCAATGCCGCGGCGATCCTCGTCGATACGCGCGACATGGGCGTGAAGGCGCTCGTCGGCTCCGCGAACTTCTTCGACCGTGCAATTCAGGGGCAGGTGAACGGCACGCTCGCGCGGCGCTCGCCGGGCTCGACGCTCAAGCCGTTCATCTACGCGCTCGGTTTCGACCAGGGCGTGCTGCATCCGCAGACCGTGCTGCGCGACGTGCCGACGTCGTTCGGCCCTTACGCGCCGGAGAATTTCGACGGCCATTTCCTCGGGCCGATCACCGCGACCGACGCGCTGAACCGCAGCCGCAACGTGCCCGCCGTGTGGATCGCGTCGCAGCTCAAGCAGCCCGATCTGTACCGGTTCCTGCAGGAAGCCGGCGTGCGCCGGCTCGCGAGCGCGCAGCACTACGGGCTCGCGCTCGTGCTCGGCGGCGGCGAGGTGACGATGCAGGATCTCGCGCGCCTGTACGCGATGCTCGCGAACGGCGGCGAGCTGCGGCCGCTGCGGCTGCGCGACGACGAGCCGGTCGCGCCGGGCCGGCGGCTGCTGAGCGCGGACGCGAGCTTCATGACGATGGACATGCTGCGCCAGCATGTGCGCCCCGACGAGACGAGCGGCGCGCAGCCGGGGCGGCTGCCCGTGTACTGGAAGACCGGCACGTCGTGGTCGTTCCGCGATGCGTGGACGGCCGGCGTGTTCGGGCCGTACGTGCTCGTCGTGTGGGTCGGCAATTTCGACAATTCGAGCAATACGGCGTTTGTCGGCGTCGACGCGGCCGCGCCGCTGTTCTTCCAGATCGTCGATGCGCTGGGCGCCGAGCGATCGCTCGCCGAGCCGGCGCGGCCCGTGCCGCCGCGCGTGAAGCGCGTGCGGATCTGCCTCGCGAGCGGCGACCTGCCGAACGAGTGGTGTCCGCAGCAGGGCTGGACGTGGTTCATTCCGGGCGTGTCGCCGATCCGTGTGAGCACCGTGCACCGGCCCGTCGTGATCGACGACGATACGGGCCGCCCCGCGTGCCCGCCGTACGACGGCAAGCGCACGCATACCGAGGTGTTCGAGTTCTGGCCGTCGGACCTGCAGCAGGTGTTCGCGCAGGCGGGCATCGCGCGCCGGCGTCCGCCGCAGAACCCGGACTGCCGCAACGCGGGGCAGGTCGACGGCGATCCGCCGCGGATCACGTCGCCGCTGCGCGGCAGCACGTATGCGATGCGCGTGAAGGACGCGGGCGACACGCGCATCGCGTTCAACGCGACTGCCGACGCGAGCGCGCATGCGCTCTACTGGTTCGTCGACGATGCGTATGTCGGCCGCAGCGCGCCGGGCGACGCGCTGTTCTGGCAGCCGACGACGGCGGGCGGCTTCACGGTGAGGGTGGTCGACGACCACGGCCGCAGCGACCAGCGGCCGTTGACGGTCGGGCTCGAGCAGTAGCGGGTGCGCCGCGCGGTATTCGATGTCGTGAAGCGCGATGTCACGCGCTCAGGCGGCTGTCGATCTCGACGTCGCCGGTGAGCAGCCGGTGAATCGGGCACGCGTTCGCGATTTCCAGCAGACGGTCGCGTTGCTCGGCCGTCAGGTCGCCGGTCAGCGTGATGTCGCGCGCGATCTTCGTCGGCGAGCCGGGGCGCTCGTCGGTGATCGTGAGGCGCACGTCGATGCCGGCGAGCGGAAGCTCCTTGCGCTGCGCATACATCGCGACGGTGATCGCGGTGCAGGAGCCGAGCGCGGACAGCAGGAGGTCGTGCGGATCGGGGCCGCTGTCGCCGCCGCCGAGACGGGCCGGCACGTCGCTGCGCCATTCGTGGGCGCCGGTCGTCAGCGTGACCTGGTAGCGGATCGCGCCGAGATGGGCGACGACGCTCGAATTTGCCATGGGAAGAATCCTGATGAGAAGGGGGTAATCGATGCGAGCCGGGCCGGCCGGCATGCCGCGCAATCCGATCGCAACCTTACAACGGTGTGACGGCACACGGTAGCCGGCGCGCGCGGAACGGACTGTCGCTCGCCGCGCAACAAAGCGCGCGAACGCAGTCCGCATCGTATGCAACCTGTCAGTCGAGCGTCGGCGCGCCGAATCCCGCGGTCGAGCGCTGCCCCTTCGTCGCGAAGTAGATCCCCGTGACCATCGCGATCCAGATCGGCCCGACGATCACAGCGATGCGCGTGTCCGGGAACGCGGCCAGCAGCGCGATCACGACGAGCAGGAACGCGATCGCGACGCTGTTGCAGTACGGAAAGAACGGCACGCGGCACGGCAGCTTCGCGAGGTCCGACGCGCGCAGCGTCTGGCGGAACCGGTAGTGCGACACGAGGATGACGGCCCACGTCCACAGTGCGCCGAACGTCGACACGGCAGTCAGCCACACGAACACCTGCTTCGGGCTCACGTAGTTGAGGAACACGCCGACGAGCGAGCACGCGCACGAGAACACCAGCGCGACCGCCGGAATGCCGTTGCGCGAGATGCGCGAGAAGATCGCCGGCGCCTGCTTCTGCAGCGCGAGGTTGTACAGCAGCCGCGACGTGCCGTACAGATTGCTGTTGCACGACGACAGCGCGGCGGTCAGTACGACGAAGTTGATGATGCCCGCGGCGGAGTGGATGCCGAGGCGGTCGAAGGTCAGCACGAACGGGCTGCCCTGCGTGCCGATCTGGTTCCATGGGTAGATCGACATGATCACGAACAGCGCGCCGACGTAGAAGATCAGCACGCGCCAGAACACCGAGTTCACCGCGCGCGCGAGCGTCTTCTCCGGGTTGCGCGCTTCGCCGGCCGTGATGCCGAGCATCTCGATCCCCTGGTACGCGAACATCACCATCGGCAGCGCCTTCAGCATCCCGGCGACGCCGCTCGGCATGAAGCCGCCGTGCGACCACAGGTTCGAGATGCCCGTTGCGATTCCGCCGTTGCCGAGGCCGAACACGATCATCCCCGTGCCCGCGACGATCATCAGCACGATCGTCACGACCTTGATCAGCGCGAACCAGAACTCGAATTCGCCATACGCGCGGACCGCGACGAAGTTGACCGCGGTGACCGACGCGAGCGCGGCGAGCGTCCAGATCCACGTCGGCACGTGCGGAAACCAGATGTTCATGTAGATGCCGGCCGCGGTGATCTCGCACATGCTGCCGACGAGCGCGGTGAGCCAGTAGGTCCAGCCGGTCAGGTAGCCGGGCAGCGGGCCGAGGTAGTCCTGCGCATACCGGCTGAACGATCCCGCGACGGGGTTCGTCACCGCCATTTCGCCGAGCGCGCGCATGATGATGAAGATCGCGACGCCCGCGAGCGCGTAGCTGAGCAGGATCGCGGGGCCGGCCGTCTTGATCGCGCTGGCCGAGCCGAGGAACAGGCCGACGCCGATGGCCGTGCCCAGCGCCATCAGGTTGATGTGGCGTTCCTCGAGTCCGCGGTGCAGCGAAGCTTGCCGTTGCGGCATGTCGTCTCCTTCCGTGGCTGCGGGCCGGTCGGCGCGTGCCTGTCCGCTGCAGCCGTTGTCTGTTTGGGGTGATGGGGAGGGCGTCGCGCGAGGTGCCGCGCGACGCGAAGCGCGGCGGCCGGGCTGGGCCGCTTCGTGCAGCGATTATTTCGAAGAGCCGCGCCAACAGACAGCGGGCAAAGGTGCAGGAATGGGCAGCGGATTGAGCAATCTGCCGGGGTGGACTGGCGTTCTGTGCAGTGACGCGGACGGAACGGCGGCGCGCGGATGGACTGTCGTGGAACCGTCCGCGCGACAGTCCGGATCAGTGGAGGGCGGCCGCGCGGGGCGACGTGCTATCGCCGGCTCACGCGCTGTAGCCGATCCGCACGACGCCCCATTGCTGCCCCCTCACGAAGATGGGCACCGAAACGTCCTTCATCAGCGCGAAGTTGCCGTTACCCATGTCGCGCCGATAGGTCTGCAGCAGGAACGGCTTGCGATGCGAGACGGAAGTGAGCGCCGTCCGGTCCTTGTAGATCCGGCGGTTCCGGCAGTTCGCCGCGTTCCAGGCGGGGTCTGCGCGCTGGGGCAGCGAGAACTTCCGGTTGTGGGTCGGCAGGTAGCAATGTCGGTCGAAGCACGCGCAATAGACAATACGGTCGTCGAACTCGAGCACCGGCTCCTGGAGCGCGGGCAGCACGCGATCGGTGAAGGCCGTGAAGCGCGTCACGAATTGCTGCGGATCGGTGCCGGGAATCGGCACGTAGTTCGTGTCGAAGAGCGCGTCGAGCGCGATATCGCCGCGTTCGACCGCACGCTCGAAGAGCTTGCCGATCGCGGCGGCCGCTTTCTGCGCGGTTTCGATGAAGCGTGTGTCGGGCGACTCGATGCCGGTCGCTGCCGTGAGTTCGATGAGTGTTTCGGAGACGGACAGCAGGTTGCCGAGCCGGTCCTTGGCCTGCGAGAAGTTGTCGCTCGAGACCTCGACGCCGGAGGCCATCTCGCCGACCTGTTCCTCGAGCTGGTGGCACTGCGCCTCGATTTCCCCCGTGAGCGACGCGATCTGCTCGGCCTCGCCGGCGAGCTCGGTGATCGCGTGGCCGGTCGAGTGCACGACCTCGCCGATCGTGCGCGTGCCTTCGCGCACGCGATGGGCGCGCGCGGCGTTCTCGCTCCCCTCGGCGATCAGGTGCTCGGCCTGCTCGGCGAGGCGCGCGAGGGTGGTCTCGATCTGCGACGTCGCCTGCCCGGTCTTGGCGGACAGGTTCTTGACTTCGGCCGCGACGACGGCGAAGCTGCGGCCCGACTCGCCGGCGCGCGCGGCTTCGATTGCCGCGTTCAGCGCGAGCAGGTTGGTCTGGCGGGCGATCACGGAGATCTCCTCGGACACTTTCCTCACGTGATCGAGCGCCTCGCGCAGCGCGCCCATCTGGCTGCCGATGGTGGTGACACCCTCGACGAGGCCATGAATGTCGGCGAGCGATTCCTCGATCGTCTGTTGCGACTGGAGGACGGCGCTCGACGCGTTGGCGCTGACGGTACGCACCTGCTGCGCGGCCTCGGCGATGCGATGGTTGCCGCGCAGCGTGACGGCGGCCGATTCGCGCAGCGTGTGGCACACCTCGGCCTGCCGGGCGATGCGGGCTGCGACTTCCTCGACGTGGCCGGAGACGTCGCAGATCTCGATACCGAGCTTGCCGGCTTGCTCGGCGATGTCGCCGACCAGCGAGCGCGACGACCGGCGGGTGCGGCCGAATCCGAAGAAGTTCACGTTGCTTGGTCTCCTTGTGGGCATGCGTTGCCGGTCCCGGACAGATTTTTGGTATGCGTGACTGACTTGACGGCGGCGCGGCCGTCGACTTGAGATCGGGTAAACGTCGAGATCGGAAATACCGATTGTCGAGCCAATGCAACGCCACGCATAACGGCGGCCGTTTTCCGACGCAAGCAGGCCCGGACGAGCGATCGCCGACCGCCCGTCCGCGTGCGCTGCGTCAGAACACGTGATGGATGCCGACGTTTGCGCCGACCGTCGTTCCGGGCAGCCCGAACAATGCGCCTCCGCTGATTCCGAGGCCCGTGTCCATCGCGCCGTGGTTGTTCACGACGCCGACCTGCGCATAGAGGCCGGTCCGCTTCGACAGGCTGTAATCGGCGCCGACCGCGGCGAGCAGCGAATGGTTGTGCGAATCGTTGCGATCGATCGTGTACCAGGCACCGGTGTTCAGGTCGAGGGCCGGCGTGACGCGATAGTCGAGACCGGCGCTATACACGTTGTTGCTGAACGAGCCGGAGACCTTGTAGCTCGTGAACGAGGCCTTCCCCGTCACGGGCCCGAACGTATACGCGGCACCGATCGTGCGGCCGACGAACGCAACCGTGCTCGGAATCGGCGTCGGCGACGTGCCGCCGTTGCCGTCGTAGAGCGCCGCGTTGAGCATCAAGCCGCCGTTCGTATACGTGAGGCTGCCGGAATACTGGCGTCCCGCCTGGAAGTCCCCGGCTTTGCCACCGAACCCGAACATCGCGCTGCCTGTCAGGCCGGCGATCGTCGGGCTCGTGTACGAGATCGCGTTCTGGTTGAAGAGGCCCGTGACGAGCACGTTGTCGACGTACGGGATCAGCGCGGCGCCGAAGTGCGAAACGTTGCGCGGATCCGATCCGAGCACCGCGAGCACGAACGGCGAGAATTGCAGGCCGAGCTTCGCCTCGCCGAATCCGCCGTCGAGCCCGACCCATGCCTGACGTCCGAAGAAGTTGCCGTTCGAATGGCCGAAGGCGCCGTCCGTGACGTTGAAGCCGCTCTCGAGCTTGAACTTTGCATGCAGTCCACCGCCGAGATCCTCGGTTCCCGTCAAGCCGAAATTGGTCGGCGTCATGCCCGTGTCGGTCAGCGCGAACTGGCGGCCGGCGTTGCCACCGGTCGTCGAGTTGAGTGACCGGCTCGTGTAAAGCAACGCGGCGTCGAGGTCTCCGTACAGCGTCACGCTGCTCTGTGCGAAGCTGCTCGTGCTCACTGCCGCGCCGAGAAGCGCCGCGCAAATCGTCCGTGTCCTGCTCTTCATCGTCTGTCTCCGTTTTGTTCAGTGTTGTAATACGTATAACTAATCAATGCTGCGACGGTGGCGTCGATGCATGCCGCCTGTATGCCGTGCTGTCGGGGAATGCACGACGTTGCCTCGTGCTGGCCGGAATGCGGCCGCGCGCCCGGCGTGGAGAGCGGGCACGCGCCGCGATCCGGCGCCGCGACGAAGCGGATCGCCCGCCGGAGCGGGCGGTGCTACATCGACCGGTTCAA
>NZ_JBSAXD010000033.1:0-97840 GCF_053427715.1 Burkholderia sp. MR1-5-21
CCGTAATTCGTCTCTCGGCGCCTGCCGGGCCGTGGGTCCGGCAGGCGCCGCGTGTAGTCAGAGGGCGCCGCTCGGCAACTCTCGAAACCAAGAAAATGGAGTGAGATTTATGGCTCAGCGAATTGCTTACGTAACGGGCGGGATGGGCGGCATCGGCACCAGCATCTGCCAGCGCCTGTTGAAAGACGGCTTCAAGGTGGTCGCGGGCTGCGGCCCGAATTCGCCGCGTCGCGTGAAGTGGATCGAAGACCAGAAGGCGCTCGGGTTCGACTTCATCGCATCGGAAGGCAACGTCGGCGACTGGGATTCGACCAAGGAAGCGTTCGACAAGGTCAAGGCCGAGGTCGGCGAGATCGACGTGCTGGTCAACAACGCGGGCATCACGCGCGACGTCGTGTTCCGCAAGATGACGCACGAGGACTGGACCGCCGTCATCGACACGAACCTGACGAGCCTGTTCAACGTGACGAAACAGGTGATCGACGGGATGGTCGAGCGCGGCTGGGGCCGGATCATCAACATTTCGTCGGTGAACGGCCAGAAGGGCCAGTTCGGCCAGACCAACTACTCGACCGCGAAGGCCGGCATCCACGGCTTCACGATGGCGCTCGCACAGGAAGTCGCGACGAAGGGCGTGACGGTCAACACCGTGTCGCCGGGCTACATCGGCACGGACATGGTCAAGGCGATCCGTCCGGACGTGCTCGAGAAGATCGTCGCGACGATTCCGGTACGTCGTCTCGGCGGGCCGGAGGAGATCGGCTCGATCGTCGCGTGGCTCGCGTCGAACGATTCGGGCTTCGCGACGGGCGCCGACTTCTCGCTGAACGGCGGCCTGCACATGGGCTGAGCCCCCGAGCGCGCGGGCCGGGCGGCCGCGCGGTTCGGCGTTTCCAAAGGGCCCCGCCACCCGTTTTTCGGGCGGCGGGGGTTCGTCACTTCGCTACGCTGGCACTGAAAGGCGTTACATGACTACTACAAAGAAAACGGCTGAGCGGCTCATCAAGAAGTATCCGAACCGCCGGCTCTACGATACCGAGACAAGCACGTACATCACGCTCACCGACGTGAAGCAGCTCGTGCTGGACCAGGAGGACTTCAAGGTCGTCGATGCGAAATCCAGCGAAGACCTGACCCGCAGCATCCTGCTGCAGATCATTCTCGAAGAGGAAAGCGGCGGCGTGCCGATGTTCTCGTCGTCGATGCTGTCGCAGATCATCCGCTTCTACGGGCATGCGATGCAGGGGATGATGGGCACCTACCTGGAAAAGAACATCCAGGCGTTCATCGACATCCAGAACAAGCTCGCGGACCAGTCGAAGAACCTGTACGAAACGAACGCGATGAATCCGGAAGTCTGGTCGCAGTTCATGAACATGCAGGCGCCGATGATGCAAGGGATGATGACGAGCTACATCGAGCAGTCGAAGAACATGTTCGTGCAGATGCAGGAACAGATGCAGAACCAGGCGAAGTCGATGTTCAGCACGTTCCCGTTCAAGCAACCGGGGTCGACGGAGCCGGAGAAGAAGTAACGGCGGGGCTCGGGCGGGAGGAAGCCCGGGTTCGCGCGGTCGGCGGTGCATCTGCGCGCCGACCGGCCGACGTGCTGCGCGGCGCACCCGCCTGAGGCCGCGCGCGGGTCATCCGATGGTCGTCACTCGCCGGATCATTGTTGTGCCCACACTTCCACCGCCGTCGCGCCGAAACCATACGTCAGGGCTGGCGACGAGTCCGCCCGCGTCGCCGCTCACCGCACGCGCGGCTGCAATGCCCGCAACCAGTACGCAACCGCAATAGCGCCCCCGTCGGGCGTGCCGATCGCGCGTTCGCCCAGATAGGCCGCACGTCCCGCGCGCGGCGTCATGCGGGCTGTTTCCTGCGCGCCGCGTTCGGCGGCTTCGACGGCCGCCGCCCAGACGGCCGAAGCGTCAAGACCATCATCGAGCGCGCGGTCGAACGCATCGACGGCCGGCACGAGCGCATCCAGCATCGTCCGGTCGCCGGCGCGCGCACCGCCCAGCTCGCCGATCGACTCCACCGCGCTGCGGAACGCAGCGGCCCAGTCACGCGCCGACGGCTCGGCGACGTCGGCAAGCCGGCGCGACGCACGCAGCAGCGCGGTCGCATAGAACGGTCCCGAACTGCCCGCGATCGCGCGACGCAACGCGGTGCCCAGCGCCGCAAGCGCGCCGGCCGGCGTGCCGTACGCGGCGTCGGGCAACGCGAGAATCGCCCGCGCGGCCCGATCCATGCTCGCGCCGAGATCACCGTCGCCGGCTGCCGCGTCGAGTTCCGTCAGCGTCGCTTCGTTGTCGATCAGTGTGTGCGCGACCGCGTGCAGCGCCGGTTGCAGGCGCGCGGCCCATGTGCGGCCGCTTGCGTCGAGCGGCGCGGGCGGCACATCGCGGGTTTCCGCGGCAGCGACCCGGATCTGCGGGTTGACGGCGCCGCCGCCCGGCCATGCGCGCGCCTGCGTCGGCGCGTCGAGCAGCGCCGTACGTTCGTCGTTCAGCCGGAGCACGGAAATCGAGCAGCCGGGCATGTCGAGCGCCGACAGGAACGTGCCGGCCCACGCGCGTTCGACCGCGATGCCGCGCCGGCTCAGGTTGTCGTACGCGGCGCGCAGCACGATCGCCAGCTCCATGTCGGGCGTGGCGCCGAGACCGTTGACGAACAGGGCGACCCGTTCGCCGCCGTCGAGGACGAGATCGGCGACGATGCTCGACAGCAGCGTGTCGACCAGCGCGTCGGCCGGCAGCGGAGCGGTGCGCTCGACGCCCTTTTCACCATGAATGCCGAGGCCGAGTTCGATCTCGTGGTCGGCGAGGCTGAAGCCCGACTTGTCGGCGCCCGGTATCGTGCAGCCGTCGAGCGCGACGCCCATCGTGCCGAGATCGGCCGCGGCCTCGCGCGCGATCGCGGCGACGCGTGAAAGCGGCAGCCCGCGCGCGGCGGCCGCACCGGCGAGCTTGTGGATCAGGACGGTGCCCGCGATTCCGCGTCGCTGCCCGCGCTCGACGCGGCCGCGCAGCGATACGTCGTCGGCGACGATGACTGTCTCGACCGGGATGCCTTCCGCGCGCGCGAGTTCGGCGGCGAGCCCGAAATTGAGCCGGTCGCCCGTGTAGTTCTTGACGACGAGCAGCGCGCCGTTCGGGCCGGCGGTCGCGCGGATCGCGGCCAGCACGGCGTCGGTGGACGGCGATGTGAACACCTCGCCGCAGACGGCCGCGCTCAGCATCCCGTCGCCGACGTAGCCGCCGTGCGCGGGCTCGTGGCCGCTGCCGCCGCCGGAGAGGACCGCGACGGCGCGTTGCGGCGGTTCGGGCAGCGCCTTGCGGACGAGCACGTGCTCGTCGCCGAGGATCGCGAGATGCGGCGACTGCCGCGCGATGCCTTCCAGCATTTCGCGCACGACGTCGGACGGGCGGTTGACAAGCTTTTTCATGGCGACGGTTCCGGATAGGTGGAGGGAGCGCAACCGAGCGCGCTCGCGCGTTGGGCGGCTATCGTGTTCGGGAGGCGGGCGCGCCGTATCGCCGGTCGCATGCGGCGACTCAACGGCCGTCGTCCGGCGCGCGCTTCGCGCCACGATACATCACGTTCGCAAGAATGGGGTCAGGCTGATTTCCGGCGTGGTGGCCGATCACGACGTAAACCAAACTCGTGATCAGCCCGCCCGCTGAGCGGCGTACCCGAGCTGGCGGTCGATACCGCCGCCGCCCACTTGTTTTGCCTCGCCGAACCCTAAATGGCTGTAAACTCACGTTTTTGCCGCCACGCCCCCACATTCCAGATGTCCCAATCCCCCAAAGTAGGGTTCGTATCCCTCGGCTGCCCGAAAGCGCTCGTCGACTCCGAACAGATCATCACCCAGCTGCGCGCCGAAGGCTATGAAATCTCCGGCACCTACGACGGCGCCGACCTCGTCGTCGTCAATACCTGCGGCTTCATCGACGAAGCCGTGCAGGAAAGCCTCGACGCAATCGGCGAGGCGCTGACCGAAAACGGCAAGGTGATCGTCACCGGCTGTCTCGGCGCGAAGAAGAGCGCAAGCGGCTCAGGCCTGATCGAGGAAGTGCACCCGAAGGTGCTCGCCGTCACCGGCCCGCACGCGGTCGGCGAGGTGATGCAGGCCGTCCATTCGCACCTGCCGAAGCCGCACGATCCGTTCGTCGATCTCGTGCCCGCAGCCGGCATCAAGCTCACGCCGCGCCACTACGCGTACCTGAAGATCTCCGAAGGCTGCAATCACCGCTGCACGTTCTGCATCATCCCGTCGATGCGCGGCGACCTCGTGTCGCGTCCGGTCGCCGAAGTGATGCTCGAGGCGGAGAACCTGTTCAAGTCCGGCGTCAAGGAACTGCTCGTGATCTCGCAGGACACGAGCGCGTACGGTGTCGACGTCAAGTACCGCACGGGCTTCTGGAACGGCAAGCCGATCAAGACGCGCATGACCGACCTGGTCGCCGCGCTCGGCGAGCTCGCCGCGCAGTACGGCGCGTGGGTGCGCCTGCACTACGTGTATCCGTACCCGAGCGTCGACGAAGTCATTCCGCTGATGGCCGAAGGTCCGTTCAAGGGCCACGTGCTGCCGTACCTCGACGTGCCGTTCCAGCACGCGCATCCGGAAGTGCTGAAGCGCATGAAGCGCCCCGCGAACGCGGAGAAGGTGCTCGAGCGCGTGCAGAAGTGGCGCGAGATCTGCCCGGACCTGACGATCCGCAGCACGTTCATCGCGGGCTTCCCCGGCGAGACCGAGGAACAGTTCGAGACGCTGCTCGACTTCATCCGCGAGGCGGAACTCGATCGCGTCGGCTGCTTCGCGTATTCGCCGGTCGAAGGCGCGAGCGCGAACGAACTCGACGGCGCGCTGCCCGACGAAGTGCGCGAGGAACGCCGCGCGCGCTTCATGGAAGTCGCCGAGGAAGTGTCGGCGAACCGCATCCAGCGCAAGGTCGGCAAGACGCTCAAGGTGCTGATCGACGAGGTCAGCGAAGAGGGCGGCATCGGCCGCACGGCCGCGGATGCGCCGGAAATCGACGGCGTCGTCTATGTCGAGCCCGCACAGAAGGCGTCGAAGCGCTACAAGGTCGGCGACTTCGTGTCCGTGAAGATAACAGGCGCCGACGGCCACGACCTGTGGGGCGAGGTGTAAGCGATGGCCGGGCCGTTTCCCGAGATCCTCGCGCTTGGCGAGGCGATGATCGAATTCAACCAGTCGAAGCCTGGGCATCCCGAATTCCTGCAGGGCTTCGGCGGCGACACGTCGAACTTCTGCATTGCTGCCGCGCGCCAGGGCGCGTCGGCCGGCTTCGTGTCGGCTGTCGGCGACGACCCGTTCGGCCGGCTGCTGAACGACCTGTGGCGCAGCGAAGGCGTCGATACCACGTACGTGCGCGTCGACCGCTCGGCGCCGACCGGCGTGTATTTCGTCACGCACGGCCCGGACGGCCACCAGTTCGACTACCTGCGCGCCGGGTCGGCCGCGAGCCGCTATGCGCCGGGCGACCTGCCGCTCGACGCGCTGGCTGCCGCGAAGGCCGTGCACCTGTCGGGCATCAGCCTCGCGATCGGCACGGCCGCGTGCGACGCCGCGTTCGCGGCGATCGACCACGCGCGCAAGCATGGCGCGAAGGTCAGCTTCGACACGAACCTGCGCCTGAAGCTGTGGCCGCTGCCGCGCGCCCGCGCAGTGATGCGCGAAGCGCTGCGCCAGACGGACATCTGCCTACCCAGTTGGGACGATGTCACGGCGCTCACGGGCGCGGATGATCGTGATGCGATCGTCGACGCGATGCTCGAACTCGGGCCGCAGGTCGTCGCGCTGAAGCTCGGCAAGGAAGGCGCTTACGTCGCGACGCCGCACGAGCGGCGCGTCGTGCCGGGCTTCGCGGTCGAAGCGGTCGACGCGACGGGCGCGGGCGACTGCTTCGGCGGCGCATTCGTCGCGCGGATCGTCGCCGGCGACGACCCGTTCGCCGCGGCGCGCTACGCGAACGCGGCGGCGGCGCTGTCGACGACGGGCTACGGCGCGGTCGCGCCGATCCCGCGCCGCGACGCGGTGGAGCGATTGATGCAGGGCTGACGCAGGTATCGCACGTCGGCTCGGCCACACGGTGTTTTCATTCGAACAGGGAATGAGGAGGCAACATGCAGCGTGACGTGGTGGTAGTGAGCGGCGTGCGGACCGCAATCGGCGATTTCGGCGGCGGCCTGAAGGACATCCCGCCGACCGAACTCGGCGCGAAGGTGGTGCGCGAAGTATTGCAGCGTGCGCAGGTGTCGGGCGACGAGGTCGGCCACGTGGTATTCGGCAACGTCGTGCATACCGAGCCGAAGGACATGTACCTTGCGCGCGTCGCTGCGATCAACGGCGGCGTCGCGCAGCATGCGCCCGCGCTCACCGTCAACCGGCTGTGCGGATCGGGCCTGCAGGCGATCGTGTCGGCCGCGCAGGGCGTGCTGCTCGGCGATGCGGACATCGCGATCGCGGGCGGCGCGGAAAACATGAGCCGCGCGCCGTATTCGATGCCGGCCGCGCGGTTCGGCCAGCGGATGGGCGACACGCGGCTCGTCGACATGATGGTCGGCGCGCTGAACGATCCGTTCCAGACGATCCACATGGGCGTGACGGCGGAGAACGTCGCGGCGAAGTACGGGATCTCGCGGGACGCGCAGGATGCGCTGGCGCTCGAATCGCATCGCCGTGCGTCTCATGCGGTGAAGGCCGGCTACTTCAACGAGCAGATCCTGCCGATCGAGATCATCGGCTCGAAGAAGGGCACGTCGGTGCTGTTCGACCACGACGAGCACGTGCGTCACGATGCGAGCGCCGACGATTTCTCGAAGCTGCGCCCGGTGTTCGTGAAGGAAAACGGCACGGTGACGGCGGGCAACGCATCGGGCATCAACGACGCGGCCGCCGCGGTGCTGCTGATGGAGCGCAGCGTGGCGGAGAGGCGCGGCGCGAAGCCGCTCGCGCGTCTCGTCGCGTATGCGCACGCGGGTGTCGATCCGGCCTACATGGGGATCGGCCCGGTGCCGGCCACGCGGAAGGTGCTCGAGCGCGCCGGGCTGACCGTCGCCGATCTGGACGTGATCGAGGCCAACGAGGCATTCGCCGCGCAGGCGTGCGCGGTGACGAAGGAGCTGGGTCTCGACCCGGCGAAGGTCAACCCGAACGGGTCGGGCATCTCGCTCGGTCACCCGATCGGCGCGACGGGCGCGTTGATCACGGTCAAGGCGCTCTACGAGTTGCAGCGCATCGGCGGACGCTATGCGCTCGTGACGATGTGCATCGGCGGCGGGCAGGGCATCGCCGCGATTTTCGAGCGAATCTGAAACAGGGAGTGCAAGTTGGTGGGTCGATATTCGGGATGGCAACGGGCGCTCGTCGTCGCATGTGCGCTGGCCGCAGGCTTCGCGTCACATGGCGCGAGCGCGGCGCAGGCAGTCGCGCCGGACGCGCAGCATGACGTTCAGCAAGACGACGCCGCGCCCGCGCGGCCGCTTCGGCCGAATCCCGAATTCGCCCGCCTGCCGCGCTACGAGGGTACGCTCGGCGACCGGCCGATCGTCGTGCACCTGGGTCCGAAGGAGAACGAAGAGGGCGTGCACGGCGAATATCAGTTCACCGACACCGGCGAGGTGGTCCTGCTCGCGGGCGATCGCGACGGCGATACGCTCGAGATCGAGGAATCCAACGACGGCACCAACATCACCGGCGTGTGGATCGGTCGCTTCGACGGCTCGGGCGGCCTCAAGGCCGACCGGATGAACTCGGACGAGTCGGATCCGCAGCCGGTCGTGCTGAGGCCGGCCCACGGCACGCGCGCGGCGCTCCAGGTGCGCGACGGCCGCGTGCAGGAGATCGAGACGGTCGGCGGCGTCGTCAATCTGCGCAGCGGCGACTGAGCCAACCGCTGGCTCGGTAAGCGCGGCGCGCATTGTACCGGGCCAAACGCGGCGGTTTTGGCTATGCTGACGGTCTATTTCGCAACCGATCGGCCGCCTGCGCGGCCTCATCGCCATGACTGCATCCCATTCCAAACGCGCGCTGCAAACCCGTATCGTTCAACCTGACGACGTCATTCCGGAAGGTTTCCGCTCGTTCGTCACGCCGGTCGAACGCGCATCGACGGTCGTGTTCCCCGATCTCGCGACGATGCGCAATCTCGACTGGCGCCAGGACGGCCAGTGGCGCTACGGCCTGCACGCGACGCCGACGTCGCTCGCGCTCGCGCAGCGGCTCGCCGACATCGAGGGCGGCACGCATGCGCTGCTGCAGCCGTCGGGCCTCGCAGCGATCATGAACGTCTATTTCGGCTTCGTGAAGGCGGGTGACGACGTGCTGATCCCGAACAACGTGTACGGCCCGAACGCCGATTTCGGCCTGTGGCTCGCGAAGGATTTCGGCATCACCGCGCGCTTCTACGACCCGCTCGCCGGCGCCGCCATCGCGGACCTGATCCAGCCGAACACGCGGCTGATCTGGCTCGAGGCACCCGGCTCGGTGACGATGGAAGTGCCCGACGTCCAGGCGATCACGGCCGTCGCGAAAGCGCGCGGCGTCGTCACCGCGATCGACAACACGTATTCGGCCGGTCTCGCGTTCAAGCCGTTCGAGCATGGCGTCGACATCTCGGTGCAGGCGCTCACCAAGTACCAGTCGGGCGGCAGCGACCTGCTGATGGGCGCGACGATCACCGCGGACGCGGCGCTGCACGCGCACCTGAAGCTCGCGCGGATGCGTTGCGGGATCGGCGTGTCGGTCGACGACTGCTCGCTCGTGCTGCGCAGCCTGCCGAGCATGCAGGCGCGTTTCGATGCGCACAGCAAGAGCGCGCTCGCGCTCGCGCACTGGCTGAAGTCGCGGCCGGAAATCACCACGGTGCTGCATCCGCAACTGCCGGACTGCCCGGGCCATGCGTCGTTCGTCCGCGATTTCACGGCGGCGGGCGGGCTGTTCTCGGTGATCTTCGACGAACGCTACAGCGCGGAGCAGGTCGATCGCTTCGTCGAGGCGCTGGACCTGTTCGCGATCGGCTGGAGCTGGGGCGGCGCGTGCAGTCTCGCGGTGCCGTACGACGTCGCGTCGATGCGCCAGGATTGGCCGCATCGCGGCACGCTGGTGCGGTTCTACGTCGGTCTGGAGGATGAAGCGGACCTGCGCGCGGACATCGAGCGCGCGATGCGCACGACGCTCGCCTGAACGTCGCGCAATGACGCAAAACGCCGGCACGACGTCACGTCGCGCCGGCGTCGTTGTTTCAGAACAGGCGCAGCAGGCCGTCGAGGCCGACGTGATCGAACGCGACGGTCGCGGCTTCGCGCACGACCGGCTTTGCGTGGAACGCGACCGACAGGCCGGCGTCGGCCATCATCTTCAGGTCGTTCGAGCCGTCGCCCATCGCGATCGCCCGGCCCGGCGCGATGCCGAGCGCCGCGCACGTGTCGCGCAGCGTGCGCGCCTTCACGTCGGCATTGACGATTTCACCGATCACCTTGCCGGTCAGCTTGCCGTCGACGATCTCGAGCGTGTTCGCGTGCGTGTAATCGAGGCCGAGCCGGGCCTTCAGGCGCTCGGTGAAGAACGTGAAGCCGCCCGACACGAGCAGCGTCTTGAGCCCTGCGGCCTTCACGCCCGCGAGCATCGATTCCGCGCCCGGCGACAGCCGCAGCCGCTCCTCGTACACGCGCTCGAGCGCCTGCGCGTCGAGCCCGGCGAGCAGCGCGACGCGACGCGTCAGGCTTTCGTTGAAATCGCGGATCTCGCCGCGCATCGACGCCTCGGTGATTGCCGCGACCTCCGCCTTGAGTCCGCAGAAATCCGCGATCTCGTCGACGCATTCGATCGTGATCAGCGTCGAATCCATGTCCATCACGACGAGCCCGAAATCGCCCAGCGTGCGGCCTGCGTCGACGAATGCGAAGTCGAGCGCGTGCGTGCCGCAGTACACGTCGATGTCGGGCCGCTGCGCCGGATTGACGTCCTCGATGCGCAGCGCGTATTCGTCGACCTGCACGATGCGGGCGCCGCGTGCGAGCGCGAGCAGCGGTTTGTGATGCGCGTCCGACAGCGGCGCGAGGCTCTGGATGACGAGATTCTGGGTCATGGCGGGTTGGTTGGGATGCGTGTGAAATGCGTGGGCAGCCGCGCCGCGGCCGCCGTAAACGCGTCATTGTAGCCGGTCGGTACAGCACAGGTGCCAGACGGCTGATCGCTAGCCGTCGGCCCTCGGATGGTTGCCGGAGGTGCGCTGATCGCAGATCGCAGCGCAGCCGCCGGCAACCGCGGCCCGACGCCGCATGCTATGCCCCGCTGGCCCGATCCCAATACGGCGGATCGCCGAAATGCTCCGCGAGAAACGCAATGAACGCGAGCGTCTTCAGCGGCACGTGCGCGCGGCTCGGATAGACGGCCCAGATCGCAACCTCGTCCGCGAGCGGATAGTCGTCGAGCACGCTGACGAGCGCACCGCTCGCCAGATGGGGGCCGACGTCCCAGGTCGACTTGATCGCGATCCCGAAACCGTCGACGAGCGCCTCGCGGATCGCCTCGCCGTTGCTCGCGACGAGCCGGCCGCCGACGCGCACCGTGAGCGGCCCTTGCGGCGTGACGAACGACCAGTCGCGCTGGTCGCCGAGGATCACGCATTCGTGCTGCGCGAGATCGGCCGGATGGCGCGGGGCGCCGTGCTCGGCGAGATAGGCGGGCGAGCAGCAGACGACGCGGCGGTTCGCGGCGAGCTTGCGCGCGACGAGCGTCGAATCCTTCAGCGCGCCGAGGCGGATCGCGACGTCGAAGCCTTCGTCGACGAGGTCGACGATTTCGTCGGACAGCCGCAGGTCGAGCGATACGGACGGATGGCGGCGCAGGAATGCCGGGATCACGGGCGCGACGTGCTGGCGGCCGAACGACGACGACATCGACACCTTCAGCCGCCCGTACGGCTCGGTGCGTCCGTGGCCGACCGATGCACGCGCGGCGTCGGCGGCCGTCAGCAGCGCTTCGGCGCGCGCCATGAAGATCTCGCCGTCCTGCGTGAGGCTGATGCGGCGCGTGGTGCGGTGCAGCAGGCGGGCGCCGAGCTGGCGCTCGAGCTGCGCGATGCGCGCGCTCGCGACCGCCGCGGACACGCCGAATTCGCGGCCCGCGGCCGTCACGTTCGCGAGCAGCGCCGCGCGCACGAACAGGCCGACGTCGAGCAGGTCGAGCGGCTTGTCGGGGGCGGGGATCGGGGCGGTCGACGGCGCTTCGGGCGACATTATTCGGAATATCAAGAGAATGTTTCAGGAAATATAGCTGTTTTATCGAAAGATCGCGCGACCTACGATGCGGGTAACGGGGTCGCGATCGCGGCCTCCTCGAACCCTCTGCAAGGAGCCGCATGATGAAAGCCGTTGGACTGACCCGTTACCTGCCGATCGACGACCCTGAGGCGCTCGTCGACGTCGAACTGCCGCAGCCCGTACCGGGCCCGCGCGATCTGCTCGTCAAGATCGAGGCCATTTCCGTGAATCCCGTCGATACCAAGGTGCGCGCGCCGAAGCCGCAGGTCGAGGCCGCGCCGCGCATCCTCGGCTGGGACGCCGCCGGCACCGTCGTCGCGGTCGGCCCGGACGTGACGCTGTTCCGCCCCGGCGACGAGGTGTTCTACGCGGGCAGCATCACGCGGCCGGGCGCGAACAGCGAGTACCACGCGGTCGACGAGCGCATCGTCGCGCTGAAGCCGCGCACGCTCGATTTCTCGGCGGCCGCTGCGCTGCCGCTCACCGCGCTGACCGCGTGGGAGGCGCTGTTCGACCGTCTGCGCGTGTCGCCGCAGGGTGCGAATGCGGGCAAGTCGGTGCTGATCGTCGGCGGCGCGGGCGGCGTCGGCTCGATCGCGATCCAGCTTGCGAAGACGCTCGGCCAGCTGCACGTGATCGCGACCGCGTCGCGGCCCGAGTCCGCCCGGTGGGTGCGCACGCTCGGCGCCGACCAGGTTGTCGACCACTTCGGCGACCTGCCCGCGCAGCTTCGCGACGCGGGGCATGCGCAGGTCGACTACGTGCTGCTCTTCAACGACACGGATCGTCATTTCCCCGCGGCGGCCGACGTCATCCGGCCGCAGGGCGGCATCTGCACGATCGTCGAGAACGCGCGGCCGGTGCCGGTCGAGCTGCTGAAGGCGAAAAGCGCGGCGTTTCACTGGGAGTTCATGTTTACGCGCGCCATGTTCGACACGCCGGACATGATCGAGCAGCACAAGATCCTGACCGAAGTCGCGCGGCTCGTCGACGGCGGCGCGCTGCGCACGACGCTCGGCGAGCACCTGGGCACGATCAACGCGCAGAACGTGCGCCACGCGCATCGGCTGCTCGAGGCGGGGCGGGCGATCGGCAAGCTGGTGCTGTCCGGGTTCTGAGCGCGTTCCGGGCGCGCGGCGCGCCGAGAACGCGCCGCGAACGCAAGCGGGGTAACACCCGATGCGTTCCGGACACATCGCGCGCCGCTTGGCGGTAGACTGGCAACGCGTCATGCATCGAAAACCGCGCGGCGCGCGCCAGCGCCGCCGCATTACAAGGAGGTCAGCATGAGCCAACGCAGCTTGTCAGTTGCCGTGTCGTGGTCGGTCGCGCTCGCGGCGGCGTGCGTCAGCGCAGGCGTGTTCGCGGCGCCGCCGGTCAAGGGCAGCCTGAAGGGCGGCGGCACCGGGCAGCTCGAGTACACCGTCAAGGTCGACTCGAAAACGTTCGGCAATACGCAGGAGACGCGCAAGATCCGCTCAGGCGAGACGGACGACTTCAACTGGAAGTCGGAGCCGCCCGAAGGCGCGGTCGCGATGCCTGACGGGTGCCCGAACGCCGACAACCTGCCGCGCGATGTGAACGGCGCGATGGTCCGGCAAACGCAGGTGCGGCTCGCGCCGTCGATCGATGCGAAGGGCATGGCGAACGTGCAGATGAGCTTCCAGGCGGCCGCGCCGAAAGGCACGCGCAACGTGACGGCCGGCGGGAAGTCGCTGCAGTGTCCGAATGTCGTGTCGGTGAGCCAGGTGAAGTGGCTGACGATCTCGTCCAACGGCGGATCGAAGACCGTCACGATGAGCGACGGCACGAAGGTGTCGGTGTCGATCAAGCGCTGAACGGGACGCGCGGCGCACGATCGATCCGGTGCACGTGCAACGGATCGGCGCGTGGCCGGATGACGCGGGGCGGTGGCGCCGTTGACGCGGAGGTCGTGGCGTGCGCGTCGAGATCGCGCACGCCGCGTGATCGTTCTCTGTATCGCTACGCGTTGCACGATGAGTGCGATGCCGGATCGTGATCGGCTTCTGTCACCCGAACGTCCGTAGCGGTGATGGCGCACGCGGCCGATGTCGTCTCAACGTGATCCGAGGCTGCACGTGGCGCGGCGTCTGCGTGACGCCAATCGGCCGTCACGCTATCCTGCCGGGCGTCAGCCACTCTCCCGAACGGAATTCCCCATGAACGACCGGATAAGCGTGCTGCTTGCCGCCGTAGCGCTTGTCGCCTCGTCCGCGCAGGCCGCCGACGATTGCAGCTTCGTGAAGAAAATCGAACTGTCGTCGCGCCAGCAGACGATCGTCGTGTCGAGCGGCGCGCTCGAGCCGTGCTCGACCGGCAGCTACGCGGTGCGCATCTATTCGACCGCGCACACCGCGCCCGGCTTCGACACCGACGACTACGTGACGGGGACGCTGCATGCACGTGACGGCACCGTCGCCGACGCATTCACGGCCGACCTCGGCGCGCGTGCATCCCAGGCGGTCGTCGTGACGACGCGCTCGGCGGGCAGTGGCGGATATCTCGGCGCGCAGGCCTATGTGACGACGCCGCGCACGGTACGCCTCATCGCGTCGGTCGACGGGCTCGCGCCCGACGCGGACGTGACGGCCGCGTTGCGGCTGGCGATCGGCAAGCACCGCGCGCACTAGCCCCGCGACGCGGAGCGCGGCGCCCGCCGCACGTCAATGCGCGCGCTCTTCGAGCCGCGCGGCCAGGAAGCGGTGATCGGCGGAGAACAGCCGGCGATAGGTCAGCAGTACCGCGCCGACCGTGCCGAGCGCGGACGCCGCGGCGATCAGGAACATGATCACGATCTGATAGCGCACGGCCTGCAGCGGCGACTGGCCGGCCAGCACCTGGCCCGTCATCATGCCCGGCAGGCTGACGACGCCGACCACGGCCATCTGGTTCAGCGTCGGCAACATGCCCGCGCGCACGGCCTGGCGCGCGGCATCCTGCGCGGCTTCCCAGCGCGTCGCGCCGAGCGCGAGCGCGGTCTCGACGCGGTCGCGCCGCGCGGTGAGCTCCTCGGTCATCCGCTCGACGCCGAGCGCGACGCCGGTCAGCGTGTTGCCGAGAATCATCCCGAGGATCGGGATCGCGTACTGCGGCGCATACCACGGATGGATGCGGATCACGACGAACAGGCCGATCGCGGCGACGAACCAGCTGCTGAACCAGATCGACACGATGCTGTCGATGCGCTGCCCGCGATACGTGCGCTTGCCGCGCCCGGCGCCCGCGAAACCGGCGATCAGCGTCATCAGCGCGGTGAGCGGCAGCACGACGTACCAGTGCGCATGGCCGAACACCCAGCCGAGCACGTAGCCGATCGCGAGCAGCTGCACGACGGTGCGTACGGCGGCGAGCGCGAGCTTGCGGCCGAGGCCGAGCGACAGCGCGGTCGAGATCGCGCCGTTGACCGCGACGAGCGCTGCCGCAATGCCGACATCGACGAGGCTCAGGTCCTGCAGTACCGAATTCATCGTGCGACCTCCGTGGCCTGCGCGGCGCTCAGCACGCCGGCCTGCATCGTCATCCGCGACGTGCTGATGCGCACGGCCTGCGCGGGGTCGTGCGAGATCCACATGTATGCGCGCGCATCGGGCGATGCGTCGAACCACGCGCCGACGAGCGCTTCGATCGCGCGCGTCGATTCGGGGTCGAGCGCGGACGTCGGCTCGTCGAGCAGCAGCACGTCGGGATCGAGCTGCAGCACGCGCAGTAGCGCGGCGATCTGCGCCTCGCCGCCCGACAGTTCGCTCGCGCGCTTGTCGAGGAAGTCGGCGCCGCGGCCCGCGCGCGCGGCCAATTGCTCGGCGCGTGCGCGATCGAACGTCAGGTTGCGATAGACCGCGAGCGTGTACGGATAGCGCAATTGCGACTCGACCGTGCCGTCCGTCTGCGCGGGACGCTGGCGCACATACGCGACGCTGCGCCGGTAGCGCGGGATCGCGCTGCGCCGGATCGGCTTGCCGCGCCACAGCACGCGGCCGCCGTCGAGTGGATCGAGCAGCGCGAGCGCGCGCAGCAGCACGCTCTTTCCCGACCCGGACGGTCCCGTGATGGCAATGCGCGCGCCCGCGGGCAGGCTGAAATCCGTCGGCGCGAGCAGGATCTTGCCGCTGCCGGCGTCGCGCCGGGTCATGCCCTGCGCGTCGATGAGGCCGGTTGCTGTCATGTCACAAATGAAAAAAAGCGTTAACGCGCCAAATCAGTACTAACGCGTGCGTCATAATACCGATTGAAATGCTCGCGCGGGTGTTGTGCGCCGTTCGTCCACGCAAGCGGTCCGGCATCGTGCGGCTTTCGCATTCAGAACAACAACGGAACCGCCATGACGCTTACCCGAGCCATCGGCAAATCGGCTGCATGGATCGTCGGCATCGTCGCGGTCGTGATCGCGGCGGCCGGCGTCTTTCTCTTCACCTTCGACTGGAACCGCGTGAAACCGTGGGTCAACGAACAGGTGAGTGCGGCACTCGGCCGCCCGTTCGCGATCAACGGTGACCTCACGGTCGACTGGCGCCGCCCGGACGGCGAAACCGGCTGGCGCGCGTGGGTCCCCTGGCCGAGCCTCTCGGCGACGCAGATCGAAATCGGCAACCCCGACTGGGCGAAAAATCCCAAGTTCGTCACGCTCGACGCCGCGCACTTCGATCTCGCGGTGCTGCCGCTGCTCGCGCATGAAATCGTCATCCCGTCGATCGACGTCGTCAACCCCGCGGTGGACCTCGAGCGCCTTGCCGACGGCCGCAATACGTGGACGTTCCAGTTCAAGCAGTCGAACCAGCCGTCGCCGTGGAAGGTGCGGCTCAACAGCTTCGGATTCGGGAACGGCACCGTCACGTATCGCGACGCGATCACGAAGGCCGACCTCACGATCGCGATCGATACGCTCGGCCAGCCGATTCCGCTCGGCGACGTGATGAAAGAGCAGGAAGAAACCTCGCGCGCGGCGTCCGCGCAGCGCGTCGGCAAGCACGGCGCCGCGCAGTTGAGCGCGAAGGCGAATGCCGAGGCGGCGTCGAGCGCGTCAGCCGCGCAGGCCGCGAGCGAGGCGGCCATGCCTGCCTCGTCGGCGTCTTCGGCCTCGTCTGCTTCCGCGGCGTCTTCGGCAACGGCAACGACAACCGCATCTGGCGCGAGCGCCGCAGCGGCAACCGCACATGCGGCGGGCCCGACCTACGCGTTCGGCCTCAAGGTCGCCGGACGCTACAAGAACGTGCCGATCAACGGCACCGGCAAGCTCGGCGGCGTGCTCGCGCTCGAGGATGCGTCCCGGCCGTTCCCGCTGCAGGCCGACGTGAAGGCGGGCGACACGCGGCTCGCGATCGTCGGCACGCTGACCGATCCGCGCGAGCTCGCCGCGATCGACCTGCGGTTGTGGCTGCAGGGCACGTCGATGTCGCACCTGTACGCGCTGACCGGCATCACGCTGCCCGATACGCCGCCGTATGCGACCGAAGGGCGTCTGATCGGCAATTTCAAGCCGCACGCGAGCACGTTCCGCTATGAAAACTTCAACGGCCGGGTCGGCGGTAGCGACCTGAGCGGCACGCTCGCCTACGCGCAGCGCGAGCCGCGTCCGCTGCTGTCGGGCGAACTCGTGTCGAACCTGCTGCGCTTTTCCGACCTCGCGCCGGTGATCGGCGCGGACACGGCCGCGAGCAAGGCGCAGCGCGGCGACACGACGCGCCAGCCGCCGGGCCGCGTGCTGCCGGTCGAGACGTTCCGCACCGACCGCTGGCGCGCGCTCGACGCCGACGTGAAGTTCACCGGCCGCAAGCTGATCAAGAGCGCGGACTTGCCGATCACCGATCTCTATACGCACATCGTGATGCAGGACGGCGTGCTGTCGCTCGAGCCGCTGAAGTTCGGCGTCGCGGGCGGCTCGCTCGCGACCACCGCGCATCTCGACGGCAGTGCCGTGCCGCTCAAGGGGCGCTTTACGGTTGCCGCGCGGCACCTGAAGCTCAGGCAATTGTTCGCGACGCAGAAGGTGATGCAGTCCGCGCTCGGCGAGATCAACGGCGACGCGGCGCTGTCGGCGACCGGCAACTCGCCGGCCGCGCTCGCGGCGACCGCGAACGGCGAAGTGAAGGCGATCATGTCCGAAGGCGCGATCAGCCGGCTGCTGATGGAGGCGGCCGGCCTCAACGTCGCGAACGTCCTCTACGAGAAGATGTTCGGCGGCAGCGACGTGAAGATCAATTGCGCGGCCGTCGATTTCGTGGCGACTCACGGCGTGCTCGACACGAAGGTGTTCGCATTCGATACCGACGACGCGCTGATCAACATCGACGGCCCGATCGACTTGCGCGACGAGTCGATGAACCTGAAGGTCCATCCGCATACGAAGGGGTTCCGCGTGTTCTCGCTGCGCTCGCCGCTGTACGTGAAGGGCACGTTCAAGAACCCGGACGTCGGCGTCGATGCGGGCGCGCTCGCGTTGCGTGCGGGCGCGATGGTCGGCCTCGGGCTGATCAATCCGCTCGCGGCGCTGATTCCGCTGATCGCGCCGAGCAACAACAAGGCCGTGCCTTGTGCGGAGCTGTTCGCGCAGATCAAGGCGCCGGCGAAGATCCCGGTGAAGGCCGGCAAGTAATTCGATTGTATGGGCCGGTCGCGCCGGCCGGTCGCACGGGCCGTCCGGCGGCGTGCGGCCGGCCCGCGCCGCGTCGGTGAAATTGCGATTCGCCCCCGTTTCCGGGGCTCGCCGATGCGGTGCAGCCCAGCATTTCACCGACTCCTGCTAAAATAACCGGTTTTCCGTCGATCTATCTCCTAACGGGATCTGCCGTGCTTTCTACTGCCAACATCACGATGCAATTCGGGCCGAAGCCCCTGTTCGAGAACATCTCGGTCAAATTCGGCGAGGGCAACCGCTATGGTCTGATCGGGGCGAACGGCTGCGGCAAATCGACCTTCATGAAGATTCTCGGCGGCGATCTGGAGCCGAGCGGCGGCAATGTCGCGCTCGAGCCGAACGTCCGCCTCGGCAAGCTGCGCCAGGATCAGTTCGCGTACGAAGACGTGCGCGTGCTCGACGTGGTCATGATGGGCCACACCGAGATGTGGGCCGCGATGACCGAGCGCGATGCGATCTACGCGAACCCGGACGCCACCGACGACGACTACATGCACGCGGCCGAACTCGAGGCGAAGTTCGCCGAGTACGGCGGCTATGACGCCGAGGCGCGCGCGGGCGCGCTGCTGCTCGGCATCGGCATCGAGGAGAAGTTCCACAACGGCACGATGAGCGACGTCGCGCCGGGCTGGAAGCTGCGCGTGCTGCTCGCTCAGGCGCTGTTCTCGAAGCCGGACGTGCTGCTGCTCGACGAACCGACCAACAACCTCGACATCAACTCGATCCGTTGGCTGGAGAGCATGCTCAACGAGTACAACTCGACGATGATCATCATCTCGCACGATCGTCACTTCCTGAACTCGGTGTGCACGCACATGGCCGACATGGACTACGGCACGCTGAAGGTCTGGCCGGGCAACTACGACGACTACATGCTCGCGTCGGCGCAAGCGCGCGAGCGGCAGGCCGCGGCGAACACCCGCGCCAAGGAGCGCGTCGCGGAACTGCAGGACTTCGTGCGCCGCTTCTCGGCGAACAAGTCGAAGGCCCGCCAGGCGACGAGCCGCGCGAAGCAGATCGACAAGATCAAGATCGAGGAATTCAAGCCGTCGTCGCGCCAGAACCCGTTCATCCGTTTCGAGTTCGAGAAGAAGCTGCACAACATCGCGGTGGTCGCGGACGAGATCACGAAGAAGTACGAGCGCACGATTTTCCAGAACTTCAACCTGTCGGTACAGCCGGGCGAGCGCATCGCGATCATCGGCGAGAACGGTGCGGGCAAGACGACGCTGCTGCGCTCGCTGCTCGGCGCCCTCACGCTCGACCACGGCACGGTGAAGTGGTCCGAGAACGCGAACGTCGGCTACATGCCGCAGGATACGTACGAGGAGTTTCCGGACGACGTCGTGCTGATGGACTGGATCGACCAGTACCGCAAGGACGGCGACGACGAGACGATGGTGCGCGGCACGCTCGGCCGCCTGCTGTTCTCGGCGGACGACATCAAGAAGTCGGTGAAGGTGCTGTCGGGCGGCGAGAAGGGCCGCATGATCTGGGGCAAGCTGATGCTCGGCCGCCACAACGTGCTGCTGATGGACGAGCCGACCAACCATATGGACATGGAATCGATCGAGTCGCTGCAGATCGCGCTCGAGAAGTTCGAAGGCACGCTGATCTTCGTGTCGCACGACCGTGAATTCGTCAGCGGCCTCGCGAACCGGATCATCGAAGTGACGACCCACGGCACGCTGACCGACTTCGGCGGCAACTACGAGGACTTCCTCGCGAGCCAGGGTCAGGCGTAAGCGTCAACGCGCCGTTCCGCGACCGAGTGTCGAAAAAGCCCGTCCGGGGGTATCCCCGGACGGGCTTTTTACTTGTCGTATCGGGATTCCCTGATGATGGCCGATCCGGTATCCATCGGCGAGGGCGCGCGGTCGCGCACCGTCGGCGGGCGCGCGCATCGCGCGACCACCCGCCGACCTTCGCATCACGCGATCGCGGCGAGTTCCGCCGGCGTCCGGTATGCGTCGAGCAAACGCGCCCGCTTGCTCGCGACCGCCGCGACGTTCCGCTCCTTCACATGGCCGAACCCGCGGATTTCATCCGGCAATCCCGCCAACTGCACGGCCACGGGCAGGCGTCGTGCATCGAGCGTCGCGCAGAACTCGTCGACCACGGCGACATAGTCGGCGATCAGCTGCCGCTCGCCGCGTCGTTCCGCCGTTTTGCCGAACGGATCCAGCGGCGTGCCGCGCAGTCCCTTCATGCGGGCGAGCAGCCGGAACGCCGGCAGCACCCACGGACCGAAGCGCATTTTCCGCAGATGGCCGTGTTCGTCGCGTTTCGCGAACATCGGCGGCGCGAGGTGAAAACTCAGTTTGTAGTCCTGTCCCGGTTCGCCTTCGAACTGCTGCCGGAGCTTGTCGAGATAGGCGGGATCCGCATAGAGACGGGCGACTTCGTATTCGTCCTTGTACGCCATCAGCTTCGCGAGGTTCGCAGCGACCGCTCGTGTCAGCGGCAGCGCCGGATCGCCGCCGAGCAGCGTTTCCTTCGCCCGGATCCTGTCGACCACGCGACGATAGGCCTGCGCATAGCCTTCGTTCTGGTATGCCGTCAGGAGCGCTTGCCGCGCGGCGACCAGCGTGTCGATCGATTCGGGCGCCGGTGCGGCCATCGGCTGCGGCTGCGGTAGGGAAGTGGACCGGACGAGCGCTTGAACCGACGTGGCGCCGTGATGGGCGACATGGCGGCCCCAGTGGAACGCCAGCCGGTTCTTGTCGATCGCGACCCCATTGAGCTCGATGGCACGCAGCAGGGCGGGCAGCCCGAGCGGCAGCCAGCCCTTCTGCCACGCGAAGCCGAGCAGGAGCGGGTTGCTGTAGATCGTGTCGCCGAGCAGTGCAAGCGCGAGCGCATTGGCGTCGATGAACGAACAGCCGCCGCCGATGCTGTCCAGCAATGCGGATTCCGTTTGCGCACCCGGGAACACCCATTTCGGATTCTTGACGAAATCCGCCGTGGGTGTCTCGCCGCTGTTGATCGCGGCGACGGTCACGCCGTGCTGCGTGCGGGACAGCACGTCGGCGGACGCCGACACGATCGCGTCGCAGCCGATCACGAGCCGGGCTTCGCCTGTCGCGATGCGCGTCGCATGCAACGCATCCGGCGCGGCAGCGATCTGGACGTGGCTCAGCACCGCGCCGCCTTTCTGCGCGAGGCCTGCCATGTCGAGCACGGTGACACCCTTGCCCTCGAGGTGCGCGGCCATCCCGATCAGGCCGCCGATCGTCACGACGCCCGTCCCGCCGACGCCCGTGACGAGCACGCCGTAGGGCCTGGCGATATCGGGCAACGCCGGCATCGGCAGCGCGTCGACATCCGGCCGGCCGGAGCCGGCGGCGCGCGCCGCTTGCGGCTTGCGGAGCTGCGCGCCTTCGGCGATCACGAAGCTCGGACAGAAGCCGTTCACGCACGAGAAGTCCTTGTTGCAGGACGACTGGTTGATCTTCCGCTTGGTGCCGAGCGGGGTCTGCAGCGGCTCCACGGACAGACAATTCGACTGAACCGAGCAATCGCCGCAACCCTCGCACACGGCGTCGTTGATGAACGCCCGCCGCGCCGGGTCAGGATATGTGCCGCGCTTGCGGCGCCGGCGCTTCTCGGTCGCACAGGTCTGGTCGTAAATGAGGATGGTCGTGCCCGGCGTATCGCGCAACATGCGCTGGATCGCATCGAGTTCGTCCCGATGGTGAACGTCGACACCCGCCGGCAACACCACGCCGGCTGCGTATTTCTGCGGTTCGTCGGTCACGATGACGATCCGCTTCGCGCCTTCCGCATGAACCTGATGGGCGATCTGCGGGACGGTCAGCACGCCGTCGACGGGCTGGCCGCCCGTCATCGCGACGGCGTCGTTATAGAGAATCTTGTAGGTGATGTTCGCCTGTGCGGCGATCGCCGCGCGGATCGCGAGCAGCCCGGAATGGAAATACGTGCCGTCGCCCAGGTTGACGAAGACGTGACGGTCGCCGGAGAACCGCATCTGGCCCGTCCATGCAACGCCTTCGCCGCCCATCTGGCTGAACGTCTCGGTGCTGCGGTCCATCCACATCGACATGTAGTGGCAGCCGATACCCGCCAGCGCGCGCGAGCCTTCCGGGACGCGGGTGGACGTGTTGTGCGGGCAGCCGGAGCAGAACCACGGCTTGCGTTCGACCGACACGCGCGGCTTGGCCGCTTCCCGTTCCTTCGCTTCGATGACGGCGACCCGGGCCAGCATGCGCGCGCGGATGTCCGCGGGCAGATCCGCGCGCATCAGGCGCCGGGCGATGGCTTTCGCGATCAGCGCCGGCGACAGCTCATAATGCGCGGGCAGCAGCCAGTTGCCGCGCGGCACCGACCATTCGCCGCCTTCATTGTCGCGCTCGTCGAACTTGCCGTAGATCTTCGGGCGAACGTCCTCGCGCCAGTTGTACAGCTCTTCCTTCAACGCATATTCGAGAATCTGCCGCTTCTCCTCGACGACCAGGATCTCTTCGAGCCCGGTGGCGAACGCGCGCGCATCCTGTGCGTCCAGCGGCCACACGCAGCCCACCTTCAGCACGCGCACGCCGATCTGCGCGCAGATGTCGTCGTCGAGTCCGAGGTCGCTGAGCGCCTGGCGCACGTCGAGATAGGCCTTGCCCGCCGTGATGATGCCGAAGCGCGGCGTCGGCGAGTCGATGACCACGCGATTTAGCTTGTTGGCGCGCACGTAAGCCAGCGCCGCATACCATTTCTCGTCCAGCAGGCGTGCTTCCTGCGCGAGCGGCGAATCGGGCCAGCGGATGTTGAGGCCGCCCGCCGGCAGCGCATGGTCGGCCGGCGTGACGATCTGCACCCGGTCCGGATCGAGATCGACCGATGCAGTCGATTCGATCACGTCCGTCACGCACTTCATCGCGACCCACAGGCCCGAGTAGCGGCTCATCGCCCAGCCGTGCAGCCCGTAGTCGAGGTATTCCTGCACGTTGGCCGGATACAGGACGGGCATGCCCGCCGCGATAAACGCGTGCTCGGACTGGTGCGCGACGGACGACGACTTGGCCGCGTGATCGTCGCCGGCGAGCACGAGCACGCCGCCGCGCGCGTCGCTGCCCGCGGAGTTCGCGTGCTTGAACACGTCGCCGGTCCGGTCGACGCCCGGCCCCTTGCCGTACCACATGCCGAACACGCCGTCGCGCGTGGCGCCCGGCCACAGGTTGATCTGCTGCGTGCCCCACACGGCCGTCGCGGCGAGGTCCTCGTTGACGCCGGGCTGGAACACGATGTCATTCGCGTCGAGATGCTTCTTCGCCTTCCACAGCGACTGGTCGAGTGCGCCGAGCGGCGAGCCGCGGTAGCCGGAGACGAACCCGGCGGTATTGAGCCCGGCCTTGCGGTCGCGGGCCTTCTGCAACATCGGTAGTCGTACGAGGGCCTGCGTGCCGCTGATGTAGACGCGGCCTTTTTCCAGCGTGTACTTGTCGTCGAGGGATACGGCGGCGTCCAGCGGCTCGGCAGCGGCAGCGACGCTCGGGGCGGGGGCGGTCATGGCGATCTGTCTCCGGTCATACTGTTTTTCCGCCGAGTATAGGAAGCCGATTTGCTATCGTAAAATCACAAATAGCAAACTCTGGTATGTGAAAAACAGATGGCATTCGATCTCACGCTCCGGCAGTTGCGGTACTTCGTGGCCGCTGCCCAAACCGGCCAGTTCTCGATGGCGGCCGCCAACGAACACGTGTCGCAGTCCGCGATCACCAACGCCGTGCTGGCGCTGGAAAACGGGCTCGGCATGCGGCTCTTCGAGCGCCTGCCCCAAGGGGTCGCGCTGACGCCGGACGGGCAGGATTTCTACAACCACGCGCGGCGCGTGCTGGATGCCGCGCGCGATGCCGTCCACAAGCCGCCGTTCCGTTCGCACGACCTGCGCGGCACGGTGCGGATCGCGGCGTCGTACACGCTGCTCGGTTACTTCCTGCCGGAACTGCTGGCGCGCTTTCGTACGACCTATCCTTACATCGAGTTCGATCTGCGCGACATGGAGCGGGCGGATATCGAGGCGGGGGTCCTCGACGACGAGGTCGACATCGGGGTCGTGCTGTTGTCGAACGTGGAGCGGCCGAACGGGTTCGACAGCCAGGTGCTGATCCGGTCGCGGCGGCAGTTGTGGGTCGCGCCGTCGCATCCGCTCGCGCAGTTGCGGGCGCCGTCGCTCAAGGACATTGCCGGCTATCCGTACATCCTGATTACCGTCGATGAAGGCGAACGATCGATGCTACGGTACTGGCAGGAGGCGGGCATCGCGCCGAACGTCGCCTTTCGCACGTCGTCGATGGAAGCGCTGCGCGGACTCGTGGCGCACGGTTTCGGCGTGACCATCCTGTCGGACATGGTGTTTCGCCCGTGGTCGCTGGAAGGCAAGCGTATCGAAGCACGTCCGATACACGACGCGGTTCCGCAAATGGACGCGGGCATGATCTGGCGGAAGAAGGCCAGGCTGGCCGAGCCGGCGATGGCCTTGCAGCAGTTTCTGATCCATGCGTGCGGGACCTGAGGCGCGCGGCGGCGCGCGTCGTCAATCGGCCAGCCGCTGATCCGCGAGCGCCTTGCAGCAGTCCTCGTACACCCACTGCACGAGCTTGGCCTGATAGTTCAGGTCGTCGGTGTCGACGATCTCCTCGACCGCGTCGCGCGCCCACGACGCGTCGACGAACCCCGCATGGCGCTTCGCGATGTCCTGGGCGATCGCCGACAGCTTCGCGATCGTGAGCCAGTCGGCCTGCCGCAGGTGGCGGTCGAGCCAGCGATGCGCGGCCTGGACCTGGAAGGCGGAGTCCGGCCACGATTCGTTGAGGTAAAACGCGCCGAGGTTGCCGCAGGTGAGCCAGCAAAGCAGCTCCAGGCGGTCGTGTGAGCCGAGGGTATGGGGGGCGTCGGTCATGGCAGCGCTCACGAAATGCATCGATTCCGGGCGGCGCCGGCTGCAAGGGGCCGGTGCCGATAATAAAAACATAGCACGATGCGGGCCACGTCGCGCACCCGGGCAGTTGCGGATCCCGCCGCGCGCTGGGCCGATCCGGCGATCCGGCCGGGAGGGCGCGGGCATCGCACCGCGCACGTTCCGGGCGCGAGCCGCCACGCCGGCCGTGCAGTCGCTAGAATGTCCGCATCCATGGAGACGGAACATCACGATGAAAATCTACGACCAGTTCTATATCGACGGTGCATGGCGCCAACCGGCGGGCACCGGCACGATCGACGTGATCGACTCGGGCACCGAGGCCGTGATCGGCCGGATTCCGGAAGGCCAGCCGGCCGATGCGCAGGCTGCGATCCGTGCCGCGCGCGCCGCGTTCGACGGCTGGGCGGCAACGCCGCCCGCAACCCGCGCCGCGTACCTGCGCAAGATCGCCGAGCACCTGCAGGCGCGCAGCGAGGAGCTGGCCCAGTCGATCACCGGCGAAGTCGGGATGCCGATCAAGCTGTCGCGCGCGATCCAGGTCGGCGGGCCGATCTACAACTGGAACGCGTACGCGAAGCTCGCGGAGTCGTTCGAATTCGAGGCGAAGGTCGGCAACTCGCTCGTCGTGCGCGAGCCGGTGGGCGTCGTCGCGGCGATCACGCCGTGGAACTATCCGCTCAACCAGATCACGCTGAAAGTCGCGCCGGCGCTCGCCGCCGGCTGCACGGTCGTCCTCAAGCCGACGGAAGTCGCGCCGCTCAACGCATTCATGCTCGCCGAAGCGATCCATGAAGCGGGGCTGCCGGCCGGCGTGTTCAACCTCGTGTGCGGCTACGGGCCGGTCGTCGGCGAAGTGCTCGCGACCGACCCCGACGTCGACATGGTGTCGTTCACGGGCTCGACGCGCGCGGGCAAGCGCGTGGCCGAGCTGGCGGCCGCAAGCGTCAAGCGTGTCGCGCTCGAACTGGGCGGCAAGTCGGCGTCGGTGATCCTCGACGACGCCGATTTCGCGGCGGCGGTGAAGGGCACGGTCAACGCGTGCTACCTGAACGCCGGCCAGACCTGCTCCGCGCACACGCGGATGCTCGTGCCGGAAGCGCGCTACGAAGAAGCGCGCGCGCTTGCGAAGGCCGCGGCCGAAGCGTATGTGGCGGGCGACCCGCGCCAGGACGCGACGCGGCTCGGCGCGCTCGCGTCGGCGGTGCAGCAGCAGCGCGTGCAGACGTACATCCAGCGCGGCATCGACGAAGGCGCGGAGCTCGTGACGGGCGGCGTCGGCTTGCCGGACGGTATCGCGAAGGGCTTCTTCGTGAAGCCGACCGTGTTCGGCCGCGTCGATCCGAAATCGACGATCGCGCAGGAGGAAATCTTCGGGCCCGTGCTGTCGATCATCACGTACCGCGACGAGGACGAAGCGGTCCGCATCGCGAACGATTCGCCGTACGGCCTCGGCGGTGCGGTCTGGGCCGGCAGCGACGAACGCGCGATGACCGTCGCGCGGCGCATCCGCACCGGGCAGGTCGACATCAATGGCGGCACGTGGAACATGGCTGCGCCGTTCGGCGGCTACAAGCAGTCGGGTCACGGCCGCGAGAACGGCGTATACGGGCTCGAGGAATACCTCGAATACAAGTCGATGCAGCTCAGGACGCAAAAGCCGGCCTGAGCGGTTCGCCGCAGCGCATCCGGAACGGCACGCCTTTCGCGTGCCGTTTTTTTGTTGACGCCGCTCAAGGTGCGCGCCAGCGGATCGTCGATCATCGCGGTTCCCGATGGTTCGACGAGGTTTCAGATGCCCGCACGCTCTTCCTTTCCGCCGCTCGTGATTCGCGGCCGTTCATTGCTGCCGATCGTGCAAGGCGGCATGGGCGTGGGCATTTCCGCGCACCGTCTGGCGGGCAGCGTCGCGCGCGAAGGCGCGCTCGGCACAATTGCGAGCATTGACCTTCGCCATCATCATGCGGACCTGCTCGCGCGCTGCCGCGCGCAACCGGACCGCGCGACGCTCGAAGCCGCGAACCTGGAGGCGCTCGCGCGCGAGATCCGTCTCGCGAAGACCTACAGCGAAGGGCGCGGGATGGTTGCCGTCAACGTGATGAAGGCGGTCAACGCGCACGCGGACTACGTGCGCGTCGCATGCGACGAGGGCGCCGACGCGATCGTGATGGGTGCGGGCCTGCCGCTCGACTTGCCGGACCTGACGCACGGCCGCGATGTCGCGCTGATCCCGATCCTGTCGGACAGCCGCGGCATCGCGCTCGTGCTGAAGAAGTGGATGAAGAAGGGCCGGCTGCCGGACGCGATCGTGATCGAGCATCCCGCGCACGCGGGCGGCCATCTCGGCGTCACGCAGATCGACGACATGCACGACGCGCGCTTCGACTTCAAGCGTGTGCTCGACGAGACGGCGCAGGTGATCGCGTCGCTCGGGCTCGAGCGCGAGCGGATTCCGCTGATCGTCGCGGGCGGCATCAACAGTCATGCCGCGGTGTGCGACGCGCTCGCCGCCGGCGCGAACGGCGTGCAGGTCGGCACGCCGTTCGCAGTGACGCAAGAGGGCGACGCGCATCCGAACTTCAAGCGCGTGCTCGCCGACGCGGTGCCGGACGACATCGTCGAGTTCGTCAGCGTGACGGGCCTGCCTGCGCGTGCGGTGAACACACCGTGGCTCGCGCGCTACCTGCGCAACGAGACGCGCATTCGCGACAAGCTCGGCGCGCTCAGGCAGCGCTGTCCGACCGCACTCGAATGCCTGAGCGTGTGCGGGCTGCGCGACGGCATCGAGAAATTCGGCCACTTCTGCATCGATACGCGTCTGGCCGCCGCGTTGCGCGGCGACGTTGCGAACGGCCTGTTCTTCCGCGGCCGCGAAGCGCTGCCGTTTGGCCGCGCGATCCGCAGCGTGCGCGACCTGCTCGACCTGCTGCTGACGGGCAGTGCGGCCGAGCCTGCGACAAACCGCGCCACGTTTACGCTGGCTTGACGGATATCAAGATACGGGAAAGACCCTACAGACAGAATGGAGTCCATTCATTGGGGGTCCGTAAGATGCATAAAACGATTCGAAACTGTGTCACCGCCGCGGCATGCGCCGCGAGTCTCCTTGCACTGCCGTCGCTGTCGCACGCGGCGTCGCAGGGCGACGGCATTTACCAGGGCGACTGGCTCGCGCGGCTGCGCGCGATCAGCATCCAGCCGAACGAGCGCGGCAGCGACACGCTCGGCGCGATCAACATCGGCGTCAACAACGCGATCGTGCCCGAGCTCGATTTCACGTACATGATTCGCGACTATCTCGGCGTCGAGCTGATTCTCGCCACGTCACGGCACCAGATGACGTCGAGCCTCGGCAATCTCGGCGGCGTGAACGTGCTGCCGCCGACGCTGCTGCTGCAATACCACTTCAATCATGCGGGCAAGGTGCGTCCGTACGTCGGCGCGGGCCTGAACTACACGTACTTCTACAACAACGGGCTCAACGTCGGCGGTGAGTGCGTGTCGATCAACAAGAGCAGCTTCGGTCCCGCGCTGCAGTTCGGCGTCGACGTGCAGGTGACGAAGAAGGTGTTCGTGAACTTCGACCTGAAGAAGATCTGGATGAGCACCGACGCGACGCTCGGCGACAAGGGCATCGGCACGCTGCACATCGATCCGCTGATCGTCGGCGTGGGCGTCGGGATGAAGTTCTAGCGCGCGGGGAAGGACCGAAGCGGCAGAGAAGACAGAGTTGGGGTTGGCGGCATGGCGGTAAGCATGCCGCTCTTTTTTTGCGCGCGCGGATTTACAGCTTGTCGTACTGGAAGCGCATCGCGGTGCCTTCACGGGTAATGCGTTCCCATACCGCGCGCTTTTCGTCGTCGCTCAGGAACACCCAGTTCGACACTTCGACGGCCGTGCGGCCGCAACCCTTGCAGACTTCGTCGAAGAGGGTCGAGCAGACGCCGATGCAGGGGCTGTCGGGCAGGTCGTGGAGGTTGGAGGCCATCGGAAGGTTCGCGTAGTGAAAACGTCAGCGTCAATTTTAATGCATCGCGGCCGACGCCGTCCGGCGGTGCGGCGGACCGGACGGCCGGCGGCAACGCGGCGTGGGTTCGCCGGTGAAACGACGCGGTCGCACGACGCCGGCCTGCGTGGCGGTCATGAAACGGTCGCATCTCCGGCGTAGGCGGTCCCGCCTTCCGGCACCCGTTCATTTTCCGGATGGACAGGCGCCAATTACCCGATAGAATTTCCTCCGGATTACCCCGCTGCGCGCGCCACCGCGTTGCCACCGGACAGGAATCTGTTCCGTTTGCGCGACACCGGCATGATTTTTTTGTGACGGAAGGCGAATAATGGTAGCGTTCGGGGTTTTCGAGGGGCGGAGCGGGTCAACACGCACCGCCATGGCGAGGCAGACGACAGCCGGACAAGGGTTCCGGCCGGATGGGAGAACGGGATGAAAGCAAAAGTGGCGGGCCGGTTCGCGGCACTCGCGCTGTGCGTGGGCGCATCGGCGGCGGCAGCGAAGGATACGCAGCTCAATGTCTACAACTGGTCGGACTACATTGCGAAGGACACGATCCCGAACTTCGAAAAGCAGAGCGGCATCAAGGTCCGCTACGACAACTACGACAGCGACGACACGCTGCAGGCGAAGCTCCTGACGGGCAGCTCGGGCTACGACATCGTCGTGCCGACCAGCAACTACGCAGGCAAGCAGATCGCCGCCGGCATCTTCACGCCGCTCGACAAGTCGAAGCTGCCGAACCTCAAGTATCTCGATCCGCAGCTGATGGCGCTCGTCGCCGGCGCGGACCCCGGCAACAAGTACGCGGTGCCCTGGGCGTACGGCACGACCGGCCTCGCGTACAACGTGAACAAGGCGCAGCAGATCCTCGGCAAGGTGCCGCTCGACAACTGGGACATCCTGTTCAAGCCGGAAAACATCTCGAAGCTGAAGACCTGCGGCGTGTCGGTGCTCGACGCGCCGGACCAGATGTTCGCCGCGGCGCTGCACTACATCGGCAAGGATCCGATGAGCACGAACCCGGCCGACTACCAGGCCGCGATGCAGGTGCTGAAGAAGATCCGCCCGTACATCACGCAGTTCAACTCGTCGGGCTACATCAACGACCTGGTCGGCGGCGACATCTGCTTCGCATACGGCTGGTCGGGCGACGTCGTGATCGCGAAGCACCGCGCGATGGAAGCGAAGAAGCCGTACAAGGTCGAGTACTACATCCCGAAGGGCGGCGCGCCGGTCTGGTTCGACGTGATGGCGATCCCGAAGGACGCGAAGAACAAGGATGCCGCGCTGCAGTGGATCAACTACATCGAGGATCCGAAGGTCCACGCGGCGATCACGAACGCGGTGTACTACCCGAGCGCGAACACCGAGGCGCGCAAGTACGTGAAGCCAGACGTCGCGAACGACCCGGCCGTCTACCCGCCGGCCGACGTCGTAAAGACCCTGTTCCTGCTCAAGCCGCTGCCGCCGGAGATCCAGCGCCTGCAGACGCGTCTGTGGACCGAGCTGAAGTCGGGCCGCTGACGGGAGCCGGAGTCGCACCAGCAGTCATGAAGCCCCTGGTACCCCCGGGGGCTTTGTTCGTCAAATGCAGGAGAGAAGCAGCACATCATGAATAGCCAGTCGAGCGTGCAGGTCGCGGGCGCGCCGTCCTTCGTTCCTTCGTCCGGCGCCGATTCGCGCGCCGAGAACTTTGTCCAGATCATCGACGTCGTCAAGAAATTCGGCGACACCGAAGCCGTGCGCAGCGTCAACCTGACGGTGCGCCAGGGCGAGCTGTTCGCGCTGCTCGGCAGCTCGGGTTGCGGCAAGTCGACGCTGCTGCGGATGCTCGCAGGCCTCGAGACGGTCACGTCGGGCAAGATCCTGATCGACGGCGAGGACCTCGCGCAGATGCCGCCGTACAAGCGGCCCGTGAACATGATGTTCCAGTCGTATGCGCTGTTCCCGCACATGTCGGTCGAGTCGAACGTCGCGTTCGGCCTGAAGCAGGAAGGCACGCCGAAGTCCGAGCTGAAGGCGCGCGTGCATGCGGCGCTCGAGCTCGTGCAGATGGGCAAGTACGCAAAGCGCAAGCCGCACCAGCTGTCGGGCGGCCAGCAGCAGCGCGTCGCGCTCGCCCGTTCGCTCGTGAAGCGCCCGAAACTGCTGCTGCTCGACGAGCCGATGTCCGCGCTCGACAAGCAGATCCGCCAGCGCACGCAGATCGAGCTCGTCAACATCCTGAACAAGGTCGGCGTCACCTGCATCATGGTCACGCACGACCAGGAAGAGGCGATGACGATGGCGAACCGGCTCGCGGTGATGAGCGAAGGGCAGATCGTCCAGATCGGCTCGCCGAACGAAGTCTACGAATATCCGAACACCCGGTTCTCGGCCGAGTTCATCGGCTCGACCAACCTGTTCGACGGCACGACCGTCGAGGACGAGCCCGACCACGTGTTCATCGAGTCGCCGGAGCTGCCGTGCCGGATGTACGTGAACCATGGCATTTCGGGCCCGCTCGGCATGCCGGTCACGGTGTCGGTGCGTCCCGAGCGGATCGCGCTCACGCGCAAGCCGCCCGAGGGTGCGTTCAACTGGGCGCACGGCATGATCACCAACGTCGCGTACATGGGCGGCTATTCGCTGTATCACGTGCGGCTCGATTCGGGCAAGGTCGTGATCGCGAACGTGTCGAGCCTTGCGATCAGCGAGCTCGAGACGCCGTCGCTCGGCGACGAGATCTACGTCCGCTGGAGCGCGTCGGCGGGCGTGGTGCTGACGTCATGAGCGCGTTCAAGTCCCTGCTCAACTGGCCGGTGAAGCGCTTCAACCTGACCGGCAGCACCGCGGTCGTCGCCGGGCCGTTCACGTGGCTCGTGCTGTTCTTCCTCGTGCCGTTCGTGCTGGTCGTCAAGATCAGCTTCGCCGAACTGCAGCTCGGCATTCCGCCGTATTCGGAGCTCGCGTCGTACGCGGACGGCGTCGTCCATATCGCGCTGAACCTGTCGCACTATGCGTTCCTGCTGACCGACAGCCTGTACTTCGCGACCTACGTGAACTCGGTGCTCGTCGCGGCGATCACGACGGTGCTGTGCCTGCTGATCGGCTATCCGATGGCGTACTACATCGCGCGCTCGAACCCGGCGACCCGCAACCTGCTGATGATGGGCGTGATGCTGCCGTTCTGGACGTCGTTCCTGATCCGCGTCTATGCGTGGATCGGCATCCTGAAGAACAACGGGCTGCTGAACAACTTCCTGATGTGGATCGGCCTGACCCATACGCCGATCGAGCTGTACCGGACGAATTACGCGGTCTACATCGGCATGGTGTATTCGTACCTGCCGTTCCTCGTGATGCCGCTGTACGCGCACCTCGTGAAGATGGACCTGCGCCTGCTCGAGGCCGCGTACGACCTCGGCGCGAAGCCGTGGAAGGCGTTCGTGCAGATCACGCTGCCGCTGTCGAAGAACGGGATCATCGCCGGCTGCCTGCTGGTGTTTATCCCGGCGGTCGGCGAATACGTGATTCCGGAGCTGCTCGGCGGCGCGAACACGCTGATGATCGGCCGCGTGATGTGGAACGAGTTCTTCAACAACGCCGACTGGCCGATGGCGTCCGCCGTCACCTGCGCGATGGTGTTGCTGCTGCTCGTGCCGATGGCGATGTTCCAGCACTTCCAGGCGAAGGAGCAGGAGGGCCGCCGCAAATGAAGCCGAATCGTTTCCTGCAATTCGCGGCGCTCTTTGCCGGTTTCGCGTTCCTGTACATCCCGATCATCAGCCTGATCGTCTATTCGTTCAACGAGTCGAAGCTCGTCACGGTGTGGTCCGGGTTCTCGTTCCGCTGGTATTCGGCGCTCGTCGACGACGACGAGCTGCTGACGGCGGCGTGGCTGTCGCTGAAGATCGGCGTGATGACCGCGTTCGCATCGGTGTTCATCGGCACGTGGGCGGGCTTCGTGCTCGCGCGCATGGGCCGCTTTCGCGGCTTCGCGCTGTTCAGCGGGATGATCAACGCGCCGCTCGTGATTCCCGAGGTGATCCAGGGCATCTCGCTGCTGCTGCTGTTCATCGAGCTCGCCAAGTGGATCGGCTGGCCAGCCGAGCGCGGGGTCTTCACGATCTGGCTCGGCCACGTGATGCTGTGCATCTCGTACGTCGCGATCATCGTGCAGTCGCGCGTGCGCGAGCTGGACCCGTCGCTCGAGGAAGCCGCGCTCGATCTCGGCGCGACGCCGCTGAAAGTGTTCTTCACGATCACGCTGCCGCTGATCTCGCAGGCGCTGATCGCCGGCTGGCTGCTGGCGTTCACGCTGTCGATCGACGACCTCGTGCTGTCGGCGTTCCTGTCGGGCCCCGGCTCGACGACGCTGCCGCTCGTCGTGTTCTCGCGCGTGCGCCTGGGCCTGAATCCGGAGATGAATGCGCTCGCGACGCTGTTCATCATCGCGGTGACGGCCGGCGTCGTGCTCGCGAACTTCGTGATGCTGCGCCAGGAGCGGCGCAGGACGGCGGCTGCGGCAGAGGCGGCGCTGGCCTGACGCCGTTTCGCCCGACGCGATGCAAAACGCCCGGCGCCGACGACAAGTCGGGCCGGGCGTTTTTTTTGTGCCGCCGCAGGGCGCGGCGGCCAGTATGTGAATCAGTACGTGAAACTCTTGCCGGGCGTCTTCCAGACGGCCGTGGCCGACGTGCATGTCTGGAGGCCGAGCGCGCTGCCGGCCGGCGCGAGGCAGCGGCCCGACGCCAGCGACACGAGTTGCGCCGTGCCCGGCAACGTGCCGGCCTGCACCTGCCATCGCTGGCCCGCCTCGCCGGGTACGCAGGTGTGCAGCAGCGCACCGCCGGCAGTGCCGGGCGCCGGTGCGGTCAGGCAGTAGCTGTACTTGGTCTGCAGCGTGCCATCGCCGGCGACGACCCACAGTTGCGGATTGAAATGCGTGCCGCCGGATGCGCGCACCGACGCGAGTGTCGGGCACGCGCCGAGCGTCGCGGCGCTGCCGTCGGTCAGGCCGCCCGCGGCCGTCAGGCATGCGCCGTTCGCCTTCACGAGGCCGGCCGCCGACTGCTGCGGGCCGCCGATCAGCGTCGCGACGCCATTCGACTCGGACGCATTCGCGTCGGCCGCGGGACACGTCTTGTTGACCGTGGCCGACGGGGCCGGCACCGTCACCGCATTGCCGAGCGTGTCGTACGCGCGCACCGAGAACCGGGCGTTCGTGTAGGCGACCGACGTGCAACTCGTGCGGCTCGAATTCCAGTCGAAGTATTCGACCCACTGGCTGATCGACGACACCGGCACCTGCGTCTGCGTCGTGCCGACATAGATGCTGCCGATGTCGAAGCTGTCGCCGATCGCACCGCCTGTCACGTCGGTGACGTTGCTCTTGAACCAGCCGGGGCCCTGGCTCGTGTCCGGCGTGATGCGGAAGCGGTACGTGTGGCCCGCCTGCCATTCGTAGCGGTAGCGGCATTGCGCGCCGGCGCTGCCGTCCGTCGCCGAGCCGCTGACCGTGCAGAAGCTGCCGGCGCCGATGCCGGCGCTCGCGGGCGTGCCGGGCTTCGCGGCGGTCGCGCCCCACAGGCTGAACAGGAATTGCTTGCCTGTGCCTTCGCTGGCCGACACCAGTTCGGTCGACTGCAGGCCCGTGTAGCCGTGCAGCGAATTGACCTGGTTTGACCAATAGACGTTCGAGTTCGGACCGGGGTCGGTCTGAGGCGTGATGAACAGGTCGAGGATCGCGACGCTGCGCACCGTTGACGGGAACCACGTGTCGCTGTAAAGCCCCGGTGTCGCGCCGAGGAAGCCTGTGAGCGTCGGCGCGGTGCTGGCCGACAGCGTCGCGAGGCCCGGCGCCGTGCTGGTCGCGATGCTGAAACTGCGCGCGCCCGGCGGCGGCAGCGCCGCGACGGGCGGCACGTCGAGCGTGAAGGTGAACGTGCACGCGCCGCCAGCCGGCACCGTCGCGCCGGTCAGTGCGAGCTGCGCGCTGCCGTCGCTCGCGAGGGTGCCGCCGCACGCGCTCTTGAAGCCGTTCGCGGTGAAACCGGTGGGCATGCCGATCACGAGGCCGGCGGCAGCCGGCGTGGTTCCGGTGTTCGCGAGATGGAGCGTCGCCTTGTCGGTGCCGCCGACTGACGGCGAGAGACTGGAGAGCGTCAAGGTCGCCGTATAGGTGGATGCCGCGAGCGCGGCGAGCGGCGTGAACAGCAGCGCGGCAAGTGCCGCGCCATGTCGTCTGCGGACGTGCATGGCCGGACTCCTTTTCGTTGTTGGTCTTGACGCGCCGGACGACGGCGCGCGGCGGCGAGTCTAGCATGCTGGTAAGGGCATCCGGCCGACACCGCGCCTCCGAATAACCGACGATCAGCCCCGCTACTGTTTGTCCGCTAGCTCTTCGTTACTTTCGTTCGGATACCAAATAATAGTTATCGAATTTTCGTACGTGGACGATTGATCCCCCTGTCGGGTTGGCGTTAGGTTGGCATAGGGCACATTTTGCCCGCTTAACCGGAAAGGGATTCAGGATGACGAACGAACAAGAAGCAAACGCGCTGACCCATCTTTTCGCGACCATCGGCTCGCGTACCGAGCGCGGCGGGTGGGTTGCCGAAGTCGCGGGCACGACGAGTTATCGAGGGCTGACGCAGGCCTGCGTCGGCGACGTCGTCAAATACGGTGACGGCAGCGAAGCCGTCATCATCGACGGCGCGGGATTTGCCGCCTCGTCGGAGAACACCCCGTTCGCGCTGGTCGGCTCGCGACTGAGCAAGGGCGACGTCATCGCGCAAACGTTACAAGACGGAGCCGGCATCAAGGTAACCGACGACAAACCGGTTCCCGGCTTGTTCGATCCGGCCTATGTGCCGCCACCGTCACGCCCGCGCTACCGGCTGCCCGTAAAGGGGGCGACGAGTGCGAAGGGCGGCGTGCTGCGCGAAGCGACCGGCACGTGGGACGCGGGCGACTTGCTAGGCAAGTCTGCTGTCGTGGGAAATGTCGTTCACTATGCGGACGGCTCGACCGCCCAAATCATCAGCGGCCTTGGCATCGCGGACTACCTCGACTTCGCACCGCTCGCCTTCGTCGGGCGCGAACTCGACAATGGCGACAAGATCACCGATAGCCCGGAACGTGAAGGCCGGGGCTTCGCCGACACGTTCACGGTGGGGAAGCAGGCGACCGTGGCTGGCCAAGGGGCGGCGACATGATCCGGTCTTTCCTCGCCCAAGGCGACCGCGCGGGGAGCGCGGTCATCACCGAAGGTCTCGGTATCGTGACCTGCTCGAATCCGCCGCCCGCTGTGCAAAACGCCACGCTCGGCATGAAAACCTACTGCAAGGCCTGCAAGCAAGAAGGATTCATTGCGCCGAAGGGGCCGTGCTGGCCCGGCACCGACCCGAACGGCAAGCAATGGGCATTGAGCCGCGACATCAACGTGTGCGGCTGCAACCTGCCGCTAGTCCTCCACGTCGAGCGCAACATGAGAATGATTTTCACGGCAGAGGAAGCGGCGGCACTGACGGGGCAAAGCGTCCCGCGTTCGGCGGCGGCGGGTCGGGTCGAACACGACGAACAATTTGTTCTGCGCGACGCCGACACTGGCCGACCATTGGCGCGAGTGCAATACCGAATTCGCACTGCGTCCGGAAAAGTGTTCGGCGGCGTTACGGATGCTACCGGCCATACGCAGCGCGTCACGACGACCAGCGCGGAAGACCTTCAACTTCACACCTTTCACGATCATGTTTGAGCGATTGGTGGTTAAAGGCGACCGCACGACGACGGGCGGATACGTCATGGGGGGCTCGTCTACGCAGTTTGATGAACAGGGCCGAAGGTTCGCGGTCTATCACGACGAAGCAACATGCGGAACCTGCAAAGGGCTTTTTCCGATCTTCGGCACGGCGGACACGTGGCTCGACGACGGAAAGGCGATGGTGAAACACATGGACCTCGTTCTGTGCCCGTGTCGTTCCAATCATGTGCTTGCCAACCCTTCCACGACGTTCTTCTATTCTGACGAGGGCGGCGCACGAGGGGATATGCAGGTCGGGCTACCACAAAACGTAAGCTCATTACCAAATGACGAGGTATTTGATGAACGGTTTCAATTTGTCGACACCAACACCGCCAGACCATTGGCGAACATTCGCTATCGAATCAGGACGGCAACGGGCGGCAGTTTTACGGGAGTGACCGACGCAGATGGGCTTACCCAACGGATTGTTACGATGAGTCGAGAAGAATTGGACATCGAAATTCAGATGGAAAGTTAAATAACATGGCAACAGACAATGAAAATACGCAAGACAACGGTGAGTGGATTCACGTCGGGAACGGTGAATCGAACACGGTCACCGGTTCGAAAGTTGTAATTCCGTTGTCATTGAACGGCCCGCCTATCTGTACTAACATGACCGACGCAGAATTCAGGAAACTTGTTCTAGGGTTGACAGACGAGGCTGTTGTTATTACCAAGCGTAGAATAGCCGAACTGGCGCGTTGGACGCCCGATATACAAGCTCGGGTTACCGTGTGGTTCGGGTCGTCTGACAGCGCAATCAGAACCCGGTTGACTACGGGTCTCGGGGCTCTCGTGACAGTCATGTCGAACCTGACCGCTAAGAACTTCGTGCGTCCCGGCTCTGATGCAGATTTGGCTACTGGCTGTCTGCCAAATATGAAGCATCTAGACGGAGAAGTGGCGCACGTTTGTCGTCCGGATACCGCGACGCATACGATTGCGATTAATATCAATTTCTGCTCGTTACCCCATCGCTCTGCGGGCAATTTATCCTCGAAGCAACTTACGATAGTTCACGAGTGTTCACATTTTATAGATACGTTCGGTTCCGAGGACTACCCGGGCGCATACGGCCGTTGGGCTTGTGAACGATTGGCGAAAGAAAATCCTGAACAGGCTATCAGAAATGCAGACAGCATCGCGTGGTTCGTTTTGGCTCGCTAACCGGGTAAAAAAATGAAATGGTCTACATCACTTTTGTTGGCGTTTTCGCTCTGCTCGCCACCGACATATGCATGTAAGGTGATGGAGTTGGACATTATGCGGTTGCCGTTGAATTCTATCGAGGTCGGCAATAGCGATCGGTTGAGCCTTGTTAGGCACTTCCTGACTGCGAGAGAGTGGACACGTGAAGGGGCGTCAGCATCTATAGATGCAGCCGCATTTGCGTGGGAGCGCAATCCGAAAGAGCTGGCAAAGTTGCGCGGTGAGTCGATGAAGTCCTTCCTAGTTCAACTGGGAATGGATCCTCAAGATGTATGGGTTCAAGAGCGGATCATTCGTGCAAAGGACGGCAAGCCTGACCCCGACGACGTGCATCAAGTCGGTGTTGAATTTGTCCCCAAATGCCCTCCGGAAGGTTGTCAGAGCCTTTGTAATACACCGGGCTTGCAAGGTGATGTCAGCTATGCAGTTACGGCGGCTACGCCCGGCCCCGGAAAGGACGGTGATCGTTTCACGTGTGCGGACAAGCGCGAGCCGGCAATGGCTCGTATTGTCTCGACGGAGAGATGGACGGCGCACACCGAAGACAAAGCGTTGTTCCTTGGGTCTCCTTCGAAGCCACTCGCGCATGTTTGCTACCGAATCACCACGAGCGCCAACCGTTATGTCGGGATGACAGATGAGCGCGGGAAAACCGAACGAATGCAATTGCTAGGACCGGAATATACGAGGATTGAGATAAAGGTCGACGCGACCAAGTGACCAAGTATTAGAGCGGGTAACGCTGATATGTCCGCCGCGAGGTTGTCACTTCCGCGGACAGCGAGGCGGCATCGCGGCGCGCGCGATGCCGCAGGTTCCGGCGCTTTGCTGGTGGGCGTTGATCGACGGTTACCGCATTTTGAGTTGCGACGTGTACCGTCCACGCTTCCACGAGCGGCCTACGCTGTTCAAGCAGGTCGGTACGGTGATGCGCCGATTCAACCGCGTTCTCAATGTATGAGCGAGCGCACGCCCACAAGATCACGCGCATAACTGTGTTCGCCGTCCCAATCACGGACGCCTCCACGGATCACCCACCGATCGCCGCCTTCGCGAGCAGCCCGAGCGCGACGCAAATGAGCGCAGCCGCGAAGCCGATCTGCACGTGGCGCGCGGACAGAAAACGCGACGCGCCGCGGCCGGCGGCCATGCCGAGCGCGGTCGTCGCGGTGAACCACAGCGTCACGTCGAGCGGCGCATGCGTGCCGGCGAAGAGCGTCGCGAACACGCCGCCCGCGCCGACCAGCGCGATCACCATCAGCGATGTCGCGACGATCCCGTGCATCGACACGTCGGTGAACTTGCGCAACATCGGCACGATCACGAAGCCGCCGCCGACGCCGAGCAGGCCCGTCATCAGGCCGGTGACCGCACCGGTCGACGCGAGCGCGAGACCTGCGGGCCACGACCAGACGAGCCGGCCGGTGTCGGGATTCACGCGGCCGACGCACAGCGGCGACACGGCCGGCGTGCCGTTCGGCGACCTGAGCGCCTGCCGCAGCAGCCGGCCCGCGACGACGAGCATCGTCAGCGCGAACAGCGTCAGCAGCACGCGCTGCGGCAGCACGTGCGCGAGCTGCACGCCGAGCGTCGTGAGCGGCACGCCGGCTGCGGCCATCAGGAATGCCGCGCGATAGCGCACGAGCCCGCGGCGGAAACCCTCGAGCGCGCCGACGAGCGCGCTGCCCGCGACTGCGACGAGCGCGACGGGCGTCGCCTGCTGCATCGGCCAGCCCATCCCGACGACGAGCGCCGGCACCGCGAGGATCCCGCCGCCCGCACCCGTCAGTCCGAGCACCGCGCCGACGATGCTGCCCAGCACGAGAGAAATCAGCATGATGTCATCCGTTCGTTCATCCGTTGACTCGGGCGGCGGTCAATCGGCGATCTCGGGCTTCGCGAACCATTCGCGGCCCTGCAGCATCGCCTTCCAGTACAGCGGCGGCAGCAACCGCTCCTTCAGCAGCCACGCGAGCCGCGACGGGCGCTTGCCGTCGATCAGCCACGCGGGGAAGGTCGGCGCGACCTTGCCGCCGTACAGGAATTCGGCGAGCACGATCCGGCCGCGCTCGACGGTCAGCGGGCACGAGCCGTAGCCGTCATAGGTTGCGGCGCCGCGCGCGCGGCCGAGCGCCGCGAGCACGTTGTGCGCGACGACGGGCGCCTGCTTGCGCGCGGCGGCGGCGGTCTTCGCGTTGGTCGTATTGGTCGCGTCGCCGAGCGCGAAGATGTCGGGATGGTGCTTGTGCCTGAGCGTGGCCGGATCGACGTCGATCCAGCCGGCCGCGTCGGCGAGCGGGCTCGCGCGCACGAAGTCGGGCGCGCGCTGCGGCGGTACGACGTGGATCATGTCGAACTCGCGCACGACGGTTTCCGCGCCGCCGTCGGGCAGCGCGCGCCGGAACGTCGCGCGGCGCGCGGGGCCGTCGATCGACACGAGGTTGTGGCCGAACGACAGCGCGATGTCGTAGCGCTTCACGTACTCCATCAGCGCGGGCACATAGTCGGCGACGCCGAACAGCGCGGCGCCCGCGTTGAGAAACTCGACGTCGGCCGCGCCGAGGCGGCCCGCGCGACGCCAGTGGTCGCATGACAGATACATCGCCTTTTGCGGCGCGCCCGCGCACTTGATCGGCATCGGCGGCTGCGTGAACAGCGCGCGGCCGCCGCGGAATTCGCGCACGAGCTGCCACGTGTAGGGCGCGAGGTCGTAGCGGTAGTTCGACGTGACGCCGTTGCGGCCGAGCGTTTCGGGGAGCCCGTCGATCGCGTGCCAGTCGAGCTTGAGCCCCGGGCACACGACGAGCTGCCGGTAGCCGATGCGCCGGCAGCCGTCGAGCACGACGACGTGCGCGTCCGGCTCGAATCCGGCGACCGCGGCCTGGATCCGGTGCACGCCGCGCGGCAGCACGTCGGGCATCTGCCGTGCGGTGGTTTCGGGCTTGAACACGCCCGCGCCGACCATCGTCCAGCCGGGCTGGTAGTAATGGACGTCGGCGGGATCGATCACCGCGATGTCGAGCGACCGGTCGCGCGCGAGCAGGCTCGATGCGACCGCGATGCCGGCGGCGCCCGCGCCGACGATCACGATGTCGTGCCGCGCTTCGACCGGCGGCGTCATGTGCGTGCTGCGCTGCGAGCCGTGCTGCGCGATGCGAGGCGCGAGCGCGCTCAGGTCGTAGCCGGCGGCGGCGGCCGTCGCGACGATGTCGTTCAGCGGCCTCAGGCTCGCCTGCGACAGCGCCCACAGCGTCGCGGAGCGGGTGCCTGTGCGGCAGTAGGCGAGCGCAGGCCCGTCGAGCGACGCGACGAGCGCGCCGAACTGCGCGGCCTGTTCGTCGGTGACCTTGCCGGAATCGACCGGCAGGTAATGGACGGCGATACCGAGCGGCGCGGCCGCCGCGCGGATCTCGGCGACGGTCGGCTGGTCGGGGCCTTCGCCGTCCGGCCGGTTGCAGACGATGGAGCGCAAGCCGGCGTCGCGCAGCGCGGGCAGGTCGGCCGCCGTGATCTGGGGCGAGACCGACAGCGTGCCGGTCAGCATTCGAATGTTCATGTCGGGGGGACTCCGGTTGGGGCGGGACGGTGTGCTCAGATCGCGTCGAGCGGGATCTTCAGGTAGCGCACGCCGTTGTCTTCAGGTTCGGGCAGGTGGCCGGCGCGCATGTTGACCTGCACCGACGGCAGCATCAGCACCGGCATGTCGAGCGTCGCGTCGCGCGCGGTGCGCATCGCGACGAAGTCGTCCTCGGTCACGCCGTCGCGCACGTGCACGTTCGCGTGCCGCTGATCGGCGACGGTGCTCACGTACCGCAGCGCGCGGCCGCCGGGCTGGTAGTCATGGCACAGGTACAGCTGCGTGTCGGGCGGCAGGCTCAGCACGCGCGCGATCGACCGGTACAGCGCGCGCGCGTCGCCGCCGGGAAAGTCGCAGCGCGCGGTGCCGTAGTCGGGCATGAACAGTGTGTCGCCGACGAACGCCGCGCGTTCGGCGCCGGCATCGACGCAGTAGGTGACGCACGCCGGCGTGTGGCCGGGCGTATGCATCGCGCGGATCGACAGCGCGCCGAGCGCAAGCGCGTCGCCGTCGTCGAGCAGCCGGTCGAACTGGCTGCCGTCGGGCGTGAATGCGGAACCCGCGTTGAACAGCCGGCCGAACACGTGCTGCACGCGTCGCACCTGCGCGCCGATCGCGATTTCGCCGCCGACATGCGCCTTCAGGTATGGCGCCGCCGACAGGTGATCGGCATGCACGTGCGTCTCGAGCAGCCAGCGGACCGTCGCGCCGAGTTCGGCCACGCGCGCGATCAGCCGGTCGACGCTCGCCGTATGGGTGCGGCCCGACTTCGGGTCGTAATCGAGCACGCTGTCGATCAGCGCGCATTCGCGGCTCGCCGTATCGAGCAGGAGGTAACTGATGGTGCTGGTCGCGGGGTCGAAGAAACCTTCGACCGACATCACGGACGTGTTGCTCACGGGAAACTCCTCGATCTGGTTCGGCAAGAAACCTTACAACTAAATTACTTCGCACAAAAGGTTCGGCAATCGACCTTACTTTGAACAAGAACCATGCCAAGTCGAGGTGGCGCATTGGAAAACGCGCCAGTGCGTTGATTCATCTCGTGTTTTTGCCGGCGGAAGATCAATGGTCGGCGCCGCGCTCGGGCCGGCCGCGCGTGCGTGCTGCCAGACATGGCAGTGACGTGGCAGAATTGGCAGTTCGCGTAACCAACCGCCGCTTTGCCGCCCCCGTCATGAGCCAGCACGACATCATCCCGATCGTTCCCGACGAACCGCGCGGCGTCGCGCCCGACGTGAGCGCGCTCGTTGCCTATCTCGAGCAGGACCCGCAGCCAATGATCGTCGTGGATCCCGACTACCGGATCCTCGCGGCGAACGGCGCCTACCGGCGCCAGTTCGGCGTCGCGGGCGTCGAGCACGTGGGCCGGCATTGCTACCGCGTGTCGCATCACTACGACGTGCCGTGCGACCAGGCCGGCGAGCATTGCCCGATGAAGCAGGCGCGCGAATCGCGCGGCCTGAACCGCGTGCTGCACATCCATCACACGCCGCGCGGCCCCGAGCATGTCGACGTCGAACTGCGCCCGATCTTCGACGCGGCAGGCGGCGTGATCGCGTACGTCGAGCGGCTGACGACGGTGCGCAGCGCGTCCGCGCAGCCGAGCGCCGAAGGGCTCGTCGGCGGCTCGGATGCGTTCAACGCGGCGCTCGGCGCGCTGCAGCGCGTCGCACCGTCGATGCTGCCGGTGCTGCTGCTCGGCGAGTCGGGCACCGGCAAGGAACTGTTCGCGCGGGCGCTGCACGAGGCGAGCGCGCGCGCGATGGGGCCGTTCGTCGTCGTCGATTGCTCGGGGATCGCCGAGACGCTGTTCGAAAGCGAACTGTTCGGCTATGAAAAGGGCGCATTTACCGGCGCGGCGGCGCGCAAGCCGGGGCTCGTCGAGACCGCGCAGGGCGGCACGCTCTTTCTCGACGAGATCGGCGACGTGCCGCTGCCGATGCAGGTGAAGCTGCTGCGGCTGATCGAATCGGGCACGTTCCGGCGCGTCGGCGGCGTCGAGGCGCTGCGCGCGGATTTCCGGCTCGTCGCGGCGACCCACAAGCCGCTGCGCGACATGATCGACGACGGGCGCTTCCGGCAGGATCTCTACTACCGGATCAGCGCATTTCCGATTCACCTGCCGGCGCTGCGCGAACGGCGCGGCGACATCGCGCTGCTCGCGACGTCGATCCTGCAGCGGATCGCGAACGCGCGCGCCGGCGCGGGCGGCACGCGCACCGCGCGGTTCGTGCTGACCGATGCCGCGCGCGCGTGTCTCGACGCGTATGCATGGCCGGGCAACATCCGCGAGCTGCGCAACGTGCTCGAGCGTGCGTGCCTGTTCGCGGACGACGGCACGATACGCGTCGAGCACCTGCCGCCCGAGCTCATCGCCGCGCAGGCGCGGCCGCAGGATGGCGCGGGTGGCCCGGGTGCGCTGACGGATGCCGAACTCGTGCGGATCGCGAGCGGGTTCACGGGGACGCGCAAGGCGCTGGCCGAACGTGTCGGGATCAGCGAGCGCACGTTGTACCGGCGGCTGCGCGCGCTCGGGATCGCGACGCGGGAGGGGTGAGCGCGCGCGCCGATCAGCGCTGCGGTTTCAACTGCGCCATCGCTTCGCGCATGAAGCCGAGCAGCGTGTCGTCGACCCACGAGTCCTTCATCAGCGCCGGTTCGTTCTGCATTGCATGGCGGAATTTCAAGTGCGTCGCGGGATCGTCGCCCGCATAGCTGCGGAACAGGTCGAGCCAGCGCTGCGCGAGCGCCCGGCCTCCCGGCGAGTCGGGCCGCGCGCCCGCGTCGATCGCGTCGCGCGCGTCGGCCATCAGCTGCGGCCATTCCATCGCGCGTTCGCCATAGTGCGCGCGCATGAAGCGGATCTCGTCCGGCGCCAGGTATTTCTCGAAGATCTGCATCTTCGTTTCGGCGGATGCGCGCAGCACGTAGTCGCGCAACGCCGTCGAAATGCCGATCTGCGCCTGCATCGACGGCTCGCGCTCGTGCATCAGATTCAGCTTCGCAAGCAGCCGCGGGTCGCCGTTCGTGTCGCGCACGAGCAGCGTCATCCAGCGGTCGGCGAGCGCGCGGGCGCGTGCGTCCTCGGGGGCGACGCCGGCATCCTTCAGCGCGCGCACTTCGTCAACGAGCGCGATCCATTCCGCGTCGCCCGTCTGGCTCTTGCGGTACATCGGCATGCGCGCGAGTTCTTCCTCGGAAAAATATTTGTCGTACACGGTCATCAACTCCAGCGTGGTGAGCCAATCGGCCAGCTCCGGCTCCGCGCCGCCGGCGAGCTGCGCGTGCAGGTGCACGAGCCGCTCGCGCAGCCGCTCGGCCTGCTCGATTTCACGATCGAGCATCGCGACCTGCTTCGCGACGATCTCGACGAGCGGGGTGCCGGGCTGGTTCAGGTAAGCGCCGATCTCGGCGAGCGACAGGCCGAAGCGACGCAATGCCTGGATCTGGTGGAGCCGGGCGATGTCGTCGCGGTCGTACAGCCGGTAGCCGTTGTCGGCGCGCGCCGAAGGTGTCAGCAGACCGATCGCGTGATAGTGGTGCAGCGTGCGGACGGTCAGTCCGCTGCGTTTCGCCAGTTCCCCCACTTTCAGTCGCATTCGAGCCTCCGTTCAGTGCGCACGCTGAAGTCTGGAACGTTACGCTACGTGAGGGTCAAGCGGGAAGATGGGCAGGGCGCGCGGGTGGCGGCCCCGATGCGGCGGGCACGGCCACGCAGGCGCCGCAGTCGCGCGCCCGCGTGGCGGCCGACGCGTTACTGCGGCGTGGGTGCCGCATCCACGCCGGCGGCGCGGGCTTCCTTGGCGGGCGCCGGGCTGCCGGACGCAGGGTGGTCCGACGCCGTGTTGCCCGGTGGCGTGCCCATCGCCTGATAGAGCCGCGCCGTGTCGGCGAGCCGCGCGCCCGTCGCGCGGATCTCGTCGAGCTGTGCATTGCGGTACTGCAGCTCGCTCGCGCGCGAGGACGACGGCGGCAGCGCGCCGAGCCGCACGCGCGCGGCCGTGTCGTCATACGCGCCGCGCGCGGCGATCGCGGCACGTCCCGATGCGTCGAGCGCCTGCGCGTCGTGCTCGAGCGCCGCGAGCGAATCGGCGACGTTCTGGAACGCGCCGAGCACCGTCTGCTTGTACTGGTCGACCGCGGCCGCGTAGGTTTCCTTCGCGGCACGGCGCTGCGCGAGCAGTGCGCCGCCGTGGAAGATCGGCTGGCTCAGCGACGCGCCGACGCTCCAGATCGCGCCGGCGCCCGACAGCATCGCGGGCCAGCTGAAGCCGCCTTGTCCCATCGATGCCGACAGCGACAGCTGCGGGAACAGCTGCGCGGTCGCGACGCCGACTTCGGCCGCGGCGGCCTTCAGTGCCGCGTCGGCTGCGCGGATGTCGGGCCGGCTCTGCAGCAGGTCCGACGGCACGACGACCGGCACCTGCTGCGGCAGATGCAGATCGGCGAGCGAAAGATCGGCGGGCGGCTGGTCCGGCGTGCGGCCGACCAGCACCGCGAGCGCATGGCGCGCCGAGTCGCGCTGCTGGCGCAGCGCGGGCAGGCTGGCCGCGAAGGTGTCCGCGCTCTGCCGCGCATTCAGCGCGTCGGTGCGCGACGCGGCGCCGAGCGCGTAGCGGCGTTCGGCGTCGTGCGCCTGCGCGTCGGCGAGCGCGACGAGCCGCTCGGTCGTGTCGATCTGCGCGTTGAGCACCGACGCGGTGATCGACGCGGTCACGATGTTCGCGGCAAGCGCGCGCCGCGCGGACTCGAGCTGGAACGCGCTGACGTCGACGCGTTTCGCGAGCGCGCGGTTCGCGAAGCGCGCGGCGCCGAACAGGTCGAACGTGTAGTGTGCCTCGATCTGGCCGACGAACGTGTCGTACAACAGCGTCGGCGCGCCGAGCGCGGGGATCGGCACGCCGAGCGCACGCTGGCGCGCGGCCTGGCCGCCCGCGTCGATCGACGGCAGCAGCGAGCTGCCGATCTGCGCGCGCAACTGCTCGCGCGCGGCGTTCAGCGTGTGCGACGCGGCGCTGAGCGTCGGGCTGTTGCGCAGCCCTTCGTCGACGAGCGCGTTCAGCGCGTCGGAGCGGTACTGCTTCCACCAGTCGGGCACCGGCTGCGCGCCGACTTCAAACTGCTGCGCGACGCCTTGCGCGGCGACGGTCTGCTCGACTTGCGGCGCCGCGCCGTAATGCGCGGGCGACGGCAACGCGGGCGGTTCGCCGCTCGGCGCGAACCACGCACAGCCGGCGAGCGACACGAGGCCGGCGGCCGCCATCGCGCGCGCGGTTTTCGTCATCAGGTTCATCGACAGTTCCATGATCAGGCTCCCGACGGCGTGGCAGGCGGCATGGTGCCGCCGGACGGACCACCGTCGCCCGGCGGATGACCGCCCCGCGGATCGCGCTCGCTGCTCTTCACGCGGAACCACGTGGCGTACAGCGCCGGCAGGTAGAACAGCGTCAGCACGGTCGCGCTCGTGATGCCGCCCATCAGCGCGGTCGCCATCGGCCCGAAGAAGTTCGAGCGCAGCAGCGGGATCAGCGCGAGCACCGCGGCTGCGGCCGTCAGCGTGATCGGCCGGAAGCGCCGCACGGTCGCGCCGACGATCGCGTCGAAGCGTCCGTGGCCGGCCGCGATGTCCTGCTCGATCTGGTCGACGAGGATCACCGAGTTGCGCATGATGATCCCGAACATCGCGATCACGCCGAGCATCGCGACGAAGCCGAACGGCTGGCCGAACAGCAGCAGCGTGCCGACGACGCCGATCAACCCGAGCGGCGCGGTCAGCACGACCATCAGCACGCGCGAGAAGCTCTGCAGCTGGATCATCAGCAGCGTGAACACGGCGATCGCCATCAGCGGCATCTGCGCGTTGATCGACGTCTGCGCCTTCGCGCTTTCCTCGACCGAGCCGCCGATGTTGATCTGATAGCCGACCGGCAACTGCGCGCGCAGCGCATTCAGCTTGCCGTCGATCGCGTGCGTGACGTCGATGCCCTGCGCGCCGGTGCGCACGTCCGACTGCACGGTGATCGTCGGCTGGCGATCGCGCTCCCACACGACGCCGTATTCGAGCGTCGGCGTGAAGCGGCCGAGCGAGCCGAGCGGCACCGGGCCGTTCGGCGTCGGCAGCGCGAGGCCGGCGAGCTTCGCGGGATCGACGCGGTCGGCCTGCGGCGCGCGCAGGTCGACCGCGATCAGCTTGTCGCGCTCGCGATACTGCGTGACCGTCGTGCCCGACAGCGTCATCGCGAGGAAGCTCGACACGTCCTGCGACGTCACGTTCAGCTCGCGCGCCTTCTTCTGGTCGAGCGCGAAGCGCACCGAGCGCTCGGCCGGCTCGTCCCAGTCGAACTGGACGTTTACCGTGCGCTCGTCGCCGCGCATCGTCGCCGCGACTTTTTCGGCAATGCCGCGCACGGTCGCGATGTCGTCGCCGCTCACGCGGAACTGCACCGGATAGCCGACGGGCGGCCCGTTCTCGAGCCGCGACAGGCGCCAGCGCACGGCCGGGAAGCGGTCGCGCCGCGTGGTTTCGAGCCAGCTTGCGAGCTTCTCGCGATCCTTGACGGATTTCGCGGTGATCACGAACTGTGCGAAGTTCGGCAACTGCAGCTGCTGGTCGAGCGGCAGGTAGAAGCGCGGCGCGCCGCTGCCGACGAAATTCACCGAGTGATCGATTTCCGGGCGCTTGTCGATCGCCTTCTCGAGGCGCTCGGTCTCGCGCAGCGTCGCCGCGAACGACGCGCCTTCGGGCAGCCGCAGGTCGACCAGCAGTTCGGGCCGGTCCGAGCTCGGGAAGAACTGCTGCGGCACGAGCGAGAAGCCCATCAGCGACACGACGAACAGCGCGCCGGTGATCGAGAGCACGACGAAGCGCCGCTCGATGCACCAGTGGATCCAGCCGCGCAGCCGCGTGTAGAAGCGCGTGTCGTAGATGTCGTGTTCGTGGTCGTCGGGCAGGTGCGCCTCGTGCGCGTGCTTCTTGCGCTCGGGCAGCATGTGGAAGCCCAGCAGCGGGATCAGCACGACCGCCGCGAACCACGACGCGATCAGCGCGATCGCCGACACCTCGAAGATCGAGCGCGTGTACTCGCCGGTGCTCGACTTCGCGAGTGCGATCGGCAGGAAGCCCGACACCGTGACGAGCGTGCCCGTCAGCATCGGGAACGCGGTGCTCGTGTACGCGAACGCGGCGGCGCGCGCGCGGCTGTAGCCCTGCTCGAGCTTCACGGCCATCATCTCGACCGCGATGATCGCGTCGTCGACGAGCAGGCCGAGCGCGAGCACCAGCGTGCCGAGCGACACCTTGTGCAGGCCGATGTCGAACAGGTACATGAAGAGGGCGGTGACGGCGAGCACCACGGGAATCGAGATCACGACGACCATCCCGGTGCGCAGGCCGAGCGACACGAGGCTCACCACCAGCACGATCGCGACCGCTTCGGCGACGGCCTCGAGGAAGTCATCGACCGAGTGCGACACCGCGTGCGGCATGCTCGACACCTCGGTCAGCTTGAGCCCGGCGGGCAGCCGCGCCTGCAGTGCCTGCGATTGGGCGTCGAGCGCCTTGCCGAGCCGGATCACGTCGCCGCCCGGCTGCATCGTGATGCCGATGCCGAGCACGGCACGGCCGGTGCTCCGCATCTGCGTGACGGGCGGATCGTCATAGCCGCGCTTCACGGTCGCGAGATCGCCGAGCCGGAACGTGCGGCCGTTGATGCGGATGAGTGTATCGGCGATCGCGGCGACATTGTCGAACTGGCCGCTCGGCCGCACGAACACGCGGTCGTCGGCGGTCGTCAGCACGCCGCCCGACGACACGTCGTTCTGCGCGTTGATCGCCTGCCCGAGCTGCTGCGGCGAGATGCCGAGGCGCGTGAGCTGCGCGTTGTTGACCTCGATGAAGATCCGCTGGTCGGGGTCGCCGAAATAGTCGACCTTGCCGACGCCCGGCACGCGCAGCAGCACGGTGCGCAGCTGGTCCGCGTAGTCGTGCAGCTGCGCGGGCGAGAAGCCGTCGCCCTCGAGCGTGTAGATGTTGGTGTAGACGTCGCCGAACTCGTCGTTGAAGAACGGCCCCTGCACGCCGGGCGGCAGCGTGTAGCCGATGTCGCCGACCTTCTTGCGGATCTGGTACCAGGTGTCGGGCACGTCCTTGACCGGCGCCGAATCCTTCATCGTGAAGAAGATCAGCGATTCGCCGGGGCGCGAGTAGCTGCGCAGGAAGTCGATCGCCGGCGTTTCCTGCAGCTTGCGGCCGATCCGGTCGGTGACCTGCTCCTGCACCTGGCGCGCGCTCGCGCCGGGCCAGAACGTGCGGATCACCATCACGCGGAACGTGAACGGCGGATCTTCGGATTGCGCGAGGCGCGTGTACGCGAGGATGCCCGCGAGCGTCGCGAGCGCGATCAGGTAGGCGACGAGCGCCTGGTGGCGCAGCGCCCATGCGGACAGGTTGAAGCGGTCTTCTTCGCGAACCGTGCTCATGACGCGAAGTCCTCCGGATGCAGCGGCGCGATCGCGCGGACCTTCTCGCCCGCGCTGACCGTGTGCACGCCCTGCAGCACGACGCGCTCGCCCGGCTGCAGCCCGTGCGACACGGTGACGGTGCGCTCGTTGAAGCGCGCGACGTCGACGCGGCGCAACTCGAGCGTGTCGTCCTTCGCGCGCACGACCCACACGGCCGGTTGCTGGCCGTCATGGAACAGCGCGGTCGCGGGCAGCGTGATGGTCGCGGCGCCGTCGGCGGCCGCAGCGCCGTCGAACGCGACGTCGGCCGTCATCCCGAGGCGGATCGCCGGATCGGGCTGTTCGAGCGACAGCTTCACGCGGTACGTGCGGCTTTGCGGATCGGCGGCCGGCGCGACTTCGCGCACCTTCGCGGCGAACTGCCGGCCCGGCAGCGACGGCAGCGTGACGGCCGCCGCGTGGCCCGGCGCGAGCGACGCGAGGGCCGCTTCCGGCACGTCGCTGACGACGTCGACGTCGCCCGCCCACGCAAGCTGGTAGACGGGCTGCCCGGCGGACACGTTCTGGCCCGTGTCGGCCTGCTCGGCCGTGATGTAGCCGTTGTGATCGGCGACGAGCGTCGCGTAGCGGAGCTGGTTCTTCGCGAGCGCGAGTTGCTGCTGCGCCTGGTCGCGCTGCGCGAGCGCCGACGCGTAGGCGTCCTCGGTCTGCTCGAGCTGCGCGGTCGCGATCAGGTTTTCGCGGGCCTGCGCGCGGTCGCGGTCGAGCTGCTGCTTCGCGAACGCGAGGCGGTGCGACGCGGCATCGAGCTGCGCCTGCGCACTCGCGGCGTTCTTCTCGACGTCGGACGGATCGAGCAGTGCGACGACCTGGCCGGCTTTCACGGTGTCGCCGAGCCGCACCTTGCGCTCGACGATCTTGCCGGCGATGCGGAACGACAGCGGCGTCGCGTAGCGCGGCTGGATCTCGCCGGGCAGCGTGCGGGCGGCCGCGACGCCGTCGGCGTGGGCCGGCAGCGCGACGACCGGGCGCGGCGCGGGCGGATCGCTGTCTTTCGGGTGGCAGGCGGCGACGAAGAGCGCGACGCCGATCAGCAGCGCAGCGCGGGAACCGGAGCGATTCACGAAACCCCCAGATGACGAAACAACGGAACGAAGCCGGCAAGCGGCGGGCGCTTGCGTTGAACGGCGCGCAGCGATGCGCGGACAAGATCTTTCAGATGCTGATGCGGATTCTAATACACACCTGTATTTGAATGCAAAGATGAATGTGAAAGCAAATTGGTGCTAGACTTCGCGCCATGAAACCAACGCGCTTAACACGGGAACAGAGCAAGGACCAGACGCGAGAACGTCTGCTGAATGCTGCGCAGGAGATTTTTCTGACGAAAGGCTTCGTCGCCGCGAGCGTCGAGGACGTCGCGGCAGAGGCCGGTTACACGCGCGGCGCGTTCTATTCGAATTTCCGCAGCAAGGCGGAGCTGTTGCTCGAACTGCTCGAGCGGGATCATGCGGCCGTGCAGGCGGAGTTCCAGGCCATCTTCGACGGCGGCGGCACGCGCGAGCAGATGGAGTCGACGGTACTCACGCATTACAGCCGGCTGCATCGCGACGACCGCTGCTACCTGCTGTGGGTCGAGGCGAAGCTGCAGGCCGCGCGCGATGCGAAGTTCCGCGTGAGCTTCAACCAGTTCCTGCAGGAAAAGCGCGAGCAGATGGCCGACTACATCCGCCTGTTCGCGGAGCGTTCGGGCACGCCGCTGCTGTTGCCCGCCGAGACGCTCGCGCTCGGGCTGATGGGCCTGTGCGACGGCGTGCAGTCGTTCTACACGGCCGATCCGCAGCATGTGTCGGCCGATGCGGCCGAGGCCGTGCTCGCGGGTTTCTTCGCGCGGGTGGTGCTGGGGCGCGCGCCGGAGTGACGGGGGCGCCTAGTCGGGGGCGCCTAGTCGGGGACGCCTGGCCGGGGACGCCTGGCCGGGCGTCAGCGCTCGCCGGTCATCCGCCGGTAGGCGTCGAGCAGCGACGTCTTGTAGACGACGCCGGCGAGCGTCGGCTCCGCCTCGCTTTCGATCACCGGCAGCCGTTCGCCCTGGAAGCACATGAAGTGCTCGAGCGCGGTGCCGAGCGGCATGTCGGGCGTGAGCAGCGGAAACGGCGTGTGCACGTAATGGGCGGCCGTCCTGTCGGCCGTATCGCGCTTGTCGAGCAGGTCGGACGTGATGTCCTTCAGCGCGACCGCGCCGCGGAAGCGCCCGGCGTCGTCGGTCACGTACAGGTATTTCACCGGGTATTCGAGGAACACGCGCGTCATGTCGGCGACGCTCGCGGTGAGCGGCACGACCGTCTGCGCCGGCTGGATCAGCTCGCGCATCTGCGTGGTGCGGATCCGCAGGCGTTCCTGCGCATCCTGGTGGTGGCGCAGCGTGATCTCGTACATCGACGTCGTGCCGGTCGCGCGCGCGACGAAATACGCGACGACGCACGACACCATCAGCGGCAGCACGACCTGGTAGCTGAGCGTCATCTCGAAGATCATCAGGATCGCCATCAGCGGCGCCTGCGTAGCGCCTGCCATGAACGCGCCCATGCCGACCATCGCGTACGCGAAGTACGCGGACGTGTGACCGGGCCACAGCATGTTCATCGCAAGCCCGAACAGCGAGCCGAACACCGCGCCGACGAACAGCGTCGGCGTGAACACCCCGCCGATTGCGCCGGAGCCGGTCGTCGCCGCGGTCGCGAGCACCTTGAACACGAGCACCGCGACGAGCGCCTGCCAGGTCCACGGCGAATGCAGGATGTCGTTCACGACGCTGTAGCCGTTGCCCCACACGTCCGGCACCCACACCGAGATCACGCCGACGGCCAGGCCGCCGATCGCGAGCCGCACCGGCAGCGGCACGGGCAGCCGCTTGAACTGGTTCTTCGACGCGTCGAGCAGGTGCAGGAATTGCGGCGCGAGCACGCCGCACAGGAGCCCGAGCACGACGAACAGCAGCACTTCGGGCCCGGCGACGGCCGGGAACACCGGCATTTCATAAGGCGGCTTGTAGCCGGCGAATTCGCGCATCGTGATGTTCGCGACGACGGACGCGACGACCATCGGCCCGAAGCTCTCCATCGCGATCGCGCCGAGCACGATTTCCGACACGAAGAACGCGCCGGCGATCGGCGCGTTGTACGCGGACGTGATGCCGGCAGCGGCCCCGCACGCGACGAGCAGGCGCAGGCGCGGCGGGTCGAAGTGCGCGAAGCGGCCGACGAGCGATGCCGCGAGCGCGGCGAGCTGCACCATCGGGCCTTCGCGGCCGATCGAGCCGCCGCTGCCGATCGTCAGCAGCGACGACACGCTGCGCCACAGGCTCTGCCGCACCGGCACGACGCCGTTGCCGAGCGCGACCGCTTCCATGTAGTCGGTCTTCCGGGCCTTCGAGTCGGCCCGGGTCGCGAGCAGCAGCACGCAGCCGGCAAGAAAGCCGCCCGCGGCCGGCAGCCAGAAACGCACGTACCACGGCAGGCTCTTCGCCATCGTGACGAAGCTGCCGCTGTGGCCCGAGATCACGCGCTGCATCAGCTCGATGCCTTCGCGGAACGCGATGGTGGCGAACGCGCCGCCGATGCCGACGATCACCGACCAGATCAGCATCGTATGGGCGTCCGACAGGCGGAACAGCGTTTGGGCGCGGGTGCGCAGCTTCAGCAGGAACGAGAGCACGACTGAGCGGGGACCATGGAAAACGACGCGAAGCATAGCACTGCGCCGCGCCCGCGGGAGAACCTTCCCGGCGGGCGCGGCGCGTGCCGCGGAGGGGCGGTGCGGCTCAGCCAAGCCAGTGCTGGACGGCCCACGTGATGCCGTAGCCGCCGACGATCAGCCATACGTACAGGATCAGGCCCGTCGTCAGCGCGCGGGGGCCGGCCTGGCGGATCTGCGACACGCGGGTCTCGATGCCGAGCGCCGTCATCGCCATCGTCAGCGCGAACGTGTCGAGCACGTTGAGCGTGTGCGTGACGTCGGCCGGCAGCACGTTCAGCGAATTGACGATCACGAAGCCGAGGAAGCCGAGCGCGAACCACGGCACCGCGACCTTGCGCTTGCCTTGCGCGCCGTCGGCCGCGGCCTTCGCCGAACGGGCGAGCCACCAGCCGAGCACGAGCAGCACCGGCACGAGCAGCATCACGCGGGTCATCTTGACGATCGTCGCGATGTGCGCAACCTGCGGGCTCACGTCGCTCGCCGCGCCGACCACCTGCGCGACCTCGTGGATCGTGCCGCCGAAGAACAGGCCGAGGCCGGCCGGATCGAGGTTCAGCAGCCCGGCGTGGTACGCGATCGGGTACAGGAACATCGACAGCGTGCCGAACAGCACGACGCTGCCGACCGCCATCGCGCTCTGGTGCGGCTTCGACTGCAGCGTCGATTCGAACGCGAGCACCGCGGCCGCGCCGCAGATCGCGCTGCCGGCGGCGGTCAGCAGCGCGGAATCGCGGTCGAGCTTCATCACCTTCATGCCGACCCAGGTGCCGATCGCGAGCGTGCTGACGACCACCAGCACCGACACGGTCAGGCCCGGCAGGCCGACCTGCGCGATTTCCTGCAGGCTCACGCGCAGCCCGAAGAATGCGACCGCGATGCGCAGCAGCTTGCGCGCGGAGAAGTTGACGCCGGCCGCCCAGCTGGCGGGCATGCCGTCGCGCAGCGCGTTGCCGTAAAACGCGCCTGCGACGATGCCGACGATCAGCGGCGACAGGCCGAGCCCGGCGACCGCGGGCAGTTGCGACACGCTCGTGACGGCGGCGGCGAACAGCGCGACGAACAGCACGCCGTTCAACTGGCCGCGCATCGACGGCGCGGCGTGATTCAGATGAGGGGACGGAGCGGTAGACATGATGGAACCCGGATCGGATCGTCATTTCAATGCCCTAATCCTAGTTTGGTTATATCGATATGAAAAATTGTGATTTGTGACGTAAACTATCCGGGAAGCCGATAATTCATCCCCATGACCCCGGATCAACTGATAACTTTCGCGGCTGTCGCCGAGCACCTGAACATCAGCCGTGCGGCGCTCGCGCTGCACCTGTCGCAGCCGGCGGTGTCGGGCCAGCTCCGCCTGCTGCAGGACGAGTTCGGCGAGCCGCTGTACCAGCGCGACGGCCGCGGCATCCGCCTCACGCCGGCCGGCGAGCAGCTCGCGCAGTACGCGAAGGCGCTGCGCGACACGTTCGCGCAGGCGCGCGCGTTCCGCGATGCGGTGCGCGGGCTCGAGGCCGGCACGCTGCGGATCGGTGCGAGCACGACGCCCGCGAGCTATCTGCTGCCGTACCTGATCGCCGAATTCCAGCCGTGCGCGCCGCGCGTCGCGATCCAGACGATGAGCGGCAACACGGCGGACGTGGTCGCCGCGCTGCCGTCGCTCGACATCGCGATGATCGAAGGCCCGCCCGGCGAAGCGCTGCCGCCCGGCACGGCCGTGCATACGTGGCACGAGGACGAGATCGTCGCGATCGTGCCGGCCGGGCATCCGCTCGCGGAACCGGCGCACGGAGGCGGCGTGACGCTCGACGCGCTCGCGCCGTATCCGCTCGTGCTGCGCGAGGAGGGCTCGGGCGTGCGGCAGCTCGTCGAGCGCGCGTTCGCGCACGCGGGCGCGCCGATGCGTGTCGCGTTCGAGATCCCCGGCGTCGAGGCCGTGAAGGAGGCCGTGCGGGCCGGAATGGGCGTCGGCTTCGTGTCCGCGATGTCGCTGCGGCATGACGATGCGGCGCTCGTGATGCGGCCGTTCGCGCCCGCGCCGCTCACGCGCCATTTCTCGATCCTCGTGCCGCACGGCGGCGCGCCGTCGCGGGTCGCCGCGCAGTTCCTCGCGTTGAGCCTTGCGCAGGGCGCCGCTTGATGTCGCGTGAGGGGGCGATGAGCGTTCCCGTCTTCGTTCCCTAGGGATTTCCTCTATGGCGTGCGTCCCAAGCGAAGCGCACCATCCGTCTCACGCAAATGGAACCGGTTCCATTCCGGTAATAAAGGGCAAAATGGCAGACATCGTGATCGTGGCGAGCGCATTCGGGATGGACCGGGTGCGTCAGGAGGGCCACCGGGCGTTCATGGAAACCGCCGCGCTGGCGGGCGCAGCCGGGTTCGAGATACGGCGCGAGCTGTTCGCATCCGAAGCGGACGCAGCGCACGACGCGCTGGCGGCGCTCGGTGCGCACATCGCGGCGCACGGGCTGTGGTCGGTCTATTCGACGCCTGCCGCGCTGTACACCGACGCGGGTGCGCTCGATGCCGACGCGCTGCGCGACACGCTCGCCGAAGCCGACGCGCTCGGCGCGCGCTTCGTGAAGTTCCAGCTCGGCGGCTTTGCCGGCGACGCGCACGCGGCCGACATCGTCGCGCTGTCGCAGCAGGCGCGCGCGCGGGTCGTCGTCGAGAACGGCCAGTTGCCGGTCGGCGGCTCGCTCGCGCAGTTCCGCGGGCTGTTCGCGGCGCTGGATGCGGCGGGCGCGGCCCGCGCAGTCGGCATGACGTTCGACATCGGCAACTGGGAATGGCCGGGCGAGGTGCCGATCGACTGCGCGCATGCGCTTGCGCCGCATGTCGAATACATTCACTGCAAGGCTGTCGAAGGCGAGGGCGCGCGCCGCTTCGCGGTGGCGCCCGCCGCGCACGATCCGCTCGTCGCCGCGGTGCTGGCCGTGCTGCCGCAGGATGCGCCGCGCGGGATCGAGTTTCCGTTCGACGCCGGCGACCCGGCGGGCGATGCGCGTCATCGCGTCGCGTGGCTCGAAGCCGCCTGAAGCGTAAAGGAAAGCGCGAAGCAAAGCGCCAAGGTTCCGGAGGAATTCACTCATGCACAAGCAACTCGATGTCGTCACCTACGGCGAAGCGATGGCGATGTTCGTCGCCGCCGAGCCGGGCCACCTGAAGCACGCGTCGCAATTCGCGAAGCGGATCGCCGGCGCGGACCTGAACGTCGCGATCGGCCTGTCCCGCCTCGGCTTCCGCGTCGGCTACCTGAGCCGCGTGGGCCACGATTCGTTCGGCGGCTACGTGCTCGACACGCTCGCGCGCGAAGGCATCGACGCGTCGTGCGTGACCGTCGATCCGCGCTATCCGACCGGCTTCCAGCTGAAGTCGCGCAACGACGACGGCAGCGATCCGACCGTCGAGTATTTCCGCAAGGGTTCGGCCGCGAGCCAGCTGTCGTGCGCCGACTATGTGGCCGACTACGTGCTCGGCGCGCGCCACCTGCACCTGACGGGCGTTGCACCGGCGATTTCTGCGTCGTCGTGCGAGCTGGCGTTTCATCTCGCCCGCGAGATGCGCGCGGCCGGCAAGACGATCTCGTTCGATCCGAACCTGCGCCCGACGCTGTGGCCGTCCGCCGATGTGATGGCGAAGACGCTGAACGCGCTCGCGGCGCTCGCCGACTGGGTGCTGCCGGGGCTTGCCGAAGGGCGGCAACTGACCGGGCACGACACGCCGGCCGACATCGCACGCTTCTATCTTGCGCAGGGCGCGCGCGGCGTCGTGATCAAGCTCGGTGCGGAAGGTGCGTATTACATGACCGCCGACGGCCGCGAAGGCACGGTTGACGGCGAGCGCGTCGCGAACGTCGTCGACACGGTCGGCGCCGGCGACGGTTTCGCGGTCGGTGTCGTCAGCGCGCTGCTGGAAGGCAAGGCCGTCGAGCAGGCGGTCGCGCGCGGCAACCGGATCGGCGCGCTCGCGATCCAGGTGATCGGCGATTCGGAAGGGCTGCCGACCCGCGTGCAGCTCGACCGGCTCGAAAACGTCAGCAATCGGGCCGATCGCTTAGAGGAAAGCTTCACCGCGCAATGAGATGCCAAGAACGGCACAATCGCGAACTCATTCTGTGCATCATGCACAGCTTTGCATGGGATCAGACCACGCGCTGAAGCGCCAACTCTGGTCGATACAGGAGACACATCCATGGCAGCCAATCTCGCCGCTCGTCGCTGGTGGATGATCATGCCGATCATCTTCATCACCTACAGCCTCGCCTATCTCGACCGCGCGAACTACGGGTTCGCGGCGGCGGCCGGGATCAACCAGGATCTCGGGATCAGCAAGGGCCTGTCGTCGCTGATCGGCGCGCTGTTCTTCCTCGGCTATTTCTTCTTCCAGATTCCCGGCGCGATCTACGCGGAACGCCGCAGCGTGAAGACGCTCGTGTTCTGGAGCCTCGTGCTGTGGGGCGCGTGCGCGGCGCTCACGGGCGTCGTCAGCAACATCCCGTCGCTGATGGCGATCCGCTTCGTGCTCGGCGTCGTCGAGGCGGCCGTGATGCCGGCGATGCTGATCTACATCAGCAACTGGTTCACGAAGAACGAACGCTCGCGCGCGAACACGTTCCTGATCCTCGGCAACCCGGTCACGGTGCTGTGGATGTCGGTCGTGTCCGGCTATCTCGTCCATGAGTTCGGCTGGCGCCACATGTTCATCGCCGAAGGCGTGCCGGCGATCGTCTGGGCCGTGTGCTGGTGGTTCCTCGTGCAGGACAAGCCCGCGCAGTCGACCTGGCTCACCGACCAGGAAAAGCGCGACCTCGAAGCGGCGCTCGCGGCCGAGCAGGCGGCGATCAAGCCGATGCGCAACTACCGCGAGGCGTTCCGTTCACCGGCCGTGATCAAGCTGTGCGCGCAGTACTTCTGCTGGAGCATCGGCGTGTACGGCTTCGTGCTGTGGCTGCCGTCGATCGTCAAGAACGGCTCCGCGCTCGGGATGGTCGAGACCGGCTGGCTGTCCGCGCTGCCGTACCTGGCGGCGACGATCGCGATGCTCGCGGCGTCGTGGGCATCCGACAAGGTCGGCTCGCGCCGCGGCTTCGTGTGGCCGTTCCTGCTGATCGGCGCGGCCGCGTTCGCCGCCTCGTATGCGCTCGGCTCGTCGCATTTCTGGATCTCGTACGCACTGCTTGTCGTTGCGGGCGCCGCTATGTACGCGCCGTACGGCCCGTTCTTCGCGATCGTGCCGGAACTGCTGCCGAAGAACGTCGCAGGCGGCGCGATGGCGCTGATCAACAGCATGGGCGCGCTCGGTTCGTTCGTCGGCTCGTATTTCGTCGGCTACCTGAACGGCGCGACCGGCTCGCCCGTCGCATCGTACGCGTTCATGAGCGCGGCGCTCGTCGCCGCGGTGATCCTCACGCTGTCCGTCAAACCCCAGGCGCAGGATGCGCATCCGCTGGCCGCGCCGCTGCAAGGAAAATGAATCGATGAAGCCTCGTATCGTCGCCTACAAGCCGCTGCCCGACGACGTCCTCGCGATGCTGCGCGAGCATGCCGACGTCGTGCAGGTTGACGGCGCCGCGGCGCTCGCGGATGCGCTCGAGACTGCCGACGGTGCAATCGGCGCGAGCCTCAAGATCCCGCCGGCAATGCTCGATCGCGCGCCGCGGCTGAAGGCGTGGTCGACGATCTCGGTCGGCTACGACAACTTCGACGTCGCGGACCTGACGCGGCGCGGGATCGTGCTCGCGCACACGCCGGACGTGCTGACCGAATCGACCGCCGACACCGTGTTCTCGCTGATCCTCGCATCGGCGCGGCGCGTGGTCGAGCTCGCGGAATGGGTGAAGGCCGGGCACTGGCAGCGCAGCATCGGAGCGGACCTGTACGGCACCGACGTGCAGGGCAAGACGATCGGCATCGTCGGGCTCGGGCGGATCGGCGCAGCGGTCGCACGCCGTGCGGCGCTCGGTTTCCGGATGCGGGTGCTGTACACGAACCGCAGCGCGCATGCCGACGCCGAGGCGCAATACGGCGCGCGCCGCGTGACGCTCGACACGCTGCTCGCCGAGTCCGATTTCGTCTGCCTGCAGGTGCCGCTGTCGTCCGACACCCATCACTTGATCGGCGCGGCCGAACTCGCGAAGATGAAGCGTGGTGCGATCCTGATCAACGCGTCGCGCGGGCCGGTCGTCGACGAGGCCGCGCTGATCGACGCGCTGCGCGCGGGCACGATTCGCGGCGCGGGCCTCGACGTGTTCGAAAAGGAGCCGCTCGCCGCCGATTCGCCGCTGCCGCAGATGAAGAACGTCGTTGCACTGCCGCATATCGGTTCCGCAACGCGCGAAACGCGGCACGCGATGGCGCGCTGTGCGGCGGAAAACCTGATCGGCGCGCTGGCGGGCACGCTGCGCGCGAACATCGTGAACCCGGACGTGCTGACCACGGTGCGCGCGGGCTGAGCAGAGGCCGCCGGTTAACCGACAGAACGGGCAGGGACGTGCGGCGTGAACGGCTTCAGCGGCGGTTAGAGTCGATGGTCTTGGTGCTGGGCCGCCGGCTGCGTTATGATCTCGCCCGCTCGTCGCATCGAAGCATGGGCACGGCTGCCGCCGGCTCCGATGCGGTGCGTATCCGCGCCGGGTCCGGCGCGGCCGACTGCGTTGCATGGGACCGGAGCGGGAAGCGTGGGGCCGGACGAAGCGCTGATGCGCGAAGCCCGGTCGATATCTGGCCGACAACCATGCATGGGACCGGCGTCATTGCTGAGGCGTTGACGCCGATCGACAGGAGAGTCCGACAGTTGGCTTTCGTCACCAACAACAAAGGTCCGTCCGCTCACGAAGCGGCGCGGATCGCACGTCGCGAGGCACGACAGTGACCGAATCGCAAACTTCCACGCCGCGTCCCGCAACGATCAGCGACGTCGCCCGCGAGGCCGGCACCGGCAAGACCAGCGTATCGCGCTATCTGAACGGCGAGACGCACGTGCTGTCCGCCGATCTGCGCCAGCGCATCGAAGCGGCGATCGCGCGGCTGAACTACCGGCCGAACCAGATGGCGCGCGGGCTGAAGCGCGGCCGCAACCGGCTGCTCGGCATGCTCGCGGCCGACCTGACCAATCCGTACACCGTCGAAGTGCTGCAGGGCGTCGAGGCCGCGTGCCACGCGCTCGGCTACATGCCGCTCATCTGCCACGCGGCGAACGAAGTCGAGATGGAGCGCCGCTTCCTGCAGCTGCTGACCACGTACCGTGTCGAAGGGCTGATCGTCAACGCGCTCGGCGCGGAGGAAGACGTGCTGAGGCCGTTGCGCGGCGGCGGGATTCCGGCGGTGCTCGTCGACCGGACGGTCGAGGGCTTCGAGGCCGACCTGATCGGTCTCGACAATGCCGACGCGGTCGAGATGGGCGTCGCCCACCTGGTCGAGCACGGCTTCGACGCGATCCATTTCGTCGTGCAGCCGTACGCGCACGTCAGTTCGCGGCGGTTGCGCGAAGCGGCGTTTCATGCGGCGCTCGCGGCGCACGGCCGGCCGGCGTCGGCGACCGTCGTCCTCGACCTGAATGCGCCCGACGCGGCCGCTGCCGCACTCGCGGAACTCGACGCGCGTGTCGACGCCGCCACGCAGCGCGGCACGCGCGCGGCGCTGTTCGCCGCGAACGCGCCGGTCGCGCTTGCGATTGCGAGGCACCTGCGCGCGCGCTTCGGCGCCGCGTGGCAGGCGCAAGCGGCGCTCGTATCGATCGACGATCCCGAGTGGGCGGAGCTGATCGGCATCACGACGATTCGGCAGCCGACCTACGAAATCGGTTACAAGGCCGTCGAATTCGTCCACGAACGGATCGACGGCGCGGCGGGCGACGTGCGCGTCGCGATGCTGCCGGGCGAGCTGATCGCGCGCGCGTCGACCGCAAGCTGAGTATCATTCGGGGCACGCAGCGCGCCAGTGCGCTGCCCCGAACAAGGAAATACATGACTGTCGCTCCCGTCACGCTGGCGGTGCTGATCGCCGCCACGCTGATCATCGCGCTGCTGCCGATCGTCCTCTTCCGTTACCTGCGCAAGCCGCTGCCGCTCGACCGGCGCGATGCGATCGTCGGCGTCGCGGTCTTCACGCTGTTCGCGATGATTCTCGAACGCGCATTTCACGGCGTCGTGCTGAGCCAGGCATCTGCCGGCGGCTGGCTCACGCAGCCGGTCGCGTTCATCGCGTACGGGGCGCTCGCGGCCGGCGTGTTCGAGGAGGTCGGCCGCTATCTCGGGATGCGTTTCCTGAACCGCCGCTATGGCGTGACGGGCGGCGACGGCCGCGCGATCGGCTACGGGCTCGGGCACGGCGGAGCGGAAGCGTGGTTCGTCGGCGTACTCGTGTGGGGGCAGTGGGTGTATCTCGCATGGCTCGCGAACCGCGGCCAGCTCGACGCAGCGCTCGCGGGCCTGCCGGGCGACGCAGTGCTGCGTATCCACGTGATGCTCGCGACGCTGTCGGTGCCGTCGATCGCGCTGCTGCTGCTCGAGCGCGTCGCGGCGTTCGTGCTGCAGGTCGCGCTGTCGGTGCTGATGTGGCGCGGCGTGCGTGCCAGCCGGCTCGGCGTGCTGCCGCTCGCGATCGTGCTGCACGCGCTCGCCGACGTGCCGGCGATGCTGTATCAGCTTCGCATGCTGCCGGCCGCGTGGGTCGAGGCCGTATATTTCGTGCTGGCCGCGGTGCTGGTCGGCGTGCTGGTGAAGACGTGCCGCCCGTCGCGTGCGGCAGCCTGACGGGAGGCGTGGGATGGAAGACTATCTGATCGAATGCCAGAGCGCCGAGTTCGACGCGCTCGCACGCGTGATTTGCGATCTCTTTCCGGAGCAGACCCGTTTTGTCGAAAGCAGCGACGAACGCGGCCGGTTCCTGTCCGTGCACTGGGTCGCGATGCGTTTCGGCGCGACGCCGAAACGGATGACGCTCGACGTGCGTTTCGCGCCGGCCGCGTTCGCGCGCTATCTCGCGATGAAGCCGATGCAGCGCGCGCGCAGCCATGCGGTGCTGCATGCGTATGTGGAAGCGACGATCGGCTCGCTCGAGGAACGTCACGCGGCCGGCCAGGCGGTGCCGCGCGACGAGGCGCTCACGCTCGACGACGACTTCGCATGAGCGACGCCGCCGGTGCCGTCAGCGCGCCGGCCGGTCAGCCCGCGTCGCGGTAGACCTGCGCGAAACGCTGCGCCTGCACCACACCGTAATCGCCGGGCGCGTACTGCATCACCCAGTCGCCGGCGACGCCGCGCAGCGTGTCGCCGTTCGCGGAGCGTGCGATCGAGAACGGTTCGTCCATCCGCTTCGCGAGCACCACGGCCGGACGGTTCCGGTATGCGCCCGGCTCGCCGTGCGCGAGTGCCGGATCGGCGGGCAGATACTTGGGATCGAAGCGCGCGCGCGATACGACCCAGCGGTCGCCGGTCGAGCCGGTGATCAGCGCGTCGCCCGCCACGTAGCGGTTCGGGCCTTCGAGGCTCATCAGTTCGCCGTCCCCGGCCGCGAAGGCGACCGTGACGGTCTCGTCCTTGACGACGCGACGGGCCTGCGGATCGGTGCTGAGATCGGGTTGCTTGAGTTCGAGCATGGCGAGGAAGTGCGGGAAAAGCGTGGAGCTTATCCCGAAAACGGCGCGCTGTGAAACCGGCGCCGTCCGCCGGGGGGAATCGCGCCGCTGCCGGGGCCGGCGAGGGCGGGGCAGCGGTGCGTGGCGCGTCAGGGCTTCGCGGGTGCGCTGGCTGCGGCGCCTGCCGCGGCCTTGCCCTTGCCACGGTGCTCGCCGCCCTGGTGCATCCAGCTGCGGAACGTCGTGTCGGCCAGCGCCTTCTGGTCGGCCGGGAAGCTCGCGTAGAGCGGCTCGAACGCGTCCGCGAGTTTCTTCGCGCCGTCCGCGTTGGCCTGCGCGAGTTCCGCGTACTGCTTCATGTCGTCGATCGCGGACGCGTTGCGGCTTTCCATCCGCGCGCGATACAGGCGGCCCATCGTGTCGCCGTTCTCGCGCATCGTGTCCGCGAACGTCTTCCACTGCGGCTCCTGCGCCGGCGTGATCTTCAGCTGGTTGTGCAGGTACGTGATGCGTTCCTCGATCCGTGCTTCGCGGCGGGCCGCACGTTGCGCGGCGGTCGGGGCCGATGCCGCGGCAGCGGCCGGCTGCGCGGGCGATTGCGGCTGCGGTTGCGTCTGCGCAAACGCGCCGGCGGCAACGGTGAGCGCAGCAAGGGTGAGCGAAATCTTCTTCATGGTGCCTCTCCGGGGTGGTGTCGTACGAGCGGGGGCGGGCGCTTCTGCGGCGCACGCGCGTCTCGCGTCGCATCGTATTAGTAGCACGCCGCACGGTGCGCGGCACCCAATGCGACACTTGCTTACAACCGATACGAATCGCAATCGATGCGGATACATTTGCCGGCGTCGTCGAGCAGTGCGCGTGCGGTGCGCCGTTTGGGCGTGCGCGCGTTCGGCGCTATCATCGCGTCAGTTCAAATTCCCGTTGCGCTTCGCTCGCGCGCCTCAAGCCTCATGCGTCCACCCCGCCTCGACCAGCTCGACGATCTCGACCGCCAACTCGTGGCGCTGCTGCAAGCCAATGCGCGCGCCAGCGTCGCGGATCTCGCGCGCCAGCTCGACGTCGCGCGCACGACGGTCATCGCGCGCATCGCGCGTCTCGAGCGGACCAACGTGATCGCCGGCTACAGTGTGCGGCTCGGGCAGGACGTGCTCGACGCGAGCATCTATGCCTACGTGGGCATCATCCTCGCGCCGAAGTATGGCAAGGACGTATTGAGAAAGCTCGACCGGATGCCCGAAGTGCAGCTGCTGTGCGCAGTGAGCGGCGAATACGACTATGTCGCGTGGCTGCGCGCCGATTCGCCGGAGCGGCTCAACGACCTGCTCGACCAGATCGGCGCACTCGAAGGCGTCGAGCGCACGACGACGTCGATCATCCTCGCGCGCAAGATCGATCGCGGCACGATCGCCGGCTGACGATCCGTGGCTGACGTGTGCGGTCAGCCAAGCGGAACCCGCAAGACCACGCGCAGCCCGCTGCGGTGCGGTTCGTCCGCATAGTCGAGCGTGACATCGGCCTCCATCCGGTCGGCGATCGTCTTCACGATCGACAGGCCGAGCCCCGAGCCGATCTGTTCGTTGCCGGGCACCCGGTAGAACGGATCGAACACGCGCTCGCGCTCGTGCGGCGCAATGCCCGGGCCCGTGTCGGTGATCGTCAGGAACACGTGCGACGCGCTCGCGTGCGTCGACAGGTCGACGCGGCCGCCGCGCGGCGTGTAGCGGATCGCGTTGTCGACGAGGTTCTTGACCAGCGATGCAAGCTCGATTGCGTCGGCGCGCACGCGGGTATCCGGGCCGTCTTCGACGCCGATGTCGAGCGCCTTCGCTTCGGCAAGCGGAATCAGGTCTTCGAGCACGCTGCGAAACACCGCATGCACGGACACGGCGCCGGGTTCTGCTGCCGTCGATGTCTGCGCGCTTTGTGCCCGCGCGAGCGCAAGCAATTGCTCGATCAGGTTGCGGCTGCGGTCGAGCCCGCCGCGCAGCGTCGCGAGCCGTACCTGCGCGTCGGCCGGCAGCGCCGTGTCCGCGAGCCGTTCGGCCTGCAGCGACATCGCCGTGAGCGGCGAGCGCAACTCGTGCGCGGCATCGGCGACGAAGCGGCGCTGCGCGTCGACCGACTGCGCGACGCGGGCGAGCATCCGGTTGATTGCGACGACGAACGGACGCACCTCGACCGGCACGTGCTCGGCGGGCACCGGTCGCAGGTCGTGCTCGTCGCGCGCGTCGATGCCGGCTGACAGCGATGCGACCGGGCGCAACAGCTTGCGCACGAGATCGGCGACGAGCAGGAGCAGGATCGGCACGAGGATCAGCAGCGGCAGTGCGGTGCGCCACGCGCTTTCGCGCGCGACGTCGTCGCGCATGCCGGCTTCCTGCGCGACCGCGATGCGTTCGCCGTTCGACAGCGTACGGACCATCACGCGATACGGCTTGCCGCCGGTATCGAGCGTATGCAGGCCGTCGGCGAGCGTCGCCGGCAACGCGAGCCGCGGCTCGCCGCCGGCGGCCTGCGGCATGTCGCCGGAAAGCGGCTGCACGATCACGCGCGATATCTCGTCGCTCTCGTTGCGCTCGTTGCCATTGCGCGCATGATCGGCGCCGGTGGCGCGCGGCGACCGGATGTCCTGATGGTCGAGCAGCGTCGCGACTTCGCGCAGCACGTCGTCCTGCAGTTCGTGCGCCTCGTCGAACGCCGACGTAAACGCAAACGCGGCAGCAACCGTCGCGACAGCCAGGATCGCGACCGACAGCGCAACCGACAGGCGGAACTGGATCGACTCGCTCAGCCGCTTCTTGAAACCATCCATCCCACCCCCCTGACGTTCTTGATGACGGTGCTGCCGAGCTTGCGGCGCAGCGAGTGGATCAGGAATTCGACCGCGTTGCTCTCGACTTCCTCTCCCCAGCCGTACAGCCGGTCCTCGAGTTCACGCCGCGACAGGATCGCGCCGGGGCGCACCAGCAGCGCGCGCAGCAGCGAGAATTCGCGATTCGACAGCTGAACGGGTGCCTGCCCATCGACAACTGCTTCGCGCGTGGCCGGGTCGAGCGACACGATGCCGTTGCTCAGCACCGGCGCGGCCGAGCCGGCCTGGCGCCGGATCGCGACGCGGATCCGCGCGAGCAGTTCGGCCATCTCGAACGGCTTGACGACATAGTCGTCGGCGCCGCCGTCGAGGCCGCGCAGGCGGTCGTCGAGACCGTCGCGCGCGGTGACGACGATGAGCGGCACGGTGCTGTCCTGCGCGCGGATGCCGGCCAGCACGTCGAGGCCGTCGCGGCCGGGCAGGCCGAGGTCGAGCAGGATCAGGTCGTAGCGCTGCGCGGCGAACGCCGTCAGCGCACGCGCGCCGTCGGTCACCCAGTCCGCCGCATAGGACGCGTCCTTCAGCGCAATGTGGACCGCGTCGCCGATCATCGGGTCGTCTTCAACTAGCAGGATTCGCATGCGTTCTCTGTACGCCAGGCCATGGCCGCCAGCGTATGCGATTCCCGGCCGGGCGTCACGTGCGATGCAGACGCGCGGCCGGGATGGGGCGGAAGGCGGCGGAAATCGGCCGGTATCGGCCGGTATCGGCCCCGGCCGCGCTTACTTGCCGCCGAACCGGTCGAAGGCCGCGAGGAGATCCTTCATCGCGGCGGCCGAATCGGCCTGGGTCGGATGATCAGCGCGCAGCGCGGCGAGCGCCCGGTCGATCGCCTTGTCGACGATGTGCCAGTCGTCGGCCGCACGCGGCTTCAGGCCGGCCTCGGCTGAATCCCACGCGATTTCGAGATCCTTGATGCGTGTCTTCGCGCCGGGCAGGTCGTTCTTGCCGACCAGCGCGTTCACGTCGGTGGCGATCGTACGGAACTGCGACAGGTCGCCGAGTTTCGATGCGACGGCCGCGGAAGACGCCGATGCGGCCGGCGCGGGTGTCGACGCATTCGCGTCCTGATGCTTCGAACAGCCGGCGGCGACGCTCAGCGCGGCGACCGCGATCGTGATGACGGAGAGACGGGAAAGGGCGTGCGGAAAGCGCATGACGGGTCCTCGATTCAGTGAAGGGAAACTGGCATGTGTTGGCGTGTGTCACTCGGCGGCGCGCGTGCTCTGGCTGCTGCCGAATTGCGCGGCGGCGACGAGCAGCACGATCACGGTCAGGAACAGCAGGCTCGTCCATGCGGCGCCGATGCCGAGTCCGCCATACGTGCGTGCCTGTGTGAGCAGGTCGCCGAGCGATGCGCCGAACGGCCGCGTGAGGATGTACGCGATCCAGAACGCGAGCACGGCGTTCGCGCCGAGCCGCCACAGAACGAACACGGCGGCGATCAGCGCACCGAAGCACAGTGCGCCGACGGAGAAGCCGAGGCCGAGCGCTTCGGTCGCGAGGTCGCCCGCGGCGGTGCCGAGTGCGAACGTGCAGAGGATCGCGGCCCAGTAGAACAGCTCGCGCCGCGGCGTGACGACCTCGGTGATCGACAGCGTGCCCTCGATCCGGTGCCAGACGAAGAAGATCGCGGCGAGCGCGACGGCGAACGCGGCGGTGCTGGCATACAGGCTGACGTTCAGTCCGTCGGTGAGCAGGTCGGTGATCTGCGTGCCGACGATGCTGACCAGGACGACGGTGAGCCAGTAGATCCATGGCGTATAGCGGCGCGTGCGCAATTGCAGCCAAAGTGCGATCGCGAGCAGCGACGCCATCGCGACGCGCGTGACGGTCTGGCCGAGCCCCGCGTTGACCGCGAGAAAATCCGCGCCGGTTTCGCCGACCGTGGTCGACATGATCTTGATGATCCAGAACGACAGCGTGACGTCGGGCACCTTGTTCAGCCAGTGCGATGTGCGATTCATGGAAAGGGTCTGCATGCCGATGCCTCCTTGGAAATCGGGTGATCGGCAGCAGTCTGAAGCGGGAAACTTAGGCCATCCATAGCGTGGCCGATCGACGGAAAAACAGCACATTTCGACGAATAGACGAAATGTGTCGTCATAACGTCGAAACTATCGGTCGTTTCGCATCATTATTCGTCTTGGAACTGATTTTGGGCGTCCTTAAACTGTGTTCATGGCTCGACGCCGTACACAACACCAACCCATCATCCAGGAGATAAGCCCATGAAAATCGCCATCGTCGGCGCAGGTCTGATCGGCCACACCATTGCTCACATGCTGCGTGAAACGGGCGACTACGAAGTCGTCGCGTTCGATCGCGACGCGGACGCGCTCGCGAAGCTGTCCCGCGAAGGCATTGCGACGCAACGTGTCGATTCGGCCGACGCCACCGCGATCCGCGAAGCAGTGAAGGGCTTCGATGCGCTGATCAATGCGCTGCCGTACTACCTCGCGGTCAACGTCGCCGCTGCCGCGAAGGCCGCGGGCGTTCACTACTTCGACCTGACCGAAGACGTCCGTGCGACGCACGCGATCCGCGAGCTGGCCGACGGTTCCGACCGCGCGTTCATGCCGCAGTGCGGCCTGGCACCGGGCTTCATCGGCATCGCCGCGCATGAACTCGTGAACGGCTTCACCGAAGTGCGCGACGTGAAGATGCGCGTCGGCGCGCTGCCCGAGTACCCGACGAATGCGCTGAAGTACAACCTGACGTGGAGCGTCGACGGCCTCATCAACGAATACTGCCAGCCGTGCGAAGCGATCCGCGACGGCCGCAAGCAGTGGGTGCAGCCGCTGGAAGGCCTCGAGCACTTCTCGCTCGACGGCACCGAATACGAAGCGTTCAACACGTCGGGCGGCCTCGGCACGCTGTGCGAGACGCTGTCGGGCAAGGTCGAGACGCTCGACTACAAGTCGGTGCGCTATCCGGGCCACCGCGATCTCGTGCAGTTCCTGCTCGAAGACCTGCGCCTGTCGACCGATCGCGACACGCTGAAGTCGATCATGCGCCGCGCGGTGCCGTCGACGAAGCAGGACGTCGTGCTCGTGTTCGTCACGGTGACGGGCGTGAAGGACGGTCAGCTCGTGCAGGACGTGTTCACGCGCAAGATCTTCGCGAAGGAAGTGTGCGGGATGCCGATGAGCGCGATCCAGATCACGACCGCAGGCGCGATGTGCGCGGTGCTGGACCTGTTCCGCGAGAAGAAGCTGCCGCAGAACGGTTTCATCCCGCAGGAAAAGGTGTCGCTGAAGGCGTTCCTCGCGAACCGCTTCGGCAAGCTGTACGACGGCGGCACGATGGAGCGCGTGCACGCGGTTGCCTGACAGGCGATTGCACGGCACAGCCAGGCACGAGGGTCAATGCAACGCCGGGGGCGCACGACGCCACCCGGCGTTTTTGCTTTCAGGCGGTGGCCTGCTGTCGACGCGTTGTTGCCGCGTAGTTGCCGCGTAGTTGCCGCGTTCTCGTCGAGGACGGCCGCGTCGAGGAAGCCGGATCGTCGCTCCGAGGCGGAACGGCTGTCGGGACTTCCGCTTGCCGAGGGTTCAGGCAGGCAGCGGCGGGACGATCGGCGCCTGCGGCGGCGGCACGATGCGGTGCAGCAGCGCGTCGACCTCCGCAGCGGTCGGCGCGGTGTTGTCGAACATCACGAGGCCTTCGCATTCGTCGCCGGTCGGCACGAAGCGGCGCTGCCGGTATTCGTCCCAGTGCGTGAGCTTGTACGCGTCGTTCGGATTGCCGCGCGCGACGATCCGCTCGCGCGCGACGTCTTCCGACGTATGGACCCAGATGACCGTCAGCGTGACGTCCGGCGCGATGCCGAGCCACGCGCGGTCGAAGATGCGCCGGTCGCGCACCTCGCGCGACAGCGGCCCGACGACGATCGTGCTGATGCCGAGCGCGAGGTTTTCGCGTGCGGTGTCGAGCAGGCCGTGATATTCGGGATCGCGCAGATGCTTCAGGTAGAGCGGGCTGTCGCGGTCGTTCGGATCCTGGGTGAGGGCGCCCATGGCGGCCGAACTGTAGCGGCCGTACAGCGTGTCCTTGTCGAGCAGGCAAAAGGCCTCGCCGGTGGCGCGCATCAGCGGCCCGATGAGCCGCTTCGCGAGCGTGGTCTTGCCGGTACCGGCGTGGCCGCAGAAAAATACCAGATGCGTCACGAACGCGTACTCCCCGATCCTGCCCGGCCTGCGTCACTGCGTTTCGCGTCGCGCGAGAAGACTTCCGCTTCCAGCCACATCACGTTGATGATGCCGAAGCCGAGCGCAACGCCGATGCCGAGTATCCACGAGAAATACCACATAGGTCCGTCTCCTTGACCATCGTTGACGAAACGCGCCGCGCGGCCGGGCGGGCGTGTGGAGGTGGGGGCCGCAGCGTACTGCAGCGTGCTGCGGCGCACGCAGTCCGATCATGACCAATATCGGCACGGCGCGCAAGCCGGGCGGCGCGGGACCGGCCGCGCGACAAACCGGTAAACTGCGCGCGGTACTGAGGTAACGACAGGCAACTACAGGCAACACGACGGAAGACATGCTGATCAACTGCGCTGCATACCAGGACGGCCGCAAGCTGGCCGATATCGATATCGACGCCATCAGCGACTACGTGTCGAAGCCCGAGTGCTTCGTGTGGGTCGCGCTGAAGGACCCGACGCCCGACGAGCTCGAGCTGATGGGCGAGGAGTTCGGGCTGCACGAGCTTGCGCTCGAGGACGCCCGCAATGGGCATCAGCGCCCGAAGATCGAGGAGTACGGCGATTCGTTGTTCGCGGTGCTGCACACGGTCGGGCTCGACCGTGACGACGAATTCAAGGTCGGCGAGCTGAACGTGTTCGTCGGCCCGAACTACGTGCTGTCGATCCGCAACCATACCGAGCAGGATTTCCGCGCGGTGCGCACGCGCTGCGAGCGCGAGCCGCATCTGCTGCAGGAGGGCTCGGCGTTCGTGTTCTACGCGCTCATGGACCAGGTCGTCGACCGCTATTTCCCGACGCTCGAAGCGCTCGGCTCGGAGCTCGAGGCGCTCGAGGACCGCATCTTCACGAAGGCGACGCCCGCGTCGTCGCGCGCGATCATCGAGGACCTGTATTCGCTGAAGCGCCGGCTCGTGATGCTGTACCAGCATACGGCGCCGCTGCTCGAGCCGCTCGCGAAGCTGACGGGCGGACGCATCCCGCAGGTCTGCAGCGGCATGGAGCATTACTTCCGCGACGTGTACGACCATCTGCAGCGGATCGTGAAGACGATCGAAGGGCGGCGCGAGATGGTCGTGACCGCGATCCAGGTCAATCTCGGGATGATCTCGCTCGCGGAGAGCGAAGTGACCAAGCGCCTCGGGTCGTTCGCCGCGCTGTTCGCGATTCCGACGATGATCGCGGGCATCTACGGGATGAACTTCGCGAACATGCCCGAGCTGCACCTGAAGTACGGCTTCTACGGCTGTCTGGCCGCGATGCTCGTGGCCGATCTCGCGCTGTGGTGGCGCTTCAAGCGGGCAGGGTGGCTGTAGCCGGCGCAAGCCCGCTATTACCGAGAACAGGCCCTAGCGCGGCGCGTGCTTGCCGATCACGACGCGCCATGGACGCACGCGCCACGATTTGACGAGACCATTCTGCACGTACGGATCGGCGCGCGCGAACGATTCCGCCACTTCGGGCGAATCGCCTTCGAAGACGAGCACGGCCTGGTCGGCAGGGTCCGCGAACGCGCCGGCGAGCATCAGTTCGCCGCGCTCGGTGGCAGCATGCGCGAGCGCGAGATGTTCGGCGCGGAACGGCTCGCGCTTCGACAGATAGTCGTCGACGAGTTCGTAGATCAGCTGGTAATGCATGCAGGGCTCCATGAGTCGGCGAGATGCCGGCCATCGATGACCGGCAGGCGGCGCGGCGTCCTGTAGCAGACGCCGAGGTCAGTATAGGGCACGCATCCGGCAGGCGCGGGGCGGTTTGAGGCGGGCGTGCGACGCATGCGATTCCTCCATTGTCTGCCGATTGATCGATCGATGACCGGAAAATGCAACTAACGGTCCGGCATTTTCCCGCCCGCCAATTACCCTGGTTTTTCGCGTCGACGGATTTTCCCGTGAGGCGTCTTCAGGGAAGGGGGCTGATCCGGATCCGGTTCGATCGATTGACGTCGCGCGCTTCTAAGCCTTGTATCCGATCGTACGCAGCAGGTCCTTGCGCCAGCGTACGTCGTCTTCGTTCTCGACACCGAGCGGCGGAAAACCGTCGACGACGCCGACGATCGCGCGGCCTTGCGCGGTTTCCGCGACGATCACCTCGGTCGGGTTCGCGGTCGCGCAATAGATCCGGCAGACCTCCGGCACCGCCTTGATCGCGTTGAGCACGTTGACCGGATAGAAGCCGTCGCCGAGGAACACGATGAACGCGTGACCGGCGCCTATCGCGCTGGCGTTCCGGCATGCGAGCTCGACGAGGTCCGCATCGGTGCCGGAACGGCGCACGAGCCGCTTGCCGGACGCCTCGCAGAACGCGAGCCCGAAGCGGATGCCGGGCACGGTGCCGACCAGCGCCTCGTGGATGTCCTCGACGGACTTGATGAAATGCGACTGGCCGAGGATGAAGTTTGCCGTCTCGGGCTTGTCGACGGCAACGGTTTGCAGCTGCAGCATGGCGGACCTCGTTTGGCGATGCGGCGCGGGCGTCGCGAAGGGCTCTCCAAGCTTAGTACGCGGCAGTGTGCGGCGGAAGTGACGAAAGCGGCGGGCCGCGCGGCCGCGTCCTATCCTTCGTTCTGTGGCACGAAAGCGATACGCAACGGCAAGGAGGCATCATGGACGTCCAGGATGTGCGACAAGGCTTCGTCGACTGCGTGGGGCGCACGCCGCTGATCCGGCTGGCGAAGCTGAGCGCGGAGACGGGCTGCGAGATCCTCGGCAAGGCGGAATTCATGAATCCGGGCGGGTCGGTCAAGGACCGCGCGGCGCTCTACATTATCCGGGACGCCGAGCGGCGCGGCACGCTCAAGCCGGGCGGCACCGTCGTCGAGGGCACGGCCGGCAACACGGGCATCGGTCTCGCGCATATCTGCGCGGCACGCGGCTATCGCTGCGTGATCGTGATTCCGGAAACGCAATCGCCGGAAAAGATGGAGATCCTGCGCACGCTTGGCGCCGAGGTGCGTCCGGTGCCGGCGGTGCCTTACCGCGACCCGAACAACTATCAGAAGATTGCCGGACGGCTCGCCGACGAGCTCGACAACGCGGTATGGGCCAACCAGTTCGACAACGTCGTCAACCGGCAGGCGCACTACGAGACGACCGGGCCGGAAATCTGGCGCGATACGGCGGGCACGGTCGATGCGTTCGTCTGCGCGACCGGCACGGGCGGGACGCTGGCCGGCGTGAGCCGCTACCTGAAGGAACAGAACCCGGAGGTCGGCATCGTGCTCGCCGATCCGTCCGGCAGCGGGCTCTACAGCTACGTGAAGACGGGCGAAATCAAGGCCGAAGGCAGCTCGATCACCGAAGGCATCGGCTCGACGCGCGTCACTGCCAATCTCGCGGGGGCGCCGATCGACGATGCGATACGCATCGACGATTCGCAGTGCGTGACGATGGTCTACCGGCTGCTGCGCGAAGAAGGGCTGTACGTCGGCGGCTCGACCGGCATCAACGTCGGCGCTGCCGTTCAGCTGGCCCGCCAGATGGGTCCTGGTCATACGATCGTGACCCTGCTGTGCGATCGCGGCGACATCTATCGGGCGCGACTCTTCAATCGCGAATGGCTGCGCGAAAAGGGGTTGGACCCGGGGGTGGGGCCCGCATGAGACAAGCGGGGCGGCGAGGATTTCCATCTGCTCGAATGCGACCTATTCTGAACAAATCCGGTGCGAACGCCGTTCGCCCGATTCGCCCAGACGAGGTGTGCCATGTCCATGTCTGCCACGTTGCAGGATTGCCTGCGCCAGAAGTCCTCGCGGTACGAAGTCGTGTACCACCCTTATAGCCATACGAGCATGGAGACGGCTGCGGCCGCGCATATCCCCGGCGATCGCCTCGCCAAGACCGTGCTGCTCGAAGATGACGACGGCTACGTCGCGGCCGTGTTGCCGACGACGCATGCGGTGCGTTTGTCCGATCTTTGGGCGAAAACCGGCCGTCATCTCGTGCTCGCGAAGGAAGGCGAGCTGCGCGAACTTTTCAAGGACTGCGATGCGGGCGCGGTACCGCCGGTCTGCATGGCCTACGGAATGCAGACGTTCCTCGAGGACAACCTGGCGATGCAGCCGGAAGTCTATTTCGAGGCCGGCGACCATGAAGCGCTGATCCACATGACGCAGGACGAATTCCTGTCGTTGATGGAAACGGCCGAGCGCGCGCATTTTTCGCACAAGATGCAAGGCATGGTGTCCTGACGGGCGGAGAGCGCCCGGCAGCGGCGGATGCCGGATGTCTCGCGCAAGCGCTCCTTGCGCCCCGGTTTCGGGCGCAGGGAGCGCTTGCCGCGCGCGGATGAATGGAGGGTGTCGCCACCCCATCCGTCATCGATAGTCGTTGCCAATACAACAGTTTGTTGTACGAAATGTATCGGTGCGGTTGATCGACTGAAGAGGCAGCCAGGGATTGGGTTTGAACGCCTTCGGCGTAGCGTGAAAGGCGAGGCGTGCGCCTGCGGTGCCCGTTCTTCCTTTCTTCCGTCCGTCCGTCAATTCCCGGATGAGTCAATTTTGGTGCGATGCACGATTTATTTGGTGCAGTGCGCGAAACTGGTGCGCATTTATGTCAAAGACACTTAATAAGTCGAATCGCCATACAAATTAATTACTGTTTTAATAATAAATGTTTGACGCATGCTTACTAAAATATTATTTGAATAAACACTCCAAACTTTGTTTTGAAGCATCAAATAAAGTTTGACGGCAAAATTTTTTCCTTGCTATCTTCTGCACCCAAGATGAACGGCGAGATTGACATCGGCGTGTAACGAACCCGGATTGAACCTGGATTCGTCACACGAAACATGGCGACGCGCCAGCTCGGCTGACAATTGCCTGAACGTGGCCTGAACGTGCGGGTGCGGAGCGCCAGACGTAACGTCGAGCCGCGCCGGCCGAAACGATTCCTTGAAAACGAAAGAATTGGAATCTGAATTTGAATCTTTCAGTTAGGATTGCTAATTGAATTTGAAATGTAATTTCGGGTTTATGCGGAGGCGGCGCCGACCTGGTTCCGTCACCGGCTGAAACCGCGAAACTGGGCGAATCGCTTGGGGGAAGGATGGTGGGCATGAAAGTCGAAGAACATCTGGCTGCTTCGAACAGCGGGCTTGCCACGCTGGGGCGTCCGCGAGAATTCGGCAGGAAGCAGCAGAATCCGGTGCGCCGGTTCGGTGGCATCGCGATCGTCCTGCTGTTGCACGTCGTGCTGATCTATGCGTTGCTCAACGGCCTCGCGACAAAAGTCGTCCAGGTGATCCAGCATCCGATCGAGACCCGCATCATCGAGCCGGTCAAGCCGCCACCGCCGCCGCCGATGCCCGTCGTCAAGCTCCCGCCGCCGAAATTCGCGCCGCCGCCGCCGCCGTTCGTTCCGCCGCCGGAAGTGCAGGTGCAGGCGCCGCCGCAGGCGACGATCACGCACCAGTCGGCCCCGGTGCCGTCGGCGCCGGCCGTGCAGGCGCCGGTCGTGGCGCCCCCCGCGCCGGCGAAACCGGTCAGCCATGACGTGGGCGTCGTCTGCCCGAATTCGGACACGCTCCGCGCCTCGATCCAGTATCCGAAGGAAGCGCAGGAAAACAACATCACCGGCGACGTGACGATCGAATTCGTCGTGGATCCGGAAGGGAATATCACGAACGAGCGCGTGGCCCAGTCGGCGGACCCCGTACTCGATCGCGCGGCCTTCAACACCGTCAAGCGGTTCAAGTGCGTCGCGCAAGGCCAGGCAGTCCGGGTTCAGGTGCCGTTCTCGTTCAATCTGAATTGATGCAGTGGGCGATCCGGCGCGCGCGCCGGATCGGGGAAAACCGTCTCGAACGGTAATCTTAAGTTCAACGAAAGAATCGGAGTGGGGTATGACGAAGCGTTCTCTGGCCGCGCTGGCGGCAAGCATGTTGATGTCCGTCGTGGCAGTCGACGGGTTCGTTGCACCGCAGCTTGCTCACGCGCAAGCGAGCGCGTCGACGGCGGCGGCCGGCACATCGACGCAGGCCGCGGCGCCCGCGCCGGCGCCTGCGGCAGCCGAGCCGGCCCCGCCGCCGGCGCCGGCCACGACCGAGGCGGTCGAGAATCCTTACGGGCTCGGCGCGCTATGGAAGAACGGCGACTTCGTCGCACGCTTCGTGCTGATCCTGCTGGTGATCATGTCGATGGGGAGCTGGTACATCATGATCACCAAGTTCCTCGAGCAGCTGCGTGCGAACCGCCGCGCGAAGCTGGCGGACGCACAGCTCTGGTCCGCGCCGTCGCTGGCGGAGGGCGCGAAACTGCTCGACGAGGCGTCGCCGTTCCGGTTCATCGCCGAAACCGCGATCGAGGCCGGCGAGCACCACAACGAGGCGCTGCTGGAGGCGGTGGACCGCAATACGTGGATCGACGTGTCGGTCGAACGCTCGATCACGAACGTGTCGAACCGCATGCAGGACGGGCTCGCGTTCCTGGCAACGGTGGGGTCGACGGCGCCGTTCGTGGGACTCTTCGGCACGGTCTGGGGGATCTATCACGCGCTGACGGCGATCGGGATCGCGGGGCAGGCGTCGATTGACAAGGTCGCGGGCCCGGTGGGCGAGGCGCTGATCATGACGGCGATCGGCCTCGCGGTCGCCGTGCCGGCCGTGCTCGGCTACAACTTCCTGGTCCGGCGCAACAAGTCGGTGATGGAGCGGGTCCGCAACTTCGGCGCCCAGCTGCACACGGTGCTGCTGGCAGGCAGCAAGCGTCCGGCGCGTGTGGCGTCGCCCGCGGCGTCGCTGGTGAACTGATCGGCTGACGGAGACGCGCGATGGCCATGAACGTCGGGCAGGACGATAGCGACGAGGTGATCGCCAACATCAACACGACGCCGCTCGTCGACGTGATGCTGGTGTTGCTGATCATCTTCCTGATCACGATTCCGGTCGTGACGCACACGATCCAGCTTCAGCTTCCGAAGGAGACGATACAGCCGCTGCAGACCACGCCGAAGAGCATCGAGATCGCGGTGAACCGCGACGGCGACTTCTTCTGGGGCGAGCAGCTGGTGGACGGGCCGACGCTGCTCGCGAAGCTGAAGGACGTGTCGCAGCAGCAGCCGCAGCCGAGCGTCCACGTGCGGGGCGATCAGAACACGCGCTACGAGTTCATCGGCCGGGTGGTCACGATGTGCGAGCGGGCGGGGATCGCGAAGCTGTCATTCATTACGGAACCGCCGGCGCGCGGCGGCTAGCTTGGGATGGGAGCGGAGCAAGCGCTGAAGCGCCAACTCTGATCGACAGGAGTCAAGAATGGGAATGAACGTGCCTTCGGGCGGAGGCGGCGGAGAACCGGACGTGATGGTCGACATCAACACCACGCCGCTGATCGACGTGATGCTGGTGCTGCTGATCATGCTGATCATCACGATCCCGATCCAGATGCATTCGGTGAAGATGGACCTGCCGGTGGGCAATCCGCCGCCGCCGGCGACGCCGCCGGAAGTCGTGCAGATCGACATCGACTTCGACGGCACGACGACGTGGAACGGCGCACCGGTGCCGGACCGCGCGGCGCTCGAGTCGAAGCTGACGCAGGTGGCGGCCGAACCCGTGCAGGCCGAGATCCATCTGCGGCCGAACAAGCTGGTGCCGTACAAGGACGTGGCGGCCGTACTGGCGTCCGCGCAACGCGTGGGCGCGACGAAGATCGGCCTGATCGGAAACGAGCAGTTCATGCAATGACGAAACAGGCGAGCCGATGAACCAGCGACGATGGAAACGGATGATGGCGCTGACGGCGCTCGGCGCGGTGTGCATGCTCGGCCGGCCGGCGTTCCCGGCGGACGCGCTGCGGCCGGACGTGGCGAAGCCGTTGGCGGCGGCACAGGAGCTGTACCGTGCGCACAAGTACCGTGACGCGCTCGGCAAGATCGCGCAAGCGGCCGCCGTGCCCAACCGGACGCCGTACGAAACCTACATGGTGGAAGAAATGCGCGGTGCCGCGGCGATGGCGGCCGGCGACACCGGCACGGCCGCGCAGGCGTACGAGACCGTGCTGAATTCGGGGCGGCTGTCGGCCGAGGACGAGCAGCGGACGACGGCGGCGCTGGCGGGCATTTACTTCCAGCAGAAGAACTACCCGCTGGCGATCCGGACCGCGCAGCGCTACCTGAAGGCCGGCGGAACGGATCCGGAAATGCGCACGCTGCTCACGCAGTCGTACTACCTGTCGAACGACTGCGCCCAGGTCGTGAGCCAGCTGAAGGCGAGCACGGATGCGCAGGTGAATGGCGGACACGCGCCGGACGAAGGGCAGTTGCAGATGCTTGCAACGTGCGCGCAAAAGGTGAAGGACGGCAACGCGTACCGTCGCGCGCTCGGCCTGCTGGTTGCGTACCACCCGAGCCCCGCGTACTGGGACGAAATGGTGTCGGCGATTCGCGGTAGCCCCGGATATCTGTCGTCGCTGGATCTCGACATCTTCCGGTTGCGCAGGGCGACGGGCTCGCTGACGACGGCCGACGCCTATATGGAGATGACGCAGCTCGCGCTGGTGGCGGGGTCTCCCGCTGAAGGCAAGCAGGTGATCGACCAGGGGTTCGCCTCCGGCGTGTTGGGCAAGGATGCGCAGGCGGACCGCGAGAAGCGGCTGCAGGTGCTCGCCGCCAAGCGCGCACAACCGGGCGCGGACGCCGCGAACCCGGTTGCGCCGATCGACGCAGGCATGAACCTCGTCTTTGCCGGACAGGCCAAACAGGGGCTGTCGATGATGGAGCAGGCGATTGCGAAGGGCGGGCTCGAGCATCCCGACGCGGCCCGGCTGAGGCTCGGCGAGGCGTACTACGTGGCAGGCGAGAAGGTGTGTGCGGTACAGGTGCTGCGCACGGTGAAGGGCGCGGACGGATCCGGGGATCTGGCGAAGCTCTGGACCGCGGTTGCGTCCAGGTAGCGCAGGCGTGAGCGACGGCGTGCGACGCTGGCTTGGCTGACGAGCGCGATACCGCGTGGCGTTGACGGGACGCGAAGCACGCCGAGCGGGCGCGCCGCGTGGCAGCGCTATCGCATGGCAGTCAGGCCGGACGAGGAAAAGGGGCAGCCTTGTTAGTTAGTAAACCGAATGAAATGGATGCTGGCCGGGCAGACGCGAAGCGGGGGAACCGCTTCGCGCAGCGCCCCGCGTGCGCCCGGCGGCGAAAGGCGGCCGGAAATCGCACCGGGAATCGCGTCGGGTCGGCCATCGCATGGCATCGGGCAAGGTTCGCCGACATCAAATCGATTTCGACTGCGAGGGTCCGTCTTTCCATGGTTTTGCCACCCGATGAGTCGGTGCTTGTCGCCGTTTCGCTAGGTAACAAGATTCGGGCGCTGCGGCAGCGCCTGAAGCTTACGCTCGATGAAGCGGCTGCGACGGCGGGTATCTCGAAGCCGTTCCTGTCGCAGGTCGAGCGCGGCCGCGCGACGCCGTCGATCACGTCGCTGGTCCGGATCGCGAAGGCGCTGGGCGTGACGGTCCAGTATTTCATCGACACGCCGACGGAAGCGCGATCGGTGTGCCGCGCGAATGCACTGCAGTATTTTCAGTTTGCGAACTCGGCCAGCTCGTTTGCGCGGCTCACGAATCTCGTGGATGGCCGGAAGCTCGACGCGATTCTCGTCAAGATGCCGGTGGGCCAGTTGCCGTCGGAAGTGACGTCGCATGCCGGCGAGGAGTTTCTCTACGTGATGCGCGGGCAGGTCGCGCTCACGCTGGAGGAACGCACGTTCACGCTGAATGCGGGCGATACCGCGCATTACGAATCGACGATGCCGCACGCGTGGCACAACACGGCCGACGAAGAGGCCGTGATCGTCTGGGTGGGCACGCCGCGGTTGTTCTAGCGGGACGGCGCGCGAACGTCAACGTCGCATGCCGGACTCGCGATCCATCGAATCAGAAAATCAGAAAGAAAGCAGAAAGACAAGAGAAGTGCGCTCAATGTAAGTAATTAGTATGGCGAAGTAAATAAATGAACGGTAGTACCGCGCGGCCTTTGTGCCCTGCGGCCGATCCGTTCGCATCACGGCGGTTGGCAGGGGCAATGGCGGGTTCCGGTACACGGGCGCCCAGGAAGCGCGAGGGAGTTCACAAGGTTCCGACGCGCAGCGGGTGGGGTCTTACTGACGAGCGAGAGGGAAAAGATGAAGCAAAGAGCATTGGCGTTGGCCATCAAAAGAATAGTCTGGGCGGAACTGGCACTGACGGCCGTATTGGCGCCGCCGGCGTTCGCCCAGAGCCAGCCGGCGCCGGGCGCTGTCGCGGTCGCGGATGCGGTCGCGAACGGCGCGCCCGTGACCGTCGCGCAGGCGGGCGGGACGGCCGCCCAAACGGGCGGCACTGCGGGCACGTCCGCTGCCGCGGGCGCGGCGGCGCCCGAAGCCGCATCCGGCACGGCGGCCGGCGCGGCTGCCGGTGAGGCGGCCCCGGCCGCGCCTGCGGCAAACGGGCAGGGCAAGGTCGCACAGATCAAGCGGTTCGAAGTGACGGGCTCGCTGATCCGGCAGTCCGACAAGACCGGTTTCCAGCAGGTGCAGACGATCACGCCGAAGGAAATCCAGGCCAGCGGCGCGGTGACCGTCACCGACTTCCTGCGCGACGCGTCGGCCAACTCGGCGAACAGCTGGGGCGAAGGGCAGTCGGGCAACTTTGCGGCCGGCGCCGCCGGCATTGCGCTGCGCGGCCTGTCCGAGAAATACACGCTCGTGATGATCGACGGCCAGCGTGTGGCGCCGTATGCGTTCTTCTCGAACAGCGTCGATTCGTTTTTCGACCTGAATACGCTGCCGCTCAACGACATCGAGCGTATCGAAATCGTGAAGACGGGCGCCGTGTCGCAATACGGCTCGGACGCGATCGGCGGCGTCGTCAACATCATCACGAAGCACAACTTCCGCGGCCTGCAGCTCGACGGCAGCCTCGGCAGCGCGATCAACGCCGGCAACGGCGACGGCACGGCGAAGTTCGGCATCCTGGGCGGCTTCGGCGACCTGAACTCCGACCGCTTCAACGTGACGGCGGCGCTCAGCTACTACAAGTCGAACGGCTTCACGCTCGCCGACCGCGATTCAACGCGCGACCAGGACTTCACGGGCAAGCCGGGCGGCCTCTCGCTGCTCGCACCATCGTACTGGAACATGCCCGGTGGCGTCGCGCAGGCACTGACCGGCGGCTGTCCGTTCGGCGGCTCGGTCCACCCGGCGGCATCGAACTCGCTGTCGGCCGGCTCGCCGGGCACGGTCTGCGCGTACAACACGGCCGAAAGCACGTCGATCCTGCCGATGACCGAACGCCTGAACGCGAAGCTCCATGCGGACTTCAAGGTCAACGACACGACGACGGCGTTCGCGGATTTCCTCGAAAGCTACAACACGACCACGACCAACGACGGGCTGTGGAACAACGTCATCGGCAACCCGCAGAACCCGGCGCTCGTCTGGAATCCGCAGACGCAGCTGCTGTCGCCGTTCAACACGGTCGTGCCGGTGACCAATCCGTACAACACGACGGGTGCGGCCACGCCGCTCACGTACGCGTTTCCGAACACGGTCGCGCAGAAGACCTGGGCCAACTACTGGCGCGCGGCCGCGGGCATCAAGGGTTCGTTCACGCTGCCGTACGGTGACTGGGACTGGGCGACGTCGGTCAGCCATTCGCAAAGCACGGTGTCGAATGTCTTCACGAACCAGCTGAACGTCAACGCGCTGAACAACATCTACCAGAACGGCACGCTGAATTTCGCGAATCCGGCGGCGACGCCGAACGCGTTCAACGGCCTGTATCAGGAAGCGAACAACCTCGGCATCTCGAAGCTCGATACGATCGACGCGACGCTGTCGACGCCGAACCTGTTCCACCTGCCGACGGGCGACGTCGGTATCGGCTTCGGCGCGCAGTTCACGCACCAGAGCGAAACGCTGACGCCGGGCTCCGAGTACCTGAGCGGCGCCGTCATCACGCCGGACCTGGAGACGGTGGATGGCCAGCGCAACGTCGCGGCCGTCTACTACCAGATCAACATCCCGATCCTGCAGAACCTGACGTTCAGCCAGTCGGGCCGCTACGACCACTACACGGACGTCGGCGGCGCCTTCTCGCCGCGCTTCGCGTTGCGCTATCAACCGATCCAGGCGCTGACGCTGTATACGTCGTACAACCGCGGCTTCCGCGCACCGACGTTCGTCGAGGACAGCAAGTCGCAGACGCTCGGCATCCAGGTCGACCCGGCCACCGGCCAGAACTACACGTCGATCACCGTCGGCAACCCGAACCTCGCGCCGGAGCGCACGCGCAACTTCAACATCGGCTTCCAGCTGTCGCCGAGCCGCTACACGGACTTCGGCTTCGACTGGTACAAGATCCGCATCGACAATGTGATCGGGCAGGGGGCGCCGTCGAAGATCGCGATCGACCCGACGACGGGCCAGCTGCTGTACAAGGTGATTCCGTACCAGAACCTCGGCTACCTCGACACGAACGGCTTCGAAAGCACGTTCCGCCAGGGCCTGCCGATCAAGGGCTGGGGCACGGTCACGCTGTCGGGCGACTGGGCGTACATCAACAGCTACAAGATCGGTTTCCCGGGCGGCACGCCGGTCAACGGTGCGGGCAACAACTTCACGATCACGCAGCCGTTCGGCGGCAGCTTCCCGCGCTGGCGCGGCAACACGACGCTCGACTGGAACTACCACGGCTTCGATACCGCGCTGACGTGGGAATTCACGGGCCCGTACGCGCAGAACCTGCTGCCCGCGCCGGCGCCGCAGAAGGTCGGCTCGTACAGCCAGTTCAACCTGATGATGACGTACACCGGGTTCAAGAACTGGACGATCTACGGCGGCATCAACAACATCTTCAACCGCACGCCGCCGTACGACCCGATCTTCGCGAACGGCACGCTGGACCAGAGCGGGTACGACACGTCGCTGTATTCGTACATCGGCCGTTTCGCGCAGATCGGCGCGACGTACAAGTTCTGATGACGCGCGCGGAGAACTGACAGGCTTACGATAGGCCGCTCCACTGCCTGAATCCACCCCTTCGGAGCGGCCTCTTTTTGCCTGGCGCCGCAGCGGCCCGCAACCGGGACGCGCGACGGCGCACAGCAGTACCCGATCTTCGGGAACACGGACACAACGCAGGGCGAGGCCGCCCGGCGCCGCGACGGCGCCGTCGGCATGCGTCCGGCACGGGCATCGACCGCGCGCAGGCCACGAACCGGCGCGCTTCTGGGCAGGCTGACGATGAGACTGTTGAAGTGGCGAAGGCCACGCACGCCGCACATGCCGCAAACGCGTCGCTCGCCGCAATTGACGTCGCGTTTGACGCAATCGGCGCGCCCCGCGACGCGTGCGCGCGCATGCGTACCGAACGGCGTACGCAACGGCGTGCGAGCCGCTCTGTTCGCCTGCGCGGTGCTGGTCGCCAGCGGCGCGATGGGGCAAGCGGCGCACGCCGTGCCGGCGATCGCGCAATACGGTCAGCCGAAGTATCCGCCGGGCTTCACGCATTTCGATTATGCGAACCCCGACGCGCGGGACGACGGCACGCTCAACTTCGAGAACTACAACGAGGCGCAGAGCTACGACTCGCTGAATCCGTTCCTCGTGCGCGGTTCGCCCGCGCCGGACATCCAGAACCTGATGTTCGACACGCTGATGCAGCGCAGCTGGGACGAGCTCGCGTCCGAGTACGCGCTGATCGCCGACGACGTCGACGTGGCGCCCGACCGGAGCTCGGCGACGTTCCACCTGAACCCGGCCGCGCGCTTCTCGAACGGCGACCCGATCACCGCGGCCGACGTCAAGTATTCGTTCGACACGCTGACGAGCCCGCAGGCGTCGCCGCTGTTCAACGCGCAGTTCTCGGTCATCCGGCGCGCGGTGATCGTCGACCGCCGGACGATCCGCTTCGAGTTCAAGCATCCGGAGCGCGATGCCGCGCTGATCGCGGGCGACCTGCCGGTGTTCTCGCCGAAATGGGGGCAGCGCGCGGACGGCACGCGGCCGCCGTTCGACCAGATCGCGACCGTGCCGCCCATTGCGAGCGGCGCGTACCTGATCGAGCAGCGCCGGAACGACAAGCAGATCAGTTACGTCCGCAATCCGCACTACTGGGCGGCGAACCTGCCGTCCCGGCGCGGGATGTTCCGCTTCGCGCGCGTGTCGTTCAAGCTGTACCTCGACCAGTACACGCAGCTCGAGGCGTTCAAGGCCGGCGACACCGACGCGCGGATGGAATACAGCTCGACGCAGTGGGCGCGCAAGTACGTCGGCAAGAACTTCCGCAACGGGATGCTGAAGAAGGGCGAATTCCCGGACGGCCCGGCGCAGATGCAGGGCTTCATGGTGAACATGCGCAAGCCGATGTTCCAGGACGTGCGCGTGCGGCACGCGCTCGCGCTGGCGTTCGACTACGACTGGATGAACCGGATGATGTTCTACGGCCAGTACCGCCGCACCAACAGCTTCTGGGAGGCGAGCCCGTTCGCGGCGTCGGGGATGCCGAGCGACAAGGAGCTGGCGCTGCTCGAGCCGTATCGCGCCGAGCTGCCGCCGGAGGTGTTCGGCCCGATGATCAAGCAGCCGTCGACGCTGCCGCCCGGCTCGCTGCGCGAGAACCTGAAACAGGCGCGCGACCTGCTCGCGTCCGCCGGCTGGCACTACAGCGACGGCGCGCTGCGCGACGCGAACGGCACGCCGATGACGATCGAGATCATCGACGACCAGCCCGGCATGGACCGCCTGATCCTGCCGTATATCCAGGCGCTTGCGACGCTCGGCATCCACGCGACCATGCACGAGATCGACAGCGCGGTCTACCAGAAGCGCCTCGACAGCTTCCAGTACGACATGACGACGTACATCTATCCGCCCGTCACGATCCCGGGCGCCGAGCTGACGCGCCGCTTCGGCAGCGCGGCGGCATCGCAGCCCGGCTCGGAAAACTATCCGGGCGTCAAATCGAAAGTGGTCGATGCGCTGATCCGCGCGGCACTGTCGGCCGACACGCTCGACGATCTCGAGACCGCGACGCACGCGCTCGATCGCGTGCTGATCAACCTGTACGTGCTCGTGCCGCAGTACTACCTGCCGAACGCACGGATCGCGTACAAGTCGACGTTCGATCATCCGCGGATCGTGCCGGCTTCCTATCTTTACGAGGACTGGATCGTCGACTACTGGTACTTGAAGCGGCCGCCGGCTGAATCGGCGAACAAGCCGGCGGCGAATCCAGGCCCGGCGGCCTGACGGGGGGCAACGATGCTGGCATACATACTCAGACGGCTGCTGCTGATGATTCCGACGCTGATCGGGGTGGTGACGATCACGTTCGTGGTCACGCAGTTCGTGCCGGGCGGGCCGGTCGAGCAGGTGCTGACGCAGCTGCGCCACGGCGGAGCGCGCGGTGGCGAGGCGGGCAGCGGCTCGGGCGGCTATCACGGCAGCCAAGGCGTCGACCCGCAGCAGATCGAGCAGATCCGCAAGCAGTTCGGCTTCGACAAGCCGCCGCTCGCGCGCTATGTGCTGATGCTGAAGAGCTATGCGACGTTCGACCTTGGGCAGTCGTACTACGCGCATCGAAGCGTGTGGGAGGTGATCCGCTCGAAGCTGCCCGTATCGGTCACGCTCGGGTTGTGGACGGTGATCCTCACGTACCTGGTGTCGGTGCCGCTCGGCATCGCGAAGGCGGTGCGCAACGGTTCCCGGTTCGACACCGCGACGAGCGTGATGGTGCTGGCCGGCTATGCGGTCCCGGGCTTCGTGCTCGGCGTGCTGCTGCTGATGCTGTTCGGCGGCGGCACGTTCTGGCAGGTGTTCCCGATGCGCGGGCTCACGTCGGACAACTTCGACGAGCTGACGCTCGTCGGCAAGGCGCTCGACTATCTGTGGCACATCGTGATGCCGGTGACGGCGTCGGTGATCGGCAATTTCGCGATCGTCACGATCCTGACGAAGAACACGTTCCTCGAGGAAATCGGCCGGCAGTACGTGCTGACCGCGCGCGCGAAGGGCGCGCCGGAGCGCGACGTGCTGTGGAAGCACGTGCTGCGCAATGCGGCGATTCCGCTGCTGACCGGGCTGCCGGCGGCGTTCGTCGGCGCGTTCCTGAACGGCAACCTGCTGATCGAGACGCTGTTCTCGCTCGACGGCATGGGGCAACTGTCGTACGACTCGGTGATCCGCCGCGACTACCCGGTCGTGCTCGGCTCGCTGTTCCTGTTCACGCTCATCGGCCTGCTGACCAAACTCATTGCTGACGTCTGCTATGTCCTCGTCGACCCCCGCATCCAATTCAGCCGCCTGGACCACTGACCAGGCGTGCGCCGCCTGTGCGGCATCGCCGTCGCCGTGGCGGCGCACGTGGCAGCGTTTTCGCGCGCAGCCGCTCGGCTACTGGAGCCTCGTGATCTTCGCGGCGCTGTTCGCGCTCAGTCTGTGCGCCGACGGGCTGTCGAACGACCGGCCGCTGATCGTGCGCTACGACGGGCACTATTACTTTCCGATCGTGAAGGACTATCCGGAGACCGAGTTCGGCGGCGACTTCCCGGCGAAGACGAACTACCTCGATCCGTATATCCGCACGAAAATCGAGTCCGGCGGCAACTTCGCGATCTATCCGCCGAACCGCTACCGCTTCGACACGATCGACTACTTCGCGTCGCGGCCGTATCCGGCGCCGCCGTCGGCGAGCAACTGGCTCGGCACCGACCAGTTCGGTCGCGACGTGCTCGCGCGGCTGCTGTACGGGTTCCGGCTGTCGGTGCTGATGGCGTTCGCGCTGACGGTATCGGGCGTGCTGGTCGGCGTGCTCACCGGCGCGCTGCAGGGCTTCTACGGCGGCCGCACCGACCTGATCGGACAGCGGCTGATCGAGATCTGGAGCGCGCTGCCGGACCTTTACCTGCTGATCATCTTCGCGTCGATCTTCACGCCGTCGCTGTGGCTGCTGTTCATCCTGCTGTCGATGTTCGGCTGGCTCGTGCTGTCCGACTACGTGCGCGCCGAATTCCTGCGCAACCGCGCGCTCGACTACGTGAAAGCGGCGCGCACGATGGGACTCACGAATGCGCAGATCATGTGGCGCCACGTGCTGCCGAACAGCCTCACGCCCGTGATCACGTTCCTGCCGTTCCGGATGAGCGCGGCGATCCTGTCGCTGACGAGCCTCGATTTCCTGGGCCTCGGCGTGCAGCCGCCGACGCCGAGCCTCGGCGAGCTGCTTCAGGAGGGCAAGAACAATCTCGACGCGTGGTGGATCTCGATCTCGGCATTCGCGGCGCTGGTGGTGACGCTGCTGCTGCTGACGTTCATGGGCGACGCGCTGCGCAACGCGCTCGACACGCGCGCACGCGGCTCGGCATTCGGCGGAGAGCGTTGATGACGAACGCATTGCTGCAGATCGACCGGTTTTCGGTGCGCTTCGGCGCGAAGGTGGCCGTGCAGGAGCTCAGCCTGTCGATCGGCCGCGGCGAGCGCGTGGCGCTCGTCGGCGAGTCGGGGTCGGGCAAGAGCGTGACGGCGCTGTCGATCCTGCGGCTCGCGCAGCAGGCGACACTGTCGGGCCGGATGCTGTTCGACGGCGAGGACCTGCTCGCGAAGACCGAACAGCAGATGCGCGGGATCCGCGGCGCCGATATCGCGATGGTGTTCCAGGAGCCGATGACGGCGCTGAACCCGCTGTACACGATCGGCAAGCAGATCGCCGAAAGCCTGCGGCTGCACGAGGGGCTGCGGCCGGGCGACGCGCGCGAGCGCGGGATCGCGCTGCTGCGGCGCACCGGGATTCCGGAGCCGGAGCGACGGATCGACAGCTTTCCGCATCAGCTGTCGGGCGGGCAGCGGCAGCGCGCGATGATCGCGATGGCGCTCGCGTGCCGGCCGCGGCTGTTGCTGGCGGACGAGCCGACGACCGCGCTCGACGTGACGGTGCGCCAGCAGATCGTGGACCTGCTGATCGAGCTGCAGGAGCAGGAAGCCGCCGCGCGCGGGATGGCCGTGCTGCTGATCACGCACGACCTGAATCTCGTGCGGCGCTTCGCGCAGCGCGTGGCCGTGATGGAGAAGGGCGTGCTCGTGGAGACGAACACGACCGATGCGCTGTTCTCGAACCCGCAGCATCCGTATACGCAGCGCCTGCTCGACAGCGCGCCGCAACGGGCCGTCGAGCCGGTCGCTGCTGGCGCGCGCACGATCCTCGACGTGAAGGATCTCGCCGTCGATTACCGCATCGCGGCGAAGGGCTGGCGTTCGGTGTTGGGAAAGACGACGTTCCGGGCCGTGCACGACGTGAAGCTGAGCCTGAAGCGCGGCGAGACGCTCGGGATCGTCGGCGAATCGGGCTCGGGGAAATCGACGCTCGCGTCGGCCGTGCTCGGATTGCAGCGGCCGTCGGCCGGCGGGATCGAGATCGACGGCATGCCGCTGGACGTGCTGCGAACGACGCGCGGCCGGCGCACGTTGTACGGCAGGATGCAGGTCGTGTTCCAGGATCCGTTCGGCTCGCTGTCGCCGCGGATGACGGTCGAGCAGATCGTCGGCGAGGGGCTTGCGGTGCACCGGCCCGAGGTGGACGGGGACGCGCGGCGTGCGCGGATCGCCGCGCTGCTGCAGGAAGTCGGCTTGCCCGCCGAGTCGATGCTGCGCTATCCGCACGAGTTCTCCGGCGGCCAGCGGCAGCGGATCGCGATCGCGCGGGCGCTCGCGGTGGAGCCGGAACTGCTGGTGCTCGACGAGCCGACGAGCGCGCTCGACGTATCGATCCAGAAGCAGGTGCTGAATCTGCTGACGAATCTGCAAAAGAAGTACAAACTGAGCTATTTGTTCATCACGCACGACCTCGCGGTGATGCGCGCGATGGCGCACCGGGTCATCGTGATGAAGGCGGGGCGCGTGGTCGAGGAAGGCGATACGCTCGACGTGCTTCACGCGCCGTCACATCCGTATACGCAGGCGCTGCTCGCGTCGTCGATGCTCGCACCGGAGCGTGGCCTGCAAGAGAGCGCAGATGATTGACGAGAACTGGGCGAAGCGCGCCCAAGGGTTGCGCAGCGATGCAGATTTCTGGTCGCTGCGCATCGTCGACGAGACGATCGACGAGCACGCCGTGCGCAACGATGTCGCGCAGCCATATTCGCGCACGCGCGAACGCGGCGCGATGCTGACGGCCTGGGCCGGCGCGGGCGCCGGCTACGCGGCGACGGCCGACCTGTCCGCGGCCGGGCTGCAGGCGGCGCTCGATGTCGCGACGGCGCGTGCAAAGGCGAGCGCGCCGTGGTCGCTGGTCGATCATCGGCACGCCGCGCGTCCGCACGCGGGCGGCACGTATGCGTCGCCGGGCGTCGACAGCGCGTTGCCGTCCCGCGCCGAATGGATCGAGCGGCTCGCGCATGAATGCGCGGCCGCGAATCTCGACGCGCGCATCGTCGAGCGCACCGCGAGCGTGATGGTCACGCACACCGAGCAGTTCTATGTGACGAGCGACGGCGTGCGGATCGACCAGCGGTTCCGCTTCCTGATGCCGGAGCTGCAAGCCGTCGCGCACGGCGACGGCGACACGCAGGTGCGTTCGCTCGGCCAATCGGGCACGCTTGCGCAGGGCGGCGTCGACGTGCTCGCGCGCTACGGCTTCGACGGCGCCGGCGCGCGCGTCGCCGACGAGGCGCTGCAACTGCTCGCTGCGCCGAACTGCCCGTCCGGCCGGCGCGACCTGCTGCTGATGCCGGACCAGATGATGCTGCAGATCCACGAGTCGATCGGCCATCCGCTCGAGCTCGACCGGATCCTTGGCGACGAGCGCAACTTCGCCGGATGGAGCTTCGTCAAGCCGGAGATGATCGGCCAATACCAGTATGGTTCGCCGCTGCTGAACGTCACGTTCGATCCGGAGCCGGTCGCCGAGGCCGCATCCTATGCGTTCGACGACGACGGCACGCCCGCACGCAAGCAGTACCTGATCCGCAACGGCGTGCTCGAGCGGCTGCTCGGCGGGGCGCTGTCGCAGCAGCGCGCGGGCCTGCCGGGCGTCGCCAACTCGCGCGCGTCGAACTGGAACCGGGCGCCGATCGACCGGATGGCGAACCTGAACGTCGAGCCCGGCGACCAGCCGCTCGACGCACTGATCGCGGGCATCGAGCACGGGATCCTGATGCGCACCAACACGTCCTGGTCGATCGACGACCACCGCAACAAATTCCAGTTCGGCTGCGAATTCGGGCAACTGATCGAGAACGGCCGGCTCACGCAGGTCGTCAAGCGCCCGAACTACCGCGGCATCTCCGCGCAGTTCTGGCGCAGCCTGCGCGCGGTCGGCGACGCCAGCACGTTCGGCATCTACGGCACGCCATACTGCGGGAAGGGCGAGCCGGCGCAGATCATCCGCGTCGGCCATGCGTCGCCGGCCTGCGTGTTCGCCGACGTCGACGTATTCGGAGGCGCGTGATGACGGGATTCGATACGACGGCGCAAAGCGGCGGGATCGACTGGCATGCGCATTTCACCCGGCTCGCCGACGAGGCCGAGCGGCTGACGACGCCCACCGAAACCGTGCTGCTCGGGTTCTCCGGCGAAACCTCCGACTTCGTGCGCTTCAATGGCGGCAGGATTCGCCAGACGGGGCGCGTCACGCAGGGGCGGCTTGCCGTGCGGCTCGTCGACGGCGCGCGGCAGGCGCGCTCGTCGCTGACCGTCTGCGGCGATCCGGCTGCCGATCTGCCCGAACTCGCGGCGGCGCTCGCCGTGTTGCGCGCCGGGCTGCGCGACGCGCCGGACGATCCGCATCTGCTGTTCGACACGTCGGCCTGGAAACTGGAGACGCGCCGCGCCGGCCGCCTGCCCGATGCGGACGGGCTCGCGCGGGTCGTCGCCGAATGCGCGCGCGGGCTCGACTTCGTCGGCTTCCATGCGGGCGGCACGCTCGTGCGCGGCTTCGCGTCGTCGACCGGCAGCCGTGGCTGGTACGAGGTCGCGAACTTCGACTTCAGCTGGTCGCTGTATGACCCGAGCGGCCGCGCGATCAAGACCGTCTATGCGGGCGACGACTGGAGCGACGCGGCGTTCGCGGCGAAGGTCGACGCGGCCGCCGCGCGGCTGCCCGTGCTCGGGCGCACGCCGAAAACGCTGACCCCCGGACGCTACCGCGCCTATTTCGCGCCGGACGCCGTCAACGAGATGACGAGCCTGCTCGGCTGGAGCGGTTTTTCGGCGCGCGCGCACGCGAGCGCACGCAGCCCGCTGCACCGGCTTTATGCGGGCGACGTCGCGCTCGACCCGCGTGTGTCGATCGCCGAGGATTTCTCGCTCGGCATCGCGCCGGCGTTCAACGCGGACGGCTATCGGCGCGACAGCGTGCCGCTCGTCGTCGCGGGGCGGGGCGCCGGGCAACTCGTATGCGCGCGCACCGCGCGCGAGCACGGGCTCGTGCCGAACGGCGCCGGCGACGACGAAACGCCGCAGTCGCTGTCGATCGCAGGCGGCACGCTTGCCGACGCCGATGTGCTCGCGGCGCTCGACACGGGACTCTATGTCGGCAATCTGTGGTACCTGAATTTCTCGGACCCGATCGCGTGCCGGATGACGGGCATGACGCGTTTCGCGACGTTCTGGGTCGAACGCGGGCAGATCGTCGCGCCGGTCGATGCGATGCGGTTCGACGACAGCTTCTACCGGCTGTTCGGCCCGGAGCTCGAACAGCTCGGCGCGACGCCGGCGCTGCTCGCGAACGACAGCACGTACGGCGAGCGCGCGACAGGAGGCGCGAAGGTGCCGGGCCTGCTCGCGCGATCGTTCGAGCTGACGCTGTAGCGCGATGACGTCCTCAGTCACGATGCGGCGTCCCGCCGGTTCGATGCGCCGTGCGCGCAGCGCGGCCGTATGCGCTGCCGGGCCGCTGGCCATCCGCTGACCCACCGTTCACCGTACGCCAATGCCGTCATTCTTCATCGACCGCCCCGTCTTCGCGTGGATCGTCGCGCTCGCGATCGTCGTCGCGGGCGTGCTCGCGATTCCGCAGCTTCCGATCGCGCAATATCCGCGCCTCGCGCCACCGCGGGTCGTGATCACCACGACGTATCCGGGCGCGTCGACGGAGACGGTCGACGGCGACGTCGGCAGCATCATCGAGGAAAGCCTCGACGGCGCCGACGGGCTGCTGTACTACGAGACGAGCAGCGACGGTCACGGCGACCTCGAGATCGACGTGACGTTTGCGCCCGGCACCGATCCGGACATCGCGCTCGTCGACGTGAACAACCGGCTGAAGCAGGTCGAGCCGAGGCTGCCGCAGCAGGTCGTCCAGCAGGGGATCGGCGTGTTCAAGGCGGCGAACACGTTCCTGATGCTCGTCACGCTGACGTCGACCGACGGCACGCGCGATTCCGCGCAGCTCGGCGATTACCTGAACCGCTACGTGCTGCGCGAACTCAAGCGAGCGCCGGGCGTCGGCGCGGCCGAGCAGTGGGACGCCGATGAAGCATTGCGGGTCTGGCTCGATCCGCAGAAGCTGCGCGAATACGATCTCGGCGCCGACGACGTGATCGCGGCGATCGGCACGCAGAACGCGACGGTGACGGCCGGCGCGATCGGCGATGCGCCGTTCGTGCGCGGCCAGCAGCTCACCGCGTCGATCATCGTCAAGGGGCAGCTCGCGTCGCCGGAGGAGTTCGGCCGGATCGTGCTGAAGTCGAAGCCGGACGGTTCGGCGGTGCGCGTTGCCGACGTCGCGCGCATCGAAATCGGCCGCGACGACTATTCGTTCTATTCGCGGCTGAACGGCAAGCCGGCGGCTACGGTCGGCATCCAGCTCGGCCCGCGCGGCAACGCGCTCGAAACGTCGAACGCGATCCGCGCGCGGCTCGCCGAGCTGTCGAAGACGCTGCCGCCCGGCGTCGCGGTCGAGATTCCGTTCGACGGCGCGCATTTCGTGAAGATCGCGATCCGGGAAGTCGTGCTGACGCTCGTCGAGGCCGTCGTGCTGGTGTTCTGCGTGATGTGGCTGTTCCTGCGCGACCTGCGTTACACGCTCGTGCCGACCGTCGTGATTCCCGTCACGCTGATGGGTGCGTTCGTCGCGATGTGGGCGTTCGGGTTGTCGATCAATGTGTTCACGATGTTCGGCCTCGTGCTGGCGATCGGCATCCTCGTCGACGATGCGATCGTCGTCGTCGAGAGCGTGCACCGCGTGATGGAGGAGGGCGCGTCGCCGCGCGATGCGACACGCCGTGCGATGAAGCGGATCGGCGGGGCGATCGTCGGCGTGACTGCGGTGCTGACTGCCGTGTTCGTGCCGATGGCGTTCTTCCCGGGCAGTGTCGGCGGCATCTACCGGCAGTTCGCGGTGTCGATGATTGCGTCGATGCTCGTGTCGTCGTTCATGGCGCTGTCGCTGACGCCTGCGCTGTGCGCGAACCTGCTGAAGCCGCTGCCGCGTCACGACGGCGTTGCAGGCCGCGCACGCCGGCGCGGCCTCGGCGCGCGTCTGGCCGACCGCTTCGGCGCGGCCTTCGCGCGTGCCGAGACCGGCTATCGTCGCGTCACCGTGTTCGCGGTGCGCCGCACCGGCGTCGTCGTGGCCGTCTACGCCGCGCTCGTGGCCGCGTGCGGACTGCTGTACTGGATGATGCCGGGCGGCTTCCTGCCGACCGAGGACCAGGGACAGCTGCAGGTGATGATCCAGTTGCCGGCCGGCGCCACGCAGGAGCGCACGCTTGCGGTCGTCGACCGCGTCGAAGCGATCCTGCACGCGGAGGCGGCGATCGCGAACGTGACGAGCGTGATCGGCTGGAGCTTTGCGGGCAGTGGGCAGAACGTCGGGATGGCGTTCGTCGAGCTGAAGGACTGGGCGCAGCGCGACGTCGACGCGATCGCGTTGCGCGACCGCCTCAACGAGCGCTTCGGCACGATCCTCGACGGCGACGTCGAGGCGGCGCTGCCGCCGTCGGTGCAAGGCATCGGGCACGCGGACGGATTCACGTTCCGGCTCGAGGATCGGGGCGGCGTCGGGCTCGACGCGTTGAAGGCGGCTCGCGAGCAGCTGTCCGAACGCGCGAAGGCGGACCCGGCGCTTGCCTCCGTGCATTCCGAGGACCTGCCGGACGCACCGCGCATCGAACTCGATGTCGATCGCGCGAAGGCGTATGCGCTCGGCGTGCCGTTCGAGCGGATCACTGGCCTGCTCGGCGGCACGTTCGGCTCGAACTACATCAACGATTTCCCGGCGTCGGGCCGGATGCGCCGCGTGATCATCGAGGCCGATCCGGCCGCGCGCGCGACCGACGCGCAGCTGATGGCGCTGACGGTGCCGAACCGGACCGGCGACATGGTCCCGCTGTCGGCCATCGCCGCGCCGCACTGGACGATCGGCCCCGTGATGCTGAATCGCTACAACGGCTATCCGTCGCTCGACATCAGCGGCAGGGCGGCGACCGGCACCAGCTCGGGCGCGGCGATGGCGGAACTGGAGCGGCTCGCTGCCGCGTTGCCGACCGGGATCGGCTACGACTGGGTCGACGCGGCGCGCGAGGAGCAGGTCGCGGCGCGGCAAACGCCGCTTCTCGTCGCGCTGTCGGTGCTCGCGGTCTTCATGGCGCTTGCGGCGCTGTACGAAAGCTGGACGATTCCGCTGTCCGTGCTGACGATCGTGCCGCTCGGCATGGTCGGCGCGATTGCGGCGGCGCTCGTGCGCAGCATGCCGAACGACGTGTACTTCAAGGTCGGGATGATCACCGTGATCGGGCTGTCGGCGAAGAACGCGATCCTGATCGTCCAGTACGCACGGGATCTCGTCGGACGCGGCGTGCCGCTGCGGCAGGCGGTGGTCGACGCGGCCGCCGCGCGTTTCCGGCCGATCGTGATGACGTCGATGGCGTTCCTGCTCGGCGTCGTGCCGCTCGTGCTCGCGACGGGCGCGGGCGCGGAAAGCCGTCGCTCGATCGGCACCGGCGCGTTCGGGGGCGTGCTTGCTGCGACGGTGCTCGGGCTCGTGTTCGCGCCGGTCGCGTTTCGTGTGGTCGCGTCCGTGGGCCGGCGTGGCCGGCGAGTGACGATGGCGAGGCGCGATGCGCGTCAGGCGGAGACGGTTGGGGAGTGATTGGGCGCGGTGGCGGCCGTGCCCCGTTAGTCTGCAGAAGTCTGTTTCCGATCGGGCTTCGACTGCTCGAGGGCTTCCGGCGCGCCGGAAACTGACATCTGCAAGCTAACGGAAGCATCGCGAAGCAGCGTGGCTATCGATGCGCGATCAGCGCCAGTATTGTTCTACCCACTGGCAAACGCGCTGCCACTCGGCGGATCTCATGTACGCCTGGGTTTCCCTCTCCAGTTCCGACGCCTTTTGCCAGTCGTCGAGCCCGACGGATTGACCGAGCACGAAATTTCCGCGCTGGTAGTTGTCGTTCAATATCTGCGCGGCCTGTTGTGCGGCGATCGTCGACGTCGTATCGATCGTCAGCCCGAGCAGGGCTGCTGCCGGTACGTTCCCGCTTTCGAGCGGCCACAGCCATTTCGAAACGCCCCAGGTCAACGGGTTGCCGACAGCGTTCGGGGGAATGCCCTCGGGGCTGATTCCGGTGCCAAGGGACAGCAGGCGCACATCGCCCAGATTGCCTGCGCGACGGCTGGCCAGCGCCTCGGCAATGGCGGACACGGAAGGATTGTTCGCGAATACGCCGCCATCGGCGAAATAGCCGAGCCCTGCGATTTCGTACGGCGGGAAATACGTCGGCGCGGCCGATGTGGCAAGTGCGGCGTCGAATATGCTGATGTCGCGATAGGCGTTGCCGTTTCCGTTGGAGAAGGTGCACGGCGCCCAGCTCTTTGTCGGTGGACTCCACAGGCGCGCCGAGTTGATCGCGACGAAGCGGGACAGATCGGCCAGCTTGCTGTTTCCGACCAGCGACTTGGCGATCTCCTGTAGCCCGGTGTTGACATACTGGCATTCGAACACGCCGGGTCCCGCCAGGACGTTGGTCTGTTCGAGTGCCGGCTTTTGTGCCAGCCACGCTCCGTTTTCCCGAAAGATCACCGAACCCTTCGTCCTATAGATATCGACGATCTCGGAAATGGATGCGCCGCGCGCCAGCCCCAGGGCGATCAGGCCGCCCGTGGATGTGCCGGCAAAGCCGTCCGCTCTCGCGATGATCCGGCTGCGCTGGTCGAGGTCCTGGATGAGCAGGGCGGTGATCAACCCTCGGATACCGCCGCCATCGCAACTGAGAATCTTGAAGGTCATCGTGCTTCCCCATTTTTGCTGGTGGGATGAATACGAATGGCGCAACCCGGCAGGCATCCCGCCCGTGTTGCCGGGGGGGACGCCCGCTTCCTGCGCTGTGGAGGCCGGGAACTCAAGCCGGCAGTCGAATCGTCGTGCGTTATGGCGCGTCGAAACCCACATCGAGCACGGTGTACGCATCCCACGCATACAGATACGCGTTGTCTTTGGAATAGAGCGACAGTTTCTGCTGATTGAAATCGGAAATCAAAATCGAGCCCTGGCGCGTCCATCCGCGTGCGCCTATCCAGTTATAGAACCCGACGTAGGCGTTGTTGCTGACGGACAGATATCGACTGGTGCCTTGGATCCGGTAATACGTAACGCCGTTGTAGGGATATTGTTCGAGCGTCAACGCTTTCGCGGCGGAATCGACGAGAACGGCCCATTCGCCGCCGTTTTGGCCAAGCCAACCCAACTGGACGCCGTCGTGATAGAGCGCCATTTTGAACCTGTCGACCGCGGCGGCGGAAAAAGGGGCAGTGTTGGCGAATTCGGCAAAGGTCCCGTGTGGCTTGCTTTCAATCGGATTGAGATTCATTTTTTCACCTTAACCTAGAAGAGGTTGGATGTTTCCCCGTTCCTTCGAGTAACGGCCTCATGCGCTTCGGACGCATGGAGCGCCGGCATCGTCGAAGGCCGCAATGCCGGCGAATTCCGTGGTTCTCCGATACGGCTGGGCGATGGCGGATCGGTCGTGATGGTGCCGGACAACGACAGTGGTCACCACCGCGTCGATCGGGACATGCCGGAGCGTTGGATCATTGAATGCCCGGCATTCCATTTCCTTCTATTGGCGTACTGGCTCCAATTCATGGGTGCCGGGATCTTGAAATGTCACTGCGCCATGAACAATTGCCGATTTCCATGACTCTTCGGATAGGTCAGGTGACGTCCATCGGAAAATCGAAATTCTTGAGCGTCGCTTTTTTCATTCTCGGTCGATTCGGCACTAGTGATTTATAGGAAATGAAATGCCGGATGACAAGGCGTTCGAGGAATGTGAATTAATAATCGAATTTAAAACAATCCGGGTCGACTTGAACGTATCTGAAACATTCGAGTTTCGTACGGCGCGTGGGTATGTTGCCGCGTGCTACGGATGGCCGGAAAGACCGGATACGCGATGACACGGTCACGCCATGTCCTTGGAAGCGGGATCACGCTTCAATGCCGTGATGTGAGGAAGATGCTGGACTTCTGGCGGTTATATGAGTTGACATAATCTCAATTATCGACAGTTTGGATTGTAGCGGCTA